>JAFRYQ010000037.1 GCA_017437565.1 Bacillota bacterium
AGAGGATCGCTCCTTCACCGTCGCTTTCCGGGACGGCACCTGGTCGCTGGTGCCAGAGGTGGCGGCTTCTACGGATGATCAGGCTTCTGCGGATGACCCGGCTTCTGCGGATGACCCGGCTGCGGACGTCATGGTCACGCTCGCGCAAGGCAACCTGTCTTCCGTGCTGCTCGGCGCCTGCCGGCTTTCCTCGCTCGTCCGCCTCGGCGCGGCTTCCATCAGCGACAAAGCCTACACCGACCGGCTTTCCCGGCTTCTCGCCTGTGAGCAGAAGCCTTTCAGCAATAACGATTATTGATCCTCACTATAGACTATTATCTATCTGGCATCTATTCATACATCAAACTGTGGATCAACGGAAAGCCCGGTTCACTTTCGTCCCGGAGGCTTCCCGCAGATATATAAACAACGGAGGCAAGAAATGAGCAAAAAACCTTTGATCGGCGTCACGCCGCTCTATGACTACAACCTGGCGAGCTGGTGGATCGTCCCCGGCTATCTGGAGGGCGTCCAAAAGCAGGGCGGCCTGGCGATCCTGCTTCCCTTCGGGGATTCGGAAGCGGACGCGGACGAACTGGTCAGCCGGCTCGACGGAGTCATCATCACCGGCGGTCCGGACGTCAATCCGCAGCTTTACGGTGAAGAACCGATCCTCCAGATCGGACTGCTGGCCGCCAAACGTGACGTCAACGAGCGTCTGATCTATGAGGCAGCAAAGCGGCAGGATAAGCCGGTGCTCGGGATCTGCCGCGGCCATCAGTTTATCAATGTCATGGAGGGCGGCACGCTGTATCAGGATCTGCCTACCCAACTGCCGACGGAGACCCGCCACAGCCAGCGGAAACCGAGCTACGTCACGACACATTTCGTCGACATCATCCCCGATACGCCGATCCATGCCTGGACCGGTGGCTTGACGGACCTCGAGGTCAATTCTTTCCATCATCAGGCGATCAAAGATCTCGCGCCGACGTTGAAGGCGATGGCTATTTCCCGCGGTGACGGTATCGTAGAAGCGACCTACGATCCCCAGCGCCGTTTCTGCGTCGGCCTGCAGTGGCATCCGGAACTCGCCTTCCGCGACCACCCCGTACACGCGCTGGCCTTCAAAGCGCTCGTGGACGCCTGCCGTTAAAGATTCTCGCGGACGTCTGATGTTAGAGATCCGCGCAGATGCCTGACTTTATAGTTCTTCGCAAACGCCTGACTTTAAAGCCCCTTGGGGCACCTGCCGCGAAATGGCTGCCCAGTCAAAAGTGCCGCGGATAAACTGCTGCGCAGATGATCCCGTCTGAATTCAATCGTTTATCAGCCTCTTGCCCGCGTATGCGACAGGAGGCTTTTGATTTGGCTGGACCGAGGGGGCATCGGTGTGATAGACCTCGGGGCGATAGGAATCGGAGCGATAAACAATCCGGCATTTTCGAAACCACAGCTATGCCCACAGCTTGCCTGTAACTTTCGAACCGGCACTTCTCTTATCTTGACGATCGCGGCGTACGTACGCGCGGCTTGATAATTTTCACGATGATTTCACGTACCAGCTCGGAATCGATTGCGGTAGCGGACATATCCCCGGTCAGGATCAGGTTGTGGAACGGAATGAAGCCCGCGACTGCGTAACGTTGCAGTTTATTCGCAGTTCTACTGCAGTAAGCCGGATCCTTCAATAAACCCAGGTGTTCCCAGCCAAAGTCCCGGTCTATAGCCGGAATGAGAAAATCAAAAGAGGCTTCCACGTTTGCTTCTTTTGTTTGTATGGTGACCGTCTTATCGTACTGAAATGGAATTCTTTCTTGCAAGAGCATATTATAGATGATCGCTTCAGACTTGGATCGTACTTTAGTCCCATCCAGGGCTAAACAGGCCGGGTCATCATATTGGTAGCTGTTTTTGTCATACGGCTGCTTCGCGATCTTCTTCAATTTCATCCAAACCGGATCCCCATCTCTCCAATAGTACGGATTCCGGTATGGCCAGGACAATGCTGCCTGAACTGCTTCCTCGGAATAATCCTGGATTTGGTTTAGACATTTTCGTAAAGCTTTTTCATTCGCTTCGATTCTCTTCAACATCTCTTCATAATGCGCATAGGCTTGCGCATTATGAACGATTATATTATCCGGACCCCCTACCATTTTCGTTTTAGGGTGATTAAACGCATCGCGTGGCCCTTCTAACCCGATCTGGTATAGTGGGCCCTTTTTCCCAACTCGCACATACAGCTTTGCTTTATCCTCCGGCTTGAGTTTCTTCTTATAGCAGTCTTTCGTAAAGGCAAGCGCCTTGAGTTCCCGTTCCAATATGTCCTTAATCATTTCTTTTCTGCCTCCCTTTATGTGTTTCCTCTCTCCAGCTAATATGTTTCTAACATTTTCCCCATAGATTGACAAGCGATTCGCCCATTTCCCCATACAAGAATAGTCCTTTCCTGACTAGCTGTTGTAAGCGTCTCCTCCCCTCAGATTTGGATCTTACATCATTTGGACGTTCTACTTGGATTTCTGTCGGATTTCAGCCCGCCTATCGCTAATGACGTAAGATCCGATTTGGCCTGGTTTGGATCTTACGTCATTCGGACGTTTTGCTTTGATTTCTGTCGGATTTCAGTCGGTTCATCGCTAATGACGTAAGATCCGATTTGGCCCGGTCGGTCAGGGAACAAGAGCTCCAATTAAACCACCAGCGCGGCCAGTCACAGGCAAAGAAAAAGCGCAGCAGATGAACTGCTGCGCCGGTATGGGACAATTGGAACCTTGCCAAGTCTGGTTATTGAGGCCTGGCTGGATCAGATTTCGGGATTTCTGTTTGGGAGTCTGATTCTCGAAGCTCTGTGCGGTCCTAGTCTTCGAATTCCCGCAGGTAATCCTGCAAGCCGTATTTTTTCCGGCCGCGGATGCCGGTCGTAGTGCGGGCGTGCCAGAGGGAACTGATGATGGATTCTTCCACGGCTTCGACGGTGGCTTCGAACAGGTCGTCGATGGCATCATCGAAATAGACCTGGGTCGTGAGGACACTGTCCTGGCTGTAATGCGGGAAGCGCACTCCCGTCGAGAAGGCAATCGCGACGTCGCCGGATCCGTTGCCGCTGTAGGAGCCAACCCGGCCCAGCGCATGGGTGGCGCGGAATGCGACCCGCTTCAGCTGCCGGTCGGAAAGCGGCGCGTCCGTGGCGATGATCATGATGATGGAACCCTTATCTTTCCCGGTTGCCTGATCATCCGCCCGATCTCCTACCGGTCCGACAGTCCCCGCCTCCGCCTGACAGACAGTCCCCGTCTCCGGTTGACCGGCAGTCGCTGCCTCAGCCGGTGACGGTTTCGCCGGCTGCGCGTTCGCAGCCGCCTGATAACGCGGGTTGGCCTTTCGGGTGTCGTAATGTTTCCCGCCGATCACGAGATTACCGGCGGCGCCGAAATTGGACATCACTAAAGCCCCGACGGTATAAGTGACCTCAGCGCCGTCCCGTTTGGCTTTGATGAGGCGGGATGCGGAACCGATGCCGCCCTTCAATCCCAGGCAGCACATACCGGTACCACCGCCGACCGCGCCTTCCGCGAAGTCTTCTCCCGTGTGATCCAAGGCGTATCGTACGTCTTCTTCTTTTACGTGCAGGCCGCGGATGTCGGAGAGGCTGCCGTCGTTGCACTCGGTGACCACCCCGTTTACGGTACCCGTGCGGACGCCGATATCCTCATTCCGCTCCAGCATATACTTGACCAATGCCGTGAGGCCGGTGCCGACGCTGAGCGTATTGGTCAGGATGATCGGCGTTTCCAGGGTGCCGAGTTCCTGGACCTGCACCAGACCGGCACTCTTACCGAAGCCATTGATGATCGCGGTTCCGGCCGGAACCTTTTCGTGGAAGAGGTCTCCCTGGTGCGGCAGGATCGCCGTCACTCCGGTGTGGATAAATTTCTCGTCATCCTCGATCGTTTGATGACCTACCGTTACTCCGGGCACGTCCGTGATGAGGTTGCGGACGCCGCTCGGGAACTTCGCGTGCAGATCCAATCCCGAATTTTGCGGTAAACCCATGCTGTGCCTTCTTTCTTGTTTTCATCTCACGCTGCGAAAGCGCAATTCCTATGATATAATCTGCGGTCAACTGTCCTTTTCTCTCTCAGGCAGCCGGCCGATTAAAACCTGCTCGTGTTCCCGGAGCCAGCGGCGATGTTGGCGGTAGTCCGGGTCGTAATATTCCACCATCTTCCAGAATGCCGGGGAATGATTCAGATGGCGCAGATGGCAGAGCTCGTGAATCATCACATAATCCCGCACTTCCTCCGGGACCAGCACCAGAAGGCAGTTTAGATTGATGCTCCGTTTGGCGCTGCAGCTCCCCCAGCGGGTCTTTTGCGCGCGGATCGCCAACCGGTCAAAGCTGAGCCCCATCCATCGGGCCAGTTCCGCCATGCGGGGCGGAAATTCTGCCCGCGCCTGCTTTTTCAGCGATGCCAGTTCCGCTGTTGTAAAAGGCGGAAGCTGTTGTTTAGCCCGCTCGACCGCCCGGCGCCGCATCAGCTCCTGCTTTTTCCGGATCCACTCGGCATGCGCCCCTACAAACTGTTCGATCTGCCTAAGCGTTGCCCGCTTAGGAGCCCGGACGATCACTTCGCCATCCGGAGTCACAGTCAGGCCCAACGTCCGCCGCGCGCTGCGAATGAGACGGTAGGAGATAGGTGCCTCACTCATAAGGCCATCTGATGGATCACGGCAATGATGGAATTAAATAGCGAAAGACCCAATCCCACCAGGCAGAGGACCCGTCCCAGTTTCGCCTTGTCGGCATAATTGGGACTGTTCACGCCTTTGCGGGCTGCGCTTAAGCCGATCAGGCTGGTCGCGTAACCGAGAAGCGGAAAGAGCCAGGTGATCACGCTGGCGATCCCCAGGATGAGCGCGCGCCGCCCCAGTTTATCGAGATACGCGTCCGTCTGGGTCCCCATATCGTAATTCTGCGCCGGGAAATTCCGCGGATCCCCGTAGGGCTGGTTGCCAGGTACCTGCCGATCCCCATAAGCCTGTTGTCCGTATGTCTGCTGCGGCTGGCCGTATTGAGGCTGGTCGTGCTGCGGCTGGCTTTGGCCGTACTGCGGCTGCTCCCAGCGGTTGCTTTGGGCTTCAAAAGAAGGTTGGGCTGTCGGCGTCCAGTTCCCGGACGGATCATACGACGGCTGAGCCTGCGTGTCCCAACGTCCGTCCCGCGCGTCAAAGCTTGGTTGCGGCGGCGTATAGGTTTCACCGGTCTTGGCGGTGAAAGACGGATCATAGGGATTGACGTGGCGCGGCGGTTCCGCTTCAAAAGACGGCTGCGCAGGTTCCGCTTCAAAAGACGGCTGCGTAGGTTCCGCTTCAAAAGACAGCTGCGACGCGGCGGCCTCCACCGGCCGCGGTTCCGCTTCCGGCATCCCCGGATCCGGGCTGGCGGCCTGATTGCGGTATTGATCTTCCATCTTGCTTCCCCTCGCTTTCCTGTTTACCGTTTCGCCTTCCGACCGGCAAGCGCCTTCTGCGCGCGGCGCTTTTCA
>JAFRYQ010000038.1 GCA_017437565.1 Bacillota bacterium
CCAGAACATATTGTAGGTCTTTTCCCTCCGGATGTCAATACGCATTTTATGTAGAATCCGTGAAAAAAAGCGCGGCGCGAGGCCGCGCGTTTACTCGCCTCAGGACGGCCGCACCAGGCCGCGCACTTCCACGTTGATGCTATCCACGTTGAAGGCCGTCATATATTCGATCGCCTCCCGCAGGCGCCTCTGGAAGCGTTCCGCCGTCTGCCAGACGTCAGCAGTTTTCTCCAGCTTGATCGCCACGAAAACCTTCAGCTCGTCCGGAGCCATATTCTCAAAGACGCCGATCACGTCGGCGATCCCGGGGACTTCTTTGCCGACGCAGTCGGCGATATCGGTGACCACGGAATCCGCGATAAAGAAATCACCGATATAGCTGTAGGTCGGCCGCACCACGGTCTTTTCATCCACTTCCCCGCCCAGGACACGGGAAAGGCCTTCCTGGACCAGCGCTTCGGTCGCCACCGCGCCGGAAACGCTCTTGGCTTTGCGGAGCAGTTTCATCGGGTCCATAAAATAGCCGGCAAAATCCCGCTTCAGCTGCAGCGTCGGCACGGGGATGACGTGCTTCCCCTGCTGGTCCCGCTGCTTAGCCGCCGCTTCCCGTTCTTCCGGCGTCGTCACGTCCTCGATATAGATGCGTTCCGCCACCGGTGGTAAGCCCAGCCGATCGCAGATGATATCAGTCATCCGGTCGGACGTGCCGATGATCAGGATGCTGGCGGGATCGTATTCCCGGATCTTCTCGCGCATCAGCTGCGCTTGGACCGGATCGTTGAAAAGCGCGGTCTTGATGGCTTTGATCTTCGTCTTCTGACGCTTGGCGGAAAGCCCTCCCGCGACGCTGTCGTGATAGATGAACAGACCGTCGTCGATCAGGCTCTCGATCCCGCGTTCCCGGCAGATTGTCAAAGCCTGAAAGGATTTTCCCGTACCACTTTTTCCCGTCAATGAATAAATTTTCATCTTTACTTGCGTGAATCCTTATGCTATGATTAATGCCGAAATATATGACCCGTCATTTGAAAAAGGAGGCTATATAATGGCATATAAGATTACGGATGCTTGCATTAGCTGCGGCGCTTGCGCAGAAGAGTGCCCGGTAGGAGCGATCTCCCAGGGTGCCACCCAGTATGAAATCGATGCCGATCTGTGCATTGACTGCGGTGCTTGCGCGGGTTCTTGCCCGGTTGAAGCTCCGGTCGAGGCTTAATTACAGCCAGCCCGGACCCAATTAAAATCGGAAGAAAAGAGACTGCATAACAGGCAGCCTCTTTTTTTATGCCATTTCGCAAACTGCCGCTCAAGACCCGCGCGTTTCCGGCGCGCTGGCCAGGCTTCTGCCGGTGCGGCACCCTATTTCCCGTGGTGGCTGCGTTTTTTGATATCGTTCATGTGATAGGCCAGCGCGTGCAGGCTGTCGGAGAGCTGTACAACCTCCAAGGCCACGTGCGGCGGCACCTCGATGTCGACGCGGGCGAAATTCCAGATGCCCTTTACCCCGGCAAAGCAGAGCCGGTCGGCCACTTCCTGGGCACTGTCGCGATTGACGCAGATGATGCCGATATCGATCTTCTCACGCTCGACAAAATCTACGAGATTCTCATAATCGTGGATTTCCAACCCGTCCAGCTCGGTACCGATCAGCTCTTTCCGCACCTCGAAGACGCCGCAGACTCGGAAACCCGCCGGCAGGCTTTTGGCGTATTTGGTGATAGCCTGGCCAAGGTTGCCGGCGCCCATGATGACCATCCGGTATTCCTTATCCAGGCCCAGGATCGCATCGATCTCTTCCCGGAGTCCCGTCACACTGTAGCCGTAGCCCTGCTGCCCGAAGCCGCCGAAATTATTCAGGTCCTGGCGGATCTGGGAAGCGGTATAGCCGATCAGACTGCTGAAATCCTTGGAGGAGATCTTCTCCACGCCCTTTTTCTCCAGCTCGATCAGATAGCGGCGGTAACGCGGTAACCGGTTGATGACCGCATTGGAAATCTTCGCGTTTTTCATATGGCTCCTTTTTAATCAAAAAAGCCTGCCGCCGGGGGCAGGCTGATATTTCCTTAAATCTGCTCTTCTACGTATTCGACCAGGTCGCGCACGCTCTGGAATTTTTCCGCTTCCTCATCCGGGATCTCGATATCATATTCTTCTTCGATCGCCATGATGATCTCGACCGCGTCAAGCGAATCAGCTTCCAGATCCTTCATCAGGTTGGTCTCTATGGTTACCATGGAAGGGTCAACTGCAAGCTGGTCAACGATGATCTCTCTGATCTTATCTAAAACCATGTCTACCTCCTACTTTCTCACAACCTCGTGGGTTTTTATTTTTCACAAATCTTATTATAGACAACACTTAATATCAATGCAATAAGTTTTTACCGCCGGCAAGCGGTATGCGTTTTCTTTCTTCACGCTTCGGCCAGGGCCGCCCACTCTTCATAAACGGCTTCCAGCTCTTCCTTTTCCGCCTGGATGCGGCTGCCGATGCGGGCCAGTGCCGTATGATCCGCCTGGTTTTCGGGCTTCAGCATCTCCTGTTCGCCGGCTTTGATCTTTTCCTCCAGTTCCGCGATCAAAGCCTCCAGCCGCTCGATCTCCCGTTTGCGGCGGCGCTCCTCCGCCTCGCGTTTCTTCTTCTGTTCCCGCTCGGCGGCAGCCGAGAGTCCCCCGGTCCCGGCTCGTTCCACGGCGTCGTCACGCCGGTTTCCTCCTGATTCCCGGGCGGAAGACGCCTCCTGCGTCCCGTCCGCCAGCTGGCGCAGATAGGCTTTACCGGATCCGAGGGCTTCCTTCTTCTCCACGTAATAATCGTATTTCCCGAGATATTCCGTCATGCCCTCCGGCGTCAGTTCGAGGATGCGGTCCGGCACCCGGTTCAGGAAATAGCGGTCGTGCGTGACGGTGATCACCGTGCCCGGATATTCCTCCAGCGCTTCTTCAAAGGCTTCTTTAGAGGCGATGTCCAGGTGGTTCGTCGGTTCGTCGAGCACCAGCACGTTGGCGCCGCCCATCATCAGTTTCAGGAGCGAAAGCCGCGCTTTTTCACCGCCGGAGAGCGACCCCACCTGCCGGAAGACCATGTCGCCGGTGAAAAGGAAACGGCCCAGGATATTGCGGAGCTCGCCTTCTTTATATAAGCGATAGGTCTCATGGATCTCATCGATCACGGTCAGATCGTCCGAGAGCAGCATCTGCCCCTGGTCGTAATAACCGAATTCGACGTTATGCCCGATACGCAGGTACCCCGCGCTGGGCTCGGTCTCTTCGGTGATGATACGCAGGAGCGTGGTCTTGCCGACGCCGTTGGCGCCGACGATGCAGATACGCTCACCCCGCTTGATATCGAAATTCACGTCGTGGAACAGCTCCCGCGGCCCGTCTTTTCCATAGAAAGTCTTGGCCAGCCCCTCGGCCAGCAGGACGTCGCTGCCGCTTTGGATGTTCTGGTCAAAGCCGATCTTCATGGCCCGTCGCTCCGCTTCTGGCTTCTCCAACCGCTCCACGTGCGAGAGGCGTTTCTCCCGCGACGCCGCGCGTTTGGCCAGCTTCTCCGTGCCCCGCTCCTTATAGCGGCGGATCAGGTCCTCCTGGCGGCGGATCTCGGTCTGTTGTTTGGTATAAGCCTTCAGCTGGGCGTCCCGCAGCAGCCGTTTCTTCTCGGCAAAGGCCGTATAATTGCCCGTATAGCAGGTCAGGTGTTTATTGCTGACCTCAAAGACGTGATCGACGACCTGATCCAGGAAATAGCGGTCGTGGGAGATCAGGATCAGCGTGCCGCTATAGGCTTTCAGATACTGCTCGAGCCATTTCAGCGTACCGATATCCAGGTGGTTGGTCGGCTCATCCAGGAAGAGGATGTCCGGTTTCCGCAAAAGCAGGCAGGCTAAAGCCAGGCGCGTCCGTTCACCGCCGGAGAGGCTTCCCGTCTTCTGATCCAAGGTCTTCTCCCCGAAGGCCATGCTGGTCAGGACGCCGCGGATCTCGCTCTTATAGGTATAGCCGCCACGCCGGGCGAACTCGTCCTGCAGCGTGCCCAGACGGTTCCAGAGCGCGGCGCTTTCCGCCTGCTGGCCGGAAGCCGGCGCGGCGGCGATGCGCTCGTTCAGCTCCTGGATCTCCTTCTCCATGGCTTCCAGCTCCCCGAAGATATCGCGCACTTCTTCCATGACGGTCCGGTTCGGATCGAACTGGTCACGCTGCTTCAGGTAGCCGATCGTCGTTTCCTTGGCCACGAAAATATTGCCGGAATCATAAGGCAGTTGTCCGGATAATATATTCAGGAGGGTGGTCTTGCCGGCACCGTTGGCGCCGATGATGCCCACCTTATCCCCGGCATTCACGTGGAAAGAGATATTCTCCAGGATCACGTCGGTGCCGTAGCTCTTCTTGATGTCAGATGCAGATAATATGATCATCGCTATATCCTGTCCGTCAGTTGCGTTTTTTCGCCATGAAACCGTGGGATTTGCCTTTTACAGCCGTCCTCAGAAGGGCAGATCGGCGTAAGCGTCCAGCCGCAGGTCGCTCCGCAGCCCGGCCTGGTAATCGTAATAAGCGGCGCAGGCGATCATCGCCGCATTATCGGTACACAGTTCCGGCGGCGGCAGGAACAGCTGCAGCTGTTCCCGGGCGCACCGCGCGGCCAGCGCGGCGCGCAGGCGGCTGTTAGCCGCCACGCCGCCCGCGATGACCAGGCGCTTCTCGCCCAGTTCTTTCACGGCGCCGACGGCTTTTTCCACCAATACTTCCACCACCGCCTCCTGGAAGCCGGCCGCGACGTCATTCACGTTCACGTCCCTTCCCTGTTGGCGCTCATGGTTCACGTAATTCAGGACCTGCGTTTTGATCCCGCTGAAACTGAAATCAAACCCGTCCTTTTCCAGATAGACGCGCTTAAAATGAATCGCCTCCGGGTCGCCGGCTTTGGCCGCCCGGTCGATCTTGGGGCCACCCGGATAGCCGAGCCCGATGACCCGGGCTACCTTATCATAGGCTTCACCGGCCGCGTCATCACGCGTGCCGCCCAACACCCGGTACTCCGTATAGCTGTCCACCGCCACGATATTCGTATGCCCGCCGGAAACGACCAGCGCCGTAAACGGGGGTTCCAGTGTGGGGCTGGCGATGTAATTGCCCGAAACGTGCCCGTGCATATGATTGACCCCGATCAGCGGTTTATCCGCTGCCAGGGCCAGGGCTTTCGCCGCCGCGACGCCGATCACCAGCGCCCCGATGAGTCCCGGCCCGTTGGTGACCCCGATCAGGTCGATCTCATCCATCGTCACGCCGGCTTCCGCCAGCGCCTGTTCGATACAAGGGTTGATATTCGTCAGGTGTTCCCGGGAAGCGATCTCGGGGACCACGCCGCCGTATTGCGTATGGATCG
>JAFRYQ010000039.1 GCA_017437565.1 Bacillota bacterium
CGGTAGAGCCCGGCCAGGACCTCCTGGCCCAGCGGCCCGGAATTGCCGTTGTAGCTCTCGCAGCGGTCCATGATGGCGCAGACCTTGCAGCTCTTCAGCGCTTCCGCGAGCTCCTTCTCCGGGAAAGGCCGGAAGACACGCAGTTTCAGGACGCCGGCTTTCACGCCTTCTTCGCGCAGCTGGTCGACAGCTTCTTTCGCGGTGCCCGCCGCGGACCCCATGATCAGCATGATATAGTCCGCGTCTTTCGTGCGGTATTCTTCAAAAAACCCGTATTCCCGGCCGGAAAGCAGTTCAAAAGCCGCAGCGACTTTCAGGATCACGTCCCCGGCGCGTTCCATCGCTTCTTCCTGGGCTTTTTTAGCTTCCATGGCGAAGGACGAAAGCGAATACGGGCCGACGGCGATCGGTTTGCCGGGATTCAGCAGATACTCTTCCGGTTCGTATTCCCCCACAAACGCACGGACGGCCGCGTCTTCCAGGAGATCGATATTCTCCACGGCATGGCTGGTAATAAAGCCGTCCTGGCAGACCATGACCGGCAGATGCACAGTCGGGTTCTCCGCGATGGGAAAAGCCTGGATATAGTTGTCGTAAGCTTCCTGGTTGTTCTCGGCATAGATCTGGATCCAGCCCGTGTCCCGGGCTCCCATGCCATCCGAATGGTCGCAGTTGATATTGATGGGTCCCGAGAGCGTCCGGTTCACCAGGGTCAGTACGACCGGCAACCGGTTGGAAGCCGCCAGCAGGAGTTCTTCCCACATTAAAGCCAGGCCGGCGGAGGACGTCGCGGTCATGGTACGAGCGCCGGCCGCGCTGGCGCCGATGGCAGCCGACATGGCGGAATGCTCGCTCTCGACCGGGATGAATTCCGTATCGATCTCCCCGTTGGCGATATAGGTGGAAACCATCTGTGGGATTTCTGTGGACGGGGTGATTGGGAACGCCGGCATCACGTCCGGGTTCACCTGGCGGATGGCGTAAGCGACTGCTTCGTTCCCAGACATCCGCTCTTTAATAGCTTTGCTCGGTTTGACGGAAAGGCTCATGCTTCCACTCCTTCCTTCATATAGATCGCGCCGAAGGGGCAGACCTTGGCGCAGATCCCGCACCCTTTACAATGATCGTAATCAAAGCCCTGGCGCTTTCCTGCTACGACGGGAATGGAACTGTCCGGGCAGGTCGGCGTACAAAGCAGGCACTGTTTGCATTTCTCGGTGATCCATACCGGGGTGTCCGTGCGCCATTCGCCAGTCTTAAACAGACGCGACGTAGCGGGTGCGAACATCTTCAGCCCTTCTGTAAGCTCCTGATAGGGCGTATTTTCGTTTATCTTGCTAGCATCTACTCTCATCTCATTCTCCCCTTAAAGCCCGGCAGAAGCCGCTTTTTCGGCCTCGTTATAGGCAATCTCCAGCGCGGCCATATTACCGCGGATCACTTCCGGTTTTTTCGCGAATTTATGATGGAAAGACGTCTCCATCTCCCCGATAAAGGCTTCCTTCTCCATCACCTTGCTCACAGCCACGGCTGCCGCCAGCATCGGCGTATTGGGAAAATTTCTCCCCAGCGTCTGCTCGGAGATGCGACGGGCGTCGATGGTGATGACTTTGCCTGCGTACCCGCGTAGCAAGGGCCGGATCTCTTCCGCCTTCTTCGGCGTATTAACGATCAAAGCCCCTTCCGGGTTCAGTCCGTCCGTGACGTGCACGGCGTGCAGCAGGGTCTCATCCACCACTACGACGTAATCCGGATGATAGATATTGGAATGCACCCGGATGCGATCCTTGCTGATGCGGTTAAACGCCGTGATCGGCGCCCCCATCCGCTCCGGTCCGTATTCCGGGAACCCTTGTACGTTCTTACCGCTTTTAAAAGCCACGTCCGCCAGCAGCAGCGCCGCCGTCTTGGCGCCCTGTCCGCCCCGTCCGTGCCATCTGATCTCTGTCGTGTTCTTCATCTGTTCTTCCCGTACTCCTTTATTCTCAGTATCGATGCGGATCGGTTCGCTTTTCCTGCCTTCCGTCCCCACCGGGTTCACGCATCTCCGTTTTCTGACTATTTTGATTAATTTATTTCATCTTATAAATGCATAGAGTTCAACGAAAACCATTATACAGCTTTCCCCCGGCTTGTAAAGCGAATTTAGTGACTTAGTTTCATTATTTAGATGAACAATTTTCATCGAATAGTTGGACAATGAAAAACCCCGGATCCGTTCGTAAAGATCCAGGGGTTTGTCTCAACGAGTGGTGATCGTCGTTATGAATAGTCAGCGGTATTCCCCCCGCCTCAGGTGCGGGCGGCTCTTCCGGTGATGATCCAGGGAGAAGGTTCCTGCTCGAAGACGTTCTTCTGGTTTAGTTTGGAAACCGAAACCTGGATGACTTCTTTGTCTTTGATGCTGTATTTATCGAAGATACGGCCAATGCTGGCAGCGACGTTAAAGTCAAGGGTATAAACGACGACCAGGATACGGGGATTCAGGCGGGTCAGGAGGTCGAGTTCCTGCTCCATGCTGGCGGAAGCGACCATGAAGACTCCGGACGGCGTCGGCGAGTCCTTCATGGTTTCTTTATCGATGTGATCGATGACCCGGACGTTATGCAGGCCAAAATGCTCGATATTCTCTTCCATGGACGAACGGCGGTCGCGGTTATATTCCACTGCCGTGACGGTTCCTTCGATCGCGATCAGCGCGGCTTCCACAGCGATGCTGCCGCTCGAGATGACGACGTAGTTATCTTCCCGCTCCACGTTCATCTTATTAAAGATCACCGAACGGATCTCACTGCCGACGTGCTGCACCGAGCCCTGCTGGAAGTATTCCGATCCTAAACCGATGCGGTAGGTATTGCGGGCATTCGGATTGATCACCAGCATGCCGGCGGATGCGTTGATACCGCGGTTGATCATATCGCGGACGTAATCGTGTTTCATGCGGCCGACGGGTTCCGCGCCTTCATTATACCAGACTTCACAATCACCTAGGCCGGCGTTCCACATGCGGTAGAAGATATCCGGATCCCCTGCCTCCGTGAACACCAGCGTTACCTGATGCGATTCGACGGTCGGGATCACGTTCTTATTCTTCCGGGTGATGTCGATCATCTTGACCCGCTCCAGGTCGACCGGCGTATATTTGGTGAAATACTGCAGCCAGCTGATAATGATTTCATTGGTGAAAAGATTATTATCCATACGACACTCCTTCCCGCGATCGCTTATTTATATAAGTGTTCATCGATATTTTATCACAATCCGGACATCTGTGCATCAATTCCTGCCGGGGTTTGCTTTGATCCTCTACTCCTTCAGCCAGCGGTCCATCCAGTCGGTGATCTCCTGCAGGCGGCGGATGCGGTGGCGCGGTTTCCCTTTCCGCGAGAGGCCGTGTCCTTCCCCTTCAAACAGCACGGCGCGGGCCGGGATACGGCGGTAGCGCAGTGCCGCGAAGATCTGCATGCTCTCGGAAAGCGGGCAATTGTGGTCCTTCAGCGAATGGATAAAGAGCGTTGGGGTCTTCATCCGGTCCACGTAAGCGGCTGGCGAGCTCCACCACAGGCGCTCGGGATCCTCCCAGGGCAAAGCCCCGATCTCCTCGACATCAAAGCTGTAACCGATCTCACTGGCTGAGAAATCAGAGAGCCAGTTGGAGAAGCTGCGCTGTGAGCAGGCCGCCCGGAAACGGTCGGTGTGCCCGATGATCCAGTTGGTCATCCAGCCGCCGTAACTGCCGCCGGTGACCCCGATGCGCTCCGGATCGATCTGTGGTACCAAAGCCAGCATGTGATCGGTAAACGCCATAAGGTCTTCGTAATCGATACCGCCGTACTGCCGGCGGATATCGGCAAAGGCATCTCCCCGGCCGCCGGATCCGCGAGGATTGCAGAAGAAGACGAAATAGCCGCAGCTGGCCCAGAACTGCATTTCATGGAAGAAAGACGTACCGTAAGCCGCGCGCGGTCCACCGTGGATATTGAGGATCGCGGGATATTTCGCCGCGGGATCAAAGCCGAAGGGCTCCAGATACCAACCGTCGATCTCCATGCCGTCGGCATTGGTAAAACCGGCGTAATGACAGGAAGCGACGTAGGTATCTTTCAACACCTCCGCGTTACAGGAAGTGACAGCTTCCACACGGTTGCTGTCCCGGCGGATGGCATAGGCTTCCTGCAGGCTGTCTTCAGCCATGGCCGTAAAGCAGACCATCCCTTTCTTCACGTCAA
>JAFRYQ010000040.1 GCA_017437565.1 Bacillota bacterium
AGGGATTCGTTGCTCGTTTCTTTTTTTGAGGATTTTAAGCAGATCAAGCCGCCTCAGCCGAACTGGCTTTGATCAGAGGTTCTTCAGAAAACTCTTCCGGTGGATCGGCGTCAGGCCGTGCGCGCGCAAAGCCTGATAATGAGCCGCCGTGCCGTAGCCCTTATGCTGGGCAAAGCCATAGCCGGGATAGGCACCATCCATCTCGATCATCAGGTGATCCCGGTACACTTTAGCCAGAATCGAAGCAGCCGCGATGGAAATGGAGGTCGCGTCGCCTTTGATGATGGAACGCTGGGGCAGCTCCACTTCGCGGATCTCCATGGCGTCGAAAAGAACATAGTCGATCTCTTCCCCGCAACGGGCCTGCAGCATCTCATTCGCCTTCTCGATCGCGCGGCGCATGGCGATTTTTGTCGCCTGCAGGATATTGATCTGATCGATCATGTGGTTGCTGGCCTCCCCGATGCCATAGCAGAGGGCTGCTTCCCGGATCTGTTCCGCCAGCAGCTCGCGCTTTTTCTCCGAGAGCTTTTTAGAATCATCGATGCCGAGTCCTTCAAAATCCGCCGGCAGCACACAGGCCGCCGCGACGACCGGCCCGGCCAGCGGGCCCCGTCCCACTTCGTCAACGCCGGCGATGAAACGGAAACCCTGCGCCCCCAGTTCCCGTTCGATCCGGCGCAATTCGTAAGCGCGTTCCTTCTGCCTGGCTTCCCGTTCTGCTTTCGTCATGACTTCCTCACTTCTGTAAAACAGCCTTTTCTAACGTGATACGGCCGATCTTTCCGGCGCGGAATTCGTCCAGCACCGTGCGCGCGGTGCGCGTATAGTCGATGCGCTTCCCGGCCAGGAAAAAGCCTCTTCGGCGGGCGATCTCCTCCATATCGAGGAGCGCCGGATCTTTTTCGTCCTCATCCGCCGCCCCTCCGTAGATCGCGTCGGCCGGATCAGCTGCTTCCCACTCCGGTTCCGCGTCAGTCGGGCCTTCGCCCGCTCCCCGGATCCATTCGAGTTTATAGCGGTCTTTCAGGAGTTGCGGATAGTCCCGGCCGAGATAACGGATGAGCTCCAGGGCCAGCGTTTCCTGATCCAGGATCTCATCACGGATGGAACCGCAGAAGGCCAGGCGGATCCCGACCTGGCGGTCTTCAAACTTCGGCCAGAGGATGCCCGGCGTATCCAGGAGCTGCATGCCGCTGACGAGTGTCAGCCACTGTTTGCCACGGGTCACGCCCGGCTTGTCTCCGGTCCGGGCGCTCTTCTTCCCGGTCAGGCGATTGATCAGGGAGGATTTCCCGACGTTGGGAACACCGACGATCATGAGCCGGAGGTTCTTCTTCCGGCTGCGTCCTTCGTTCAGGTTTGCCTGATAGGCTTCCAGACTCTTCAGAAGCTCCGAAATGCCCTTTCCTTTCACGCTGTCGAGCGTCAGGACCTGCTGCGCCTCGCCGGCTAAAGCCCGGCACCAGGCGGCATTTTGGGCCGCGTCGGCCAGGTCGGATTTATTCAGTACGATGATCCGCGGTTTGCGGCCGGTCAGTTCCCCGATCACCGGGTTGCGGCTGGAAACCGGGATCCGGGCATCCAGGACCTCGACGACCAGATCGACCAGTTTCAGGTTCTCCGCGATCAGTTCCCGGGTCTTCTTCATATGGCCCGGATACCAGTTGATATTGTCGATGGCCATACGTTCCTCCTTTCGCCTTCTTTTTCAGTATACCACATTCTCCGGTCGCACGGCCGGAGGCAATGAAAAAGGAGCCATGTGATTCACAGCTCCCTGGTTTGACCTTGATTGGTCGGATCTCCGTGCGGAAAGAGACGCTTAGCCTCTCTTTTCTTCCTTCACTTTGATCTTGGCGGACTTGCCGGTTCTGCCTCTCATGTAGTTCAGTTTGGCGCGTCTGACGTCGCCCTTTCTGACTACTTCGATTTTTTCGACCCACGGCGAATGCAGCGGGAACGTCTTCTCGACGCCGACGCCGGACGCGATACGTCTTACGGTGAAAGTCTCACCGATGCCGCCATTCTGTCTCTTCAGAACGAAACCTTCGAAAACCTGAATTCTCTCTCTGTTTCCTTCTTTGATCTTGACGTGGACCTTTACCTGGTCGCCCACGCTGAATGCAGGGATATCTTTCTTCAGATAGTCCTGGGCAATAGAATCAATAATATTCATGCTCATTTCCTCCTTCCCTCCGAGGCGTTCATGCTACCAAGTACAGAGGACCGCCCGTAAATTAACGCAAGGGATATTTTATCATCGGGTCCGGAGGAATGCAAGCACTTTTTTCATGGATTCCCGGGTTTTTTAATACTCTTATTCAGCCGGCATCTGGCGCTCTTTGGCGCTGTAAGATTCCACATCCACACGGATCACCGCCACCGCCCTGGCCATCTTTTCGGAGATCTCGAAATCCCGGCCGGTCTGGCTTTTCATCAGGATCATTAAAGCCTGCGCCTTCTCCGCGTCATCTTCCAGCAGGCAGGCTTTCCCCCGTCCCATGATGCTGGCGTAAGCGGATCCGTACGAGCAGGCCAGATCACCGCCGGCGATCAGCTTCTCGTTACAGTCGATCTCGATGAACGCGTTCGGATTCGCCCGGATCAGGTCGATCTTATGGCCTTCCCGCGCGCCGTGCATATAGAGCGTCAACTTTCCCTCTTCCATCTTATATCCGTAATGGAGCGGCACCACGTAAGGGGCTTCCCCGTCGACCAGCCCCAGGTGGACGATCCGGGCCTGGTCCAGGATCGCGATGATCCTTCCCATATCGGTTACTTCACGGTCTTTTCTGCGCATACTGAACCTCCTTCTCTGCTCTGACACCATTAGCTTAACACATTCACTTCCGTCTTTCCAATAAATGTATCTGTTGCATTTTATCACGATTACTGATTCATACTTTCTGTTTTTCTTTCGCGGTAAGAAGCCTTAAGATGAAAGCAGGATCAACGATCATCATGCCCAATAAAGGAGGTCATGTATTTTGAAAGCCATTCTGACTGTTCTGGGGCAGGACCGGATCGGCATCGTCGCTGCTGTTTCCGCCCGTCTTGCCGCCTATCACATCAATATCCTCGATATGTCGCAAACTATTCTCGACGGGAATTTCACTATGATGATGGCCGTCGATCTTTCCTCCTGCGCGGCCGGCTTCAAGGAAGTAAAAGACTCTTTCCGGGAGCTCAGCAATGAACTGGGGCTCACCATCCAGGTCCAGCGGACCGAGATCTTTGACGCGATGCACAGTATATAAGGAGGAGCCATGCTGAATCAGAAAGAGATCCTGAGCACGATCCGCATGATCGAGCATCAGCACCTGGACATCCGTACGATCACCATGGGTATCTCCCTGCTCTCCTGCGCCGATGAAGAGATCCATAAAGCCTGTACCAAGATCTACGACCGGATCTGCTTTGCCGCCAAGGACCTCGTCCGTACCGGCGAAGACATCGAGAACGAATTCGGCATCCCGATCGTTAATAAACGGATCGCGGTGACCCCGGTGGCTTTGATCGCCGGCGCGAGCAACAGCCGGGATTACGTTCCCTTCGCGGAAGCGCTCGACCGGGCCGCGTCCGCTTGCGGCGTCAATTTTCTGGGCGGTTATTCGGCGCTGGTCCAGAAAGGCATGACGGAAGCCGACCGCCTCCTCATCGCTTCGCTTCCGGAAGCGTTGAGCCGCACCGCTCTGGTCTGTGCCTCCGTCAACGTCGGCTCCACGAAAGCCGGCATCAATATGGACGCGGTCGCGCTGATGGGGCAGACCATCAAAGCCATGGCCGATCGTTCCCGGGACCTGGAGCTGGGCGCCTGTGCCAAACTGGTCGTCTTTTGCAACGCGGTTGAAGACAATCCTTTTATGGCCGGCGCTTTCCACGGCGTCAGCGAGCCGGATTGCGTGATCAACGTCGGCGTTTCCGGTCCCGGTGTCGTCTGCGAAGCCCTGAAGCAGGTGCGCGGCGAACCTTTCGACGTCGTTGCTGAGACCGTCAAAAAAACGGCGTTCCGCATCACCCGTATGGGTCAGCTGGTCGCCCAGGAAGCCGCTGCCCGGCTAAAGGTTCCGTTCGGGATCGTTGATCTTTCGCTGGCCCCGACCCCGGCGGTGGGCGATTCAGTCGCCCGTATCCTGGAGGAAATGGGCCTGGAGACCTGCGGCACGCATGGCACGACCGCTGCCTTAGCCCTGCTTAACGACGCCGTGAAGAAAGGCGGCGTCATGGCTACTTCTTCCGTTGGCGGCCTTTCCGGAGCTTTCATCCCGGTCTCCGAAGATGAAGGCATGATCGCGGCAGCTGCCGGCGGCACGCTGACCATCGATAAACTGGAAGCGATGACCTGTGTCTGCTCGGTCGGGCTGGATATGATCGCGATCCCGGGCGATACGCCGGCGGAAACCATCGCCGCCATCATCGCCGACGAAGCGGCGATCGGCATGATCAACAATAAAACAACCGCGGTCAGGCTTCTTCCCGCGGTCGGTAAAACAGAAGGTGAAAGGATCGAGATGGGCGGCCTGTTCGGCAGCGCGCCCGTCATGCCGGTCCACCGTGAATCAGCAGCGGCTTTCATAAACCGCGGCGGCCGCATCCCAGCCCCGATCCACAGCCTCCGCAACTAATATCCGGTAAGGATCTTGCGTTTAAGCCCGTGGATGCGTCCGGTCGTAGACATCCTTGATCCGGCTCTTTGAGACCTGCAGGAAGGCCTGCAGCGCCTGCATGTCATCATAACCGAGGAGATCCTGCAAAGTCTTCAGGTCGGCCCCGTTCTGGATCATGTGGACCGCGAAAGAAGTCCGCAGGATGTGGGGCGTAATACGGCCTTCCAAACCGGCTTGCCGGCCGTACTCGCGCAGCACTTTCCAAAGTCCCTGGCGGGTGAACCGTTCGCCGGAATAATTGATGAAGAGCGGGACGTCAGCCGCGAGCTCCCTGGTCTCCGAACGCAGCAAAGCCGGCCGGCTTTCCTTCATATATGCTTCCACCGCCGTCCGGGCATAACTGCCCAAGGGTACGATCCGCATGCGTCCATGGCTTCCCGAACAGGTCAGATAGCCCATGCGCAGGTTCAGGTCGGCATAATTCAGATCGATCAATTCCAGGACCCGGATGCCGGTCCCGTAGAGCACTTCCAGAATAGCGCGGTCACGTTTTCCCTTTATGGAATCGTCCGGCTGCGCCAACAGCTTCTCGACTTCAGCTACGCTCAGGTATTCCAGTTCTTTCCGCTCCGCCCGTGGCGTGCGGATATCCGTGGTGGGATCCGCCTCTACCAGCCCGCGGCGCATCAGGAATTCGTAATAGGCTCTTAAGGAAGCCAGCTTGCGGTTATTCGTCGCGCGCGACCGCCCGTTCTTCCCCAGTTCCATCAAGTAGGAAAGGACGTCGGTTTTGGTCGCTTCCGTTAAAGTCGTCCCGGAATCGCGCAGAAACCGGGCGAAAGCCCGGACGTCCCGTCCGTAAGCCGTCACCGTATTCTCAGAAGCGCCTTTTTCCGTTTTCAGATACTCCAGGAACTCATTCACGTCCACGTTCTTTTCTCCGTCTCAGAACTTCAGCTGTCATCAGGATGGCGATCTCGGTCTTCCCATCGTGGATCTCCCCCCGCATGACCATGTCCATAAGCTCGTTGAGCGGCACCGGCAGGATGTCCAGCGCCTCATTCTCATCAAAATCCGTGTCGCCCGGAACCAAGCCTTCCGCCAGATACAGGCTCAGGACCTCGGTCGAGAAGCCGGGGGAGGTGTAAAAATCGGTCAGATAGGTAACCGATCGCGCCGTATAACCGGTTTCTTCCTTCAATTCACGGATCGCTACTTCCCGTCCGGTCTCATCGCCGTCCCGCTTGCCGGCCGGGACTTCCAACATCACCCGCTCCGCGGGTTTGCGGAACTGCCGGACCATGATCAGCTCTTCCTTGTCGGTCAGCGCCGCGATCAGCGCGCCTCCGTTATGTTCGACGATCTCCCGATAAGAGGTTCCGTGCACCACGGTCACCTGATCCCGCCGCAGATTGATGATCCTGCCACGGTAAATCATTTCGCTTGCCAGCGTCTTTTCTTCAAATACCATTTCTTAACACTTCTTAATAACAATTTACGATAACACGTTTCCCGTTATGGTCTTTCTAATATAACGCTTTTCTCTGTCTCATTCAATAAATAATTCTTGCTTTTTGTTTTTTTTGCACTATAATGAACGTGAGGTTATCCCCAATAGCCTCTAAATCTCTAATCCCAATACCCCTTTTGAACAAAATGGACTACTCCCCAAGTGGTCTATTTTGTTATTCTGCCGACTTTCGCGCGGTACTTGACCATTTCTTTCTTCCGGGATTATACTGATGACATGAAAAAGATCGATGAGGAAATGAAGCTGCCCATCTATCAGGAACGGGCCTTTACTGCTTATTTCGGCGGCATGACCTATGCGGCCCTGGATATCGAGACGACCGGGCTGTCGCCCCGTTTTGACGCGCTCATCTTAAGCGGAGCTGTCATCGTAAAGGACAGTTCTTGCCGGCTGTGTCAGTTCTTTGCCGAGGACCCGGCCGATGAACCCGAAGTTCTGCGCCGGACCGCTGCTTTGTTGGAACAGGTCGACTTCTTAATCACCTATAACGGCCGGCTCTTTGATCTTCCTTTCCTGAAATCCCGCGCTAAAAAATACGGAATTGCCCTTCCGGAACGTTTCGATCTGGATCTTTTCGTATTATGTAAACACTACTCCCCGCTTCCCAAGCTGTTAGAGAGCGTCTCCCAGAAGAACGTGGAACGTTTCCTGGGCCTCGCGCCGGCCCGGGCAGACCGCATCTCCGGCGGCGAGAGCGTGGAGCTTTACAGCCAGTATATGCGCAGCCGCTCTTCCGCTTTACGCGAGAAGATCCTGCTCCATAACCGCGACGACGTCCTGCAGCTCACCCGTCTCTTACCGGTCCTGAAGCACGTCGACCTGCACCGGGCTTTGGCAAAATCCGGGTTCCCGGTACGCGGGGGGCTCATCACCGGCATCGAAGTGAAACGCCACGATCTCCTCATCGCCGGAAAAGCCGCCTGCCCGGCCGACTATATCAAATTTCCCACGGAGGAAGAACCCTTTACCTTCCAGATGTCCGCGCTCGACCGCGCTTTCCGGGTCAGCATTCCCTGTGAAGAGCGGAGCGGCGATCTCTATTTTGACGCCTCTCTCCTGCTCGCTGACCGCATGGTCTCCATTGAGCGCTATCCCGGTATCGAGAGCGGCTTTCTGATCGTCAAAGAAGACGGGCAATTGAATTACGCGGAGATCAATTTCTTCGCCATGGAATTCGTACCGACGCTGCTGGATCTGGCTGCTGGTATTTACTGATCAGAAGAGCGTCTATCCGGCGGGCCTCCCGGCCCGCCTGCAAAAGCATACAGTTGAGAAGGAGAAACGTGTGATGGAAAAGAACAGAATTCTACGCGACACAAAAATCGTCATCGACCTGGCCCGCATCTCGCAGAACGTGCGCTTGATCAAAGACATGGTCGGACCGGACGTCGCTTTGATGGCTGTGGTAAAGGCTAACGCTTACGGCCTGGGCATCGTCCCCATGGCACCCGTCATCCTGAAAAGCGGCGCCGATTACCTGGCGGTGGCCACACTCACGGAAGCCGTCCAGATCAAAGAAGCCTATCCGGACTTCCCGGTTTTCATTCTCGGCCATACGCCTGACCGGATGCTGGACGTCGTCGCCGAGCTGGACATCGCCCAGACGATCTTCTCGCTGCACCAGGCCGAGCTGCTCAGCCAGGAAGCCCTGAAACGCGGCCGTAGAGCGAAGATCCATATTAAAGTGGACACCGGATTCCACCGGCTCGGAAAAGTGCCTACGGACGAATTTGCCGCCGAGATCAAGGCCATGTTCGCCCTGCCCGGTATCGAAGTCGAAGGCATCTTCAGCCATCTCGCGCTGGCCAGCGAAGAAGACGATATCAAACAGTATGAGGTCTTCACAACCTTCCTCGCGAAATTGAAAGAGATGGGCTGCCACTTCAAATACGAGCACATTGCTGACAGCATCGCCTGCGTCGATTATCCTGGATTCCGCATGAATATGGTCCGCCCGGGCGCGCTCATCTACGGTATGCGCGGTTTCCACGTCGGTTTCCTGCCGGTGGAACCGGCCATCACCTTCCAGAGCGCCATTTCGCAGCTCCACGCCGTCAAAACCGGCGAAGGCGTCGGTTACGATTTCCTCTGGCGTGCCGAACGGGACAGCCTGGTCGCTACCCTGCCCTTCGGCTACGCCGACGGCTATCCGCGCCAGATGCGTGATAAAGGCTACGTTGTCATCAACGGCGTAAAGGCGCCGCTCATCGGTGTGCTTTGCATGGATCAGGTCATGGCCGATGTAACTGACGTTCCGAACGTACAGGAAGGCGACGTCGCCATCATCTACGGCGACGGGACGGATGGCGCCATGACCTTCCAGGAAGCCGCCGACCTGCTCGGTACCAATAAGAACGACGTGCTCTGTCGTCTCACAACACGCCCGCCGCGTGAATATGTAAATAACCCGTTTTAACCCACCTAACTGAAAGGAGCTCCTTCATGAAATTGACCCAGCCCAAACTGCAGGCGATCGTTGACGAGGCTTGTGCATTCTTTGACACCGCTACTTCTCTCTCCGTATCCATTTGGGACGGCGAGGATGTCACGAGCGCTGCTGCCGGCTACAGCAATGCTGAGACCGGCGCTCTCGCCACCCCGGATACGCTCTATTCGATCGGTTCCTCGACCAAAGCCTTTACGGCGGCCGCGATCGGCATTCTGGTCGACCAGGGCAAGATCGATCTGGATGAACCGGTCCGCAAATATATGCCGGAATTCAAAATGTACGACGAGGACGTAGCCCGCGTGCTTACCGTTCGCGATACGCTTTGCCACCGCTGCGGCCTGCCCCGGCACGATCTCGCCTGGGTCATGCAGCCGGATCTCTCCTATCGGGAACTGATCCCCCTGATCGAGTATCTGCCGCCGAAATGGCCGCTCCGCTACCATTTCTATTACAATAATTTCATGTTCATGCTGGCCTCGGTGCTGGTAGAACGCGTAAGCGGCGAAAACTACGATGACTTCGTCAAAAAGAACATCTTTGAGCCGCTGGGGATGAACGCTTCTTACGTCTACGCGGATCAGATCCCCGACGACGATCCCCGGAAATCCATGCCGCACGACGGGAAAGATCATGAATTCCACGTCATTCCCCGTATGACGCTGCGCAACGCGGCCGGCGCCGGTTCGATCTATTCCTCCACGCCGGATATGATCAAATGGCTGCGTTTCCGCCTGCACGGTAATGAAAAGGTCCTCTCTGACAAACTGCGCAAAGAAGCCCAGAGCCCGCAGATGCTGATCAAAGAAGGCGAAATGTTCCCCTGGCAGTTCCCGGAGACCGTTCTCTCCACCTATGCCATGGGCTGGTTCGTAGAGAGCTACCGCGATTTCACGATCATCCATCACGGCGGCACCGTAGACGGTTACCGCTCCATGCAGCTCTTCGTCCCCGGTAAGGACATCGCCATCTCCGCGCTCACCAACGGCAATGCCCCCGAAGCCACGGACTCCATCGCCTACAAACTGGTCGACATACTGCTGGATCAGCCGGATGGCGACTGGTTCAACCGCTGGAAGAAGATCACGGAAGAGATGAAAGCGGAGGCGGAAAAAGGCCTGCAGGAACTGAAGAAGAAACAGGAAGAAGGCGGTGTACCCTTCACGGTCGCCGATTACGTGGGGAACTTCCATCACCCCGGTTACGGAACACTCCGTCTGGTGGAGAAGGACGGTGAACTCTGCACGCAGGTCGACAGCTATACTTGCCCCTTCATCTGTAATGAAGGCGATCAGTTCTTCCTGATCGTGGAAGCCTTCGGTATGCCGATCCCGGCCACCTTCAAGCGCGACGAGGCCGGCAAAGTCACATCCGTCGAGATCCCCTTTGAGCCGGAGATGCCCGACGAACCGATCTGCTTCACGCGGGTGGAGTAAACCGGATCT
This sequence comes from Bacillota bacterium, assembly GCA_017437565.1. Lineage (GTDB taxonomy): Bacteria > Bacillota > Clostridia > Peptostreptococcales > Anaerovoracaceae > Eubacterium_B. The sequence continues at coordinate 10,033 of JAFRYQ010000040.1, forward strand.
GAGCGGGACATTCGGTTCTGCGGCCTTATCCGCCAGACAGGATGTTGAGCTGTTCTTCAATGCATAAAATAAGCAAAAAACTGTTCCATTAAAACTAAAAACTCCATTAAGTGAACAACCTTCCTGTGGTTCTGTTCACTTAATGGAATTTTATAGTCATAAACTGTTTCATAAATGCTGAAATTGGATTTTATTGAACAGCTTAGCGAACAAGTGCGCCACGATAAAGGGGTTGCCCCAAAACTTCTATGGTTTTGAGACAACCCCTTTTTTCTGTCTTCTCGATTCCCCGGCCAGCCAATCAAAGCTGCCGGTACAGGTCGCGGGGACGGAGGCCTGCCGCTTTCGCGTTCCGGCTCCAACCGCTATTAGCGATCGCGTTATAAAGGGCGCGCGGGAACGCGTAGGGTTCCACGTAGATATCCTCGATCCGCTGCCCGGAACAAATGGCCGCTGCCAGCCGCTCCGTTCCTTTGGCGACGTCTTTGGTCACCCAGAACCGGTACGGGAGAACGTCCAGCAGGACGCCGATCATCTCCCCGGCACTGACGCCGAGGCCGCCACCATAGGAAAAGCCCATCTTAACGCTCCACTGCTTCACGGCGCCGAAGAGATTGACCAGCTGCCGGCTCTCATAGAGGCCCATATTGGCGAGCAGATAGATCTTCTTAAGCCCGCCCTGATACTCCCGCTCCATGCTTTCCATAAACCGGATCACCTGCGCAGGCAGGCCGTCGACGTAGAGTGGAAGACACAAGACAAGCGTTTCAGCATCTTCCAGTTCCTTCACCAGTCCGGGCAGGTCTTGCAGATAGCGTTTCAACTCGTTGATCGCTGGCGCTACCTTTAGATATTCAGCCAGTTTCCCAGCTAGCTTCCCGGAATTTCCTTCTATGCCCCGCATACTACCGATGAGAAAGGCCATTTTTCCGGTTGCAACTGTTTTTCCCGGCGCGGCGGCTGTCGGTACCTCCGGGCAGACCGGCCGGCTCTCCTCGCTGCCGGCGGCCGCCGGGACCATCTCCTCCCGGAAGAGGACATTCTTGACGTGACCGCGGATATTGGTACAGACCGCCTTTACGTAACGCCAGGCGCTCCGTTTCTCCGCTTCGGTCAGTTCCTGCCCGTAGAAGATGAACGTAAAGGGTTTATCCTCCGCATAGCGTTTCTTATGATGCGATTCACCTTTTACGATCTCAAACTGAGGAAGCACGTAGGCCAGGCTGCGGTCAAAAACGTTCTTGACGAAACCGGAGAAGCCGCCATAGGTATAACGGCTGATCACAACGATTTCCTCAGCCCGATGGATCTGTACCCCCATATCGTGGAATCCGTCTTTGACGACACATTCTCCCGGCGTAACGGACCAGCATCCGAAGCAGCCAGCACAGGGCTGGATCGGTTTGTCTTCAGATATGACCCGTGCATCCGGATAGCAGTCGGCAAGCAAGCCCCACTCATCCTGCTTCAGATCATGAATGACTAACTTCATAATCTTTCTCCCCTCTTAATTATGTGATCCGCGATAAACGATCAGGGATTACTCTCCCAGGAGTTTTAAATATACTGTACGTTGCCTCGGCCCGTCAAACTCACAAAAATAGATGCCTTGCCAGGTGCC
>JAFRYQ010000041.1 GCA_017437565.1 Bacillota bacterium
ATTGATATTATTCGTATATTTCACCGTGTAATCCGTTCCGGCTTTCAGGGTCCTGGTCGCGCCGCCGACCAGGGCCTTTACGGTCGGCGTTGGTTTGATGGCCTTGCCGGTATAGGCGTAGGACGCTTTGATGCCGGAGACAGACGTCTTGCTAGCCGCTTTACTCAGATCCAAAGGCAGGATCTTAAAGGCCTTCTTCAAGGTTCCGAACAGCGGATGCAATTCCTCGAAGATCACCGTCGCCGTGCCGGCGTTCACGTTTTTCTGCCAGGAAAGCTCGTAATCCGCGCCTTTCTGAATAGTCAACTTGCGGCTTCCGGCCACCAGCTGCAGGGCCGGTGCCGGCTTTTGGGCTTTTCCCGTATAGGTCTTATCGGCGATGCTGCCAATCTTATAGCTAGCTTTCACGTCGTTGGAAATCAGGAAGGTAACCGTTTTAAACTTACCCCCGTCCATTTCCGCTTCTGCCCTGACGTCGTCACTCAGCTCCAGCACGAAGTCTTTTTTCACACTGCAGGTCGGCAGCTTGTAGAGCGTTGTCCGGGAGCCATCCTTAATGCCCAGCAGATCCCACGTATTGTTCACGTCCAGATCGATTACGATCCAGTCTTTGTCGCTCCAGTCTGACTCGATCTGCTCGTCCAACAGGCAGACAAGCAAAGCGTCGTTATTTGCCCCGGTCAGCACGGTGCTGCCGGCAAGAAGATTGATCACATACTCGCCGCTCTGAGAATCGTCTTCCCCGGGATTGTCGCCAGGATCGTCGCCCGGATCATCGCCGGAACCACCTTCTTTCGGTACCGTGTAACAGTAATAGACGGCCATCTGTTTCGGGTTCAGATCGTTCCGGTAGTGAGCTTCCACAGCTTCTCCGTTGACTTTTACGATTGTTGAAGCGGAAAACTGATAGCCGGGCTCCGGGGTTACATAGAAAACCGCTTCGTATTTCCGTCCCTGCCGGAATGTGTCCTGATCCGGATCCAGCGGAGTGCCCAGCGAACTCCCCGTCACGTCCGACCATTGGATGTCATTACGGAAGAAATCAGACCCGGTAACCCGCATGTACGCCGCTCCTTGATCGATCGCCGGTTCGTAACGCGGTTTCTGCCCGTCTGCTGGTCTCGGAATAGTAAGGGAAAGGCGCTCAATCTCCGTTGTATAGATCAGCGTGCTCTCCAGTTTCGTGCCCTTGATCAAATACGCAGGGTCCCCATCCCACGTTCCGGTCGTTAATTTCTTTTCGGGTCCGCAGATCGTTCCGTCTGTTTTTATCTCGGAAGCGGGCAGGCGGTAATTGCCGTAAGTCCTTTCGGTCTCACTGAGATCGATCAGCAAGGGGTCGTTCCGAAAACTGGTCCTGCGCGTGGCAGTCACGTTTCCCAGCAAGACTCTCGCTCCGTTTTCGATTACGAAGTTTTCGCCGTCACAGCTCTCGATCGTTGCGTCATTCATGACAACCCGGCCGGCAGCGCGCAAATAAACACAAGGGTACGTGATCCCGCATTGTTGAAAAGAGACATCCTGTATATAAATCGTTCCGAAACGTTGGCGAGCCGTCCTCAAAAGAAAGACGGTATTCTGAACGTCCAAGTCCCAGAGCTCCACCAGATTGACACGCTCCCGAATGTCGATTCCCCCGGTCTGATCGGTTTTCCCCACTAGCTTACCGTTGCAGACCCTCACGCGGTCCGCGCTGATCTTTATAACGCTGCAGGATGTATCCGAACAGGTCAACGTATGGCCGTTCAGATCCAACACCACGTCTTCCACTGCGAGTTCCACCACATCGCCGCTGCTACAGCTGATATCCTTCTGCAGTTTCACCGTCGTGTGCCGCGTTTGCACCGCTGCCCGCAGTTCCGCGAGCGTCGATACACTCACCGTTTCGGCTTCCACTTGCCCGGTCAGCGCTGGCAGCAGCAAAGCCGTCAGTACGATCGCCAGCAGCAGCGGCCTGATCCACTTTCTCATCGCCAGCCCCTCCTTTATCCTTATTCTGTTCCTGCGCGGAACAGGTTTTCCCGAAAATCCCCGATTCATAGAACAGCCGCTCCCACTGGTCTCAGTTCATGCTGAGGATATATTTCACCGTGGCGTCGGTCACCGAAGCCGGGCCGCCGAAGACGGTCGCCTTGATCGTCTTGGCCCCGGTCGCGTAGGTCTTCATCTTCTCATTCACAGCCGCCGACCCGTCCGTCAGGAGCAGCGGGCCGCTCAGCTTCTGCGCCAGCGGGCCGCCGCAGAGGGCGTCCGGGAAATTGCGCCCGTCGGCCAGATTGATGTGGCTGACGGTGGCCGGGA
>JAFRYQ010000042.1 GCA_017437565.1 Bacillota bacterium
GACCTTGATTGTGCCGTTTTCAGCTGTCGCCGGCTTGACCTCATATGTTTCCGGAGTTGCCGCTCCACCGCCGCCGCCGGAAGACGGCGCCGTTTTGGTGTAGGTGGCAGTAACGACGTCACTGTTCTCGTAATTAGCGTCCGTTGAAATCGCGATGGCCTTCAGCGTCGTCGTCTCATCGAGGGTGATTGCTGCACCTGTTGTCATGATGCCATTCGTTTCGCTCGGATCGGATTTGTCAGTCGTATAGTAAACCGTCGCATTGTCCGGAATGCTGATCGTAACATCCAGGGTTTCCGTAAACGTTGTACCGCTCGCCGGAGTAAAGGTCGGGGCATCGACTTTAGGTGTAACCGGAACTGCTTCCGCATCTGCAAGATCTATTGTCACATCCGCGGTCGGCGTGCCGGAAACGATAATATCACCGCTATCCAACTTAACGGTAATACCGTTTGTAGTGCCTAAAGAAGTATAGCTATCCGGGAAATAATAATCAGTATCCGGGATAACACACAGTTCTTTGATTGCAGAACCCCTGAGTACGGACTGCGTCACAGGCATCGTATCGTTATCAAACGCCATGTGGCTGCCAAGGTTGACCGTTACCGTATAAGCTTCCGCCGTCTTGACGTATTTTGCCGTAGATGTGTACAGCGTAGCCGTAGCCGCGCCGTTTTTATCTACCAGTTCAGCATCCGAGCCATCATATGCTACACCTGCTAAGATATTTTCTGCTTCAATATTCGTGTTACCGAAACTTCCGGATGTCCAACCACCGGTTATTGCTCTGGTATATCCTTGTGCCGTAAACGTGCCGGGGATATTCAGCGTGGTGTCTGATCCGAGATTTGTCACGAGTCCGAAGCTTCCTCTCGCATCATCTCCAACGACCGTTCCAGCCTTCGTGGACACCGTACCTGCCAGGTTGATCGGCTCGCCGTCGTATACGGCCATTCCGATGCACTGCGTGCTCGCGTTGCCGCCAGCTGTTACGGTAACCGTACTGTCTTCGTCGATATCGAATCCCTTGTAAGAAGACCAACCGATCGAGACTGACCAGCTCGTATCCGGACCCGCTTTGCCCGCGTCGATCGTGACCGTGCTGTTCTTAACGGACGCCACGACTCCTCTGTTATCGCTCGGAGCGTTGATGCCGTAGTTGCTGTATAGCGTCGCATCTGCTGTCTTTACCGTCAGGGTGCTGTCTTCTACCGTCAGACCGCCCCAGCTTTCGATACCGTATGCGCTTTCGCTCGTCTTCACCTCGACCGACATATTTGTGCCGTTCTTGAGCTTGATCGGGGAGTATCCGCCGGATTCGATTCCGGTAGAATTGTAGGTGGGCGCACCATTCGCCGTCAGGCTTACTTTGCAGTTATCGAACGTCTTTTCCGCCGTATCGTCGTGAACGTAGATACATCTGCATCCGTCGTTTGCTTCACCCGATTCGATCGTCAGATTGCAGTCTGCCAAATCAAACCCGTTGGCATAGAGACCGTCCGTGCTTGAATATGTAGTTCCCTTCGCTTCTCCTGTCTTAATACTGATTTTTGAATCATCACCGTTCAGCATGTTGGAAGGAATGTAGATGCCGCCTGCGTCATGAACCACATTTCCGGTTTCGATATCCAGCGTGCTGCCATCTTCAACCGTTAGATCTCCGCCTCTGTTTGAGTTGTAATAATTCGGAGATTCCACATAGATTCCATACGCGTCGTACGGCATGTAGCTCGTCGTGCTCGTTACGCTCAGATCGACATCGCTGTGGACGATATCGATATCGCCCCATACTACACGCATGGCGATCGCCTTACCGCTTCTATTCTCATCCTGAGATCTTGAGGGTCCGAGCGTTACGTCGACTTCACTGTTTCCGAACAGGAAACCTGATCTGCTGTCCGCCTGAGTACCGATATCGATGCCGAGGTTTTCGCCCTTCGTCGCTTCATCGATATCGATATTGATCTGTGAGCCGCTCACCGCGCCTGTGTATCCGACGCTAAGTCCCGTGCTGTTCGTCGTTACGTCGATATCAATATCGAGCAGTGAGTTCGTCTGAACGAGATCGCCTGCGTAAACGCCGCTCGTCCACGTGCTTATAACAGGATCTGTTTCGATAAACACCTGGGAACCATTTGTGAGCGACAGAGACTTTCCTGTGTACAGACCATAAGCGCCGTAGTACGTGTCGCCAATGTGCGCCGTTACGATACTGTTATTTACGTTTATATCGCCTGCGACCCTGGCTCCGAATTCGTAGTAGTCGTAACCCCATCCTGTTTCCAGATTCAGCATACTGTCTGACACCGTCAAACCGCCACCAGCCTTGATGCCGTATCCGTAATAATACGAATCGCCTGACGTTGCCGACACTGTCGAGTTCGCGATGTATACTGATTCTTCCGCATACAGACCATACGAATAATCCGCGCCGCTGACTGACCAGGAACTTCCGTCCCACGTTTTTGTGATGACGCTTCCGCAGGTCACATCGATCGTCGCGTTATAGATGGCCAGGCTGCCGCCTACATACGAGCTCTGAGAGCTGTCGTATTTTCTTGCGACGTAGATACCAGCGTTTGCATCCAGGTAACTTCCCATCGTATCGTTCATCGTGATCGTGAGCGTTCCCGGACCGTTGATCGTCAGGTCACCGCCATCGATCGCGATCGCGCAGAACAACTCTGCGAGATCTCTGTGCTGCGTCGCATTGATAACGTTATTGCCTTGCAGTGTGATATTCAGGCTTCCGTTTGCGTAGATGCTCGCTTCCGTGTCAATGGTCCCTACATCCGGCGCCGACCACTCGTCATCTGCGTTGAAATTATTCAACGTCAGCGTATGAGTCGCCGCTCTGTACGAGTACGTTCCCGCCGTTGACCCAAAGTCTACCGTCGCATCATATCCGTGACCGTAGATGCTGATCTCGGTCGCATTCGGTACCGTCACTGCGTGCACCGGCACCGCCGCCAGCGGCACCAGACTCAGGCACAAAGCCAGAGTCAACAATAAACTGAGTACTTTACGTTTCATTTAGAGTCCTCCTTAAAAAAAATGAGGAGTTATGAGAACGGAACACACAACTCCGCCTAAATGTCCGCTTATATTGTAACAAAGATTGTTTTCTTTATGGCCAGCAGCAGGTGTTTGGCAATGCCAATTTCTGGCACGAAGCGTGCCAGAACTGATGCAAAAAGAAAAGCGGCCTCTAAGAGACCGCTTTTCCGGTATTCAATCAACTAAAACCCTACTCCGCAAAGTACAGATACATAAATGTGATGATCTGCTCTCTCAGGCAATCCGCATCCGGGCTGAACATCGTTTCGCTCGTACCGGCCGTGATGCCTTCTTTGTAGGCCCAGGCTACCGGTGCTTCGAAGTAATCGCTGTCGTTCACATCAGTGAACGGTTCGCTGCCTGCGGCCGGTCTTCCCGCAATGCCGTAGAGGAACGTCGCGACCTGTGCGCGGGTGACCGTCACTTCAGGCCCGAATTCATCTTCGGAGATACCTGCCGTGATGCCGTTCTCGTACGCCCACAGCACTGCCTTGTAGAAGTAGTCGCTCTCGGAGATATCCTTGAACGGATTTTCCGTCGTCTCAGGTTCGGGTGCACCTGCTGCAGCCCACAGGAACGTTATGGTCTGAGCTCTTGTAGCCGGTGCCTTCGGACTGAAGGTCGTCGGCGAAGTTCCGCCGGTCACGCCATTCTCGAGTGCCCACTCGACCGCCTTGCGGAAGTAAGCGTCCTCGGGAACATCCACGAACGGGAAGTCATCCGCCGGAGAAGGTTCTTCCTCCGCTTCCTTGAAGGTTGCTTCGATGTCCACCGTGGAGGCAGGCATCTTGAAGGTGTATGTACCGTCCCCGTTGTTAATAACTTCGATCTCGTTGCCGTCTTTGTCCCTGACGGTCAGCGTATCGAGTTCGTAGCCCTCGTCCGGGGTGACCGTAACCGTGACCGTGCTGCCCTTTGACGCTCTCTTCGGGCTGACGGTGATCTCGCCATTCTCAGCGCTGCCGGGGGTTACGGCATAAGTCGCTGCCCCGCCACCGCCGGTGGAAGGAGTGCTCTTCGTGTACTTGGCTGTTGCGATCTCACTGTTCTCGTATCCAGCGAGAATTGCAATCGCTTTGATCGTGGTCGTTTCATCTAGCGTGATCGCAGCGCTGGTCGTCAGTGTGCTTGCCTCCGTCGGATCGGTACCATCCAATGTGTAATGGATCGCGGCCCCAGTCGTTACGCAGCTGATCGTGACCTCTATAGAATCCTCGAATGTTTTTCCGTCGGCAGGATCAAACGTCGGCGCTTCAACTTTGGGCAGAGGAACATATTCAGCGATCGTAACGTTTACCGTATCGGATGCGAGAGCCGTATCTGTAGCTTTGACTCGTACAGAGTAGGTTCCGGGAGCAAGTCCTTCGACCGTACTTCCCGTGATCGCCGTCCAGTCTGTATCACCGGACTTCTGGTACTCCATCGTGCTGTCCACTCCGGTGATTGTACCGTCGTTATTGGCCTCCGTGGTGCAGTCTGTTGCAGCAGCGGAAGGTGCGTCAGGCTTTGTCTTAGCCGTCGCATCGGCCGGATAGAAGGTCGTGTTGTCCGTCGGCATGCCGGAGACAGTGATCTGCGTATAACTGTCGCGAGTGGTTCCGATCCCGTTCACAGGCGTGGTATTGTAATCCGTCGGGAAATAATAACCATCGTCCGCAGTGTAGACCACACTCGTGATCGCAGTTCCATCCGTCACAGTCTGCTTTTCCGTCCCAGATAACAGTGTCATATTCTTTCCCGGACCGATAGCGACACTGTAAGCAGGGACCCACTTCGCCAGGAGAGCGTGACTCTCTGTCATTTCTACAGTACTGTCTGCAGTGATGGTTTTAGTAGAATTCGGGTCGATGACATAGAACTTGTCAACAGTATAGTCGTTGGTCAGCGCTCGTGTAACAATGTCCACAAAATGATGTTTACCGTTGATGTAATTATCTGTGATCTCGATCCTCCCATAGATGCGATTGTCTTCGATCGTGTACAGCGAGGAATCCACATTGCAATCATTGACGTCCAATTTCCGAGGAACAGTATCGTTAAATGTCACATCAAAGACGACTGTATTGCCTTCCTTAAAATTCGATTCAGTATGAGCATCCCAGGCTTTATCCCCCGGAGAAGTAGCAAGGCGGAAAAGAGGATTACTCGTATAATAGTCCTTGGCGATCAATCTGTTGCCGCCGCCCTCACAGAGGACCCAACCATCAAAGACAAAGCCGTCTTTTTTCGGTTCGGGAAGCTCGCCGTAGGTTCCGCCCGGTGTTACGCTTAAGCTTTCAGGGGAGACCGTACCGCCATCTGACTCAAGAAAGACCGTGATCGGCAAAAGCGGAGTCGCTTCCACATAGCGGTAGGTGTTCTGCCATCCAGAGCTGGCCCATCCGCCATTGTTATCGTAGTCATAAGATTCCAGGTTGCTGCCATCATAAGAGGGAGAACCATAAAGAATCGTATCGCCATCTATGCTCGTTGTGTTCACAGCAAAGGCAAGAGGCGCCCAGCCTTTGCAGATGAGCTTGCCGCCGGTCACACTCAGCGCGTCGCTGCTGTCGTTCAGGGAGATGGCGTAGGGAACATGCTTCGGGCTTCCTTTTGCCGCCTCAGGAGCTGAACAGATCACGGTGCCGCCGGTCACGAGCAGACTGTCGCCGCGGATCGCGCCGTTTTCCTGGGAATTGTTGTGGGTCGTCTCGACCGTCAGCGTGGCATTCTCCTCGCCCGCGAGGGTGAGCATCCCATACTTATAGGCATCGATCCCGCGGCAATAACCGCTGGAGGTCCGCGCGGTGATCGTGTTTGTGCCGGAGAAGGCGATCGTAAGGCCTGCAGTCGCTACCTGGATCGTATTATCCACATCACCCTTGATAGCCGCATCGCTCAGCGTCAGGGTGTTGCTGGCCGCATCATAGCTGACCGTGCCGCTGACCCCGTCGATCACGGACAGATCTTTGGCATTCACGCTGGTCACCTGCGTGCCGGCGATATAGAGTCCGTAATTTTCTATCGGGGCATAATATAAAGTAGTCTTCGGAACGTAAAAACCGCCGCCGGCACCGATATCGTGTTCAGCGCCGACCGGGGCGTCATTGCTGTAAGCATTGACCATCTTGTTAAAGCCCATTCCGGAGTAAAAACTGTTTCCTGCTTCGGCCGCTCCTGTGATATCGAGAACGGTGACCAGCAGATTTCTGCCATTATACGCATACGGACGATCAAAGGTGATGAGGATCTCCCCGTTCTCGTCGACAGTCCATGCGGAACCGCCGCTGTATGCGACGTGCTCTGCCGATACATCGCTCATCATACTGAGCGAGCTGTCATCCGTTTCGGAAAGAATGATCTGGACCTTGCGATCGGAAACGTTATCCGCGGAATACCATTTCAATGCTGTGATCGCCTTGCCGTTCAGATCAGAAAGACTGTCCGATGATATGACATACTGTGTTTTGTAATACTTCCATGCCGAACTGGATGGAGCGGCATCATTTACAGCGGTTCCATCATAGACGGTCACCGAGTCGTCCACCGCGTGCACAGGCACGGCCGCAAGCGGCAGCAGCCCTATGCAGAGCGCCAGGGTCAATAGAATACTCAATAGTTTTCTCATAAGCAAAGCCCCCCTATTTAAGAAAGCAATAACAAATCGATGGAATAGCAAAAACTGCTCCAATCTCATTGTAGCGCAGTTTCCTGAATTTGTCTTAGAGGCAGGGTATTTGGCAATGCCAGTTTCAGGCACGATTCGTGCCATTTTTCCTGTACAATCTCCCACACAGGTTATATAATGGGAACGCAGGAACTTTTTTTGCAAGGAGGCATCCCATGGCGAAAACGCTCGCAGAGAAGATCGATTTTCTGATGACCCTCACCAATACCCGCAACAGCGAACTCGGCCGCGCGCTGCATTTCGATGCGTCGTACATCAGCCGCATCCGCTCGGGCAAGCGGGGTCTGCCGAAGGGTCAGCCTTTCGTGGAACCCGCAAGCATCTTCTTTGCTCACGGCATCCACGAAGAGTATCAGAAGGCTGCCGCGGCACAGGAACTGAATCTTATCGGCCCATGGCCGAAAAAGGAGAAAGAAGCCGCTAAACTCATCAGCGGCTGGCTGCAGAGCCAGACGCCGCAGCCTGCACCGATCGACAGGATGCTGGCCGCGATCACATCCCCCGCAATATCCCCGAAAGCGGACAAAGGCGCCTATCGTCCCGGGGAAGGGAATCAGGATACCATCCGGTTCTTCTACGGAAACGAGGGGAAGCGGAGCGCTGTCATCCAGTTTCTGGAGCGCCTGGCCTCCACTGGGGAAGCGCTGCATCTGCTCCTGTATTCTGACGAAGACATGGACTGGCTGTACGAAGATCCGGACTTCCCGGATATCTGGGCAGCTTATCTGATCAAACTGATCGAAAACGGGTCGTCGATCCGCATTATCCATTCTATCGGCCGCAGCCTGAACGAAATGTGGGAAGCGGTCCAGAAATGGCTTCCCCTCTATATGACCGGTGCCATCGAGCCGTATTACTACCCCATGCTCAGAGACGGCGTCTTCCGCAGGACGATGTTTGTCGCCCAGGGGCGAGCTGCTCTGATCTCAAATTCCGTGAAAGATCAGAAAGGAGAAGTTCTCAACACCATCATCACGGAGCCGCGCGCCGTCGATGTCGTGGAGGGAGAGTTCGACGCCTATTTTACATTCTGCAAACCGCTCATGGAGATCGCAAAACTCGGCAGCAGACAGGAGCTTGAGGACGTCGGGCGGAAATTCCGGGATCTTGCGAGTGACCTGCGCACGGAAGCGCTTCCCGGTGTGGACATCATGCTGAAGGACAATACTGCGGCGCTCTTTCTGAAAACCGATCCGCCGTATATCGCATTCATGCTGAAGGAACCACGCATGCTCGCGGCGCTGGAAGAGTATATTAAGAGTATTAACAAATAGTCAGCGTTTGCCATTTTAAATGAGCTCAAGCAAATGACACAAGATCCCGGTCTTCTTCGACCGGGATCTCGTTTGTTTGATACATATTGACCGCTTTTTCAAAAGCAAACACACGAAATGCTCAAATAACCGCGGCTGACACAGCAAAAAGATCATAATCGATGTGTCATAACCTTGATCTCATTGAGAATGTCACACGTTCATCTGCAGGCAGCCAGCGGAGAAGCCCCTACTCGATATCCTCCACCACTTCTGCGGGCGGTTCATCCAGCCGCTCGGGGTGGGACAGATAGGATTTCAGCTTCTTGACGGCGGTTGCGTAATAGAAGCCGTCACAGATGCCCTCATCACAAACTGCCTTGTAGTCGAGGTACTTCTTCGGGACCGTCTCTCCGTCCTTGGTCAGTTCGTACTTCGTGTACTTATGGCCAAAGGCAATGAATACGGGACAGGTGCCAAAGTCATACAGGTGATGGTAGATGGGCGGGATGCCCAGCGATCCCATGGACGTGATGAACAGCGTTCCGTGGAACGGGCTCACCTTCTCCAGCGCCATCGGCAGCAGGCTGAAGTAGTCCAGCGCGCGCACGAGGAAGCCGAACAGCGACATGATGACGGCCGGCAGGTAGTCCAGGATGTGCGTGATGGAGTCGAATCCGTTGGTCACGCCCGCTTCCTTGGCCGTCTCCAGCGCCGCGTCGAAACGGTTGTACACGTCCGCAGCGGTGTCGGTTGGCTCGAACAGGACCTTGATGGACGAATCCGGAGAGTTCTTGTTCATCTCCTTCTTCACGACCATGTTCAGCGAGATCTCATACCTGTGGTAGATGCGCTGACCCGCGACAAAGCGGTTGAGTTCGGGCATCTCCGCGATGGTGCGCACATAAGACGCGACGATCACGTGGGTGATGCCGAAGTGCTTTAAGCCTTCCCTCCGCTTTTCCCGGATGTACTTCTCCATGTTGGAGATCTCCACCGTATCCGCGATATAGTTGCTGCGGTTGAGGCGGTTTGCCATGAAGAAAGGCGTCACCTTCGACATGACGGGCATGCTGCGCACGCGGCGTCCGTCGAGCCTGTCGCCGAAGCGGAGGCGGTACGGGTCGCCCTCCTTCCACGGAGGCAGCTTCCTCGCGGCCAGCTGGCAGCAGAGGATGAAACCGAGGATCGCGGCGTCCGACGTGAACAGGGCCTTGTTCAGAGGCCAGTAACGGGTCACAAACGACCGCATCTGGGGATCGATCCCCATCAGGACGCAGACGATCACGAAATAGAGCAGAGCCAGGATCTTGCTGGAAAGCTTGCCCATGAACGTAAGGCAATATAAAACAGAGAATACCAGGCTCACGATGATGCACAGAAGGGTCATGGCCACTCGTCCGCTGATGCTCACACCCGCGATGCAGAGATAGAGCGTCAGGATAACGACGGGCACTACGGTCACGTAAAACTGCTTCTCGCCTCTCAATGGCAGCCGGAATGCGATAAATAGATTAGCTGCGACGGGAAGTATGATACGGACGACCACATCTGTGAAGTCCATGCCCCCGGTGCGGGCGGCAAAGACGATCCTTGCCACTGCGGCGATGATGCTCAGCAGGGCGGCCAGCCAGACGAAGGGATTCTTCCTGGCGGCAGCATATGTGGTTATAGTACTCATATACAAATTATACCATAAAAAAAGCCATCCTCAAAGGACGGCTTTTCTGTTGGAGGTAGCACCCGGATTTGAACCGGGGATCAGGGTTTTGCAGACCCGTGCCTTACCACTTGGCTATGCCACCATATTGGTCGGGCCGGCCATCTGGCCGGCCCTTTCGTTGGCTAGGGTAGAAGGATTCGAACCTTCGCATGACGGAATCAGAATCCGTTGCCTTACCGCTTGGCGATACCCCAATGTTCTGGTACCTTACTATTATAGCACCTTTTCAGGATTTTGAAAGGGGTTTTTGAAAAAAAGTTTTGGGGTGGGTAGTGAGATTCGAACTCACGTATACTGGAGCCACAACCCAGGGTCTTAACCGCTTGACGATACCCACCGCAAATAAAAATGGTAGCGGGAGGGGGATTTGAACCCTCGACACCACGGGTATGAACCGAGTGCTCTAGCCAACTGAGCTATCCCGCCACACAAAGCAGTTTTGCAACTGCACAAACTATTATCCACAAATCCGCGACGGTTGTCAAGGACTTTTTTACTTCTTCCGGAACACCCATTCCCGCTGGATCTGGAACGTCAGGAAGAACAGAATAAAGTCCACGATCAGTTTGATGACCGTCTTTCCGCCGCCCTGCGCGCCGAGAAGCATTACGAGACCGGAAACGCACAGCCACGACAGGGTCATCTGGCAGACGGCCAGCGTGTAATACCGGGCAAGGGACTTCTTCCCCTCGCCTTCGTGCCCGAACACCTGCTTCTTATTGAAGGCGTAATTGAACAGCGAGGAACAGATGCGCGCGCCGGCCGTGGCGATCAGGATCTGCCGCGCCGTCGGCAGCGCCGCGAACACCTTGCACAGGATCGTGAACAGCGTCAGATCGATGACGGTGGACAGTCCGCTGCCCAGACCGAACTTCAGGATGGGCACGTAGATCTTCGCCGAATCGCGCAGGATGTGGAAATGGCTGGACTTGTTGCCTTCGATGTACACCGTGTCGATGGAACGCTCGATAAACGGGATATTCGCCGTTTTCATGAACAGAAGCATGTTCGTCTCGTATTCGTAGCGGTCCCCTTCCACCTCTTCGCAGAAGGCTTTCAGGCAGCTCGCGGGAATGCCGCGCAGTCCCGTCTGGGTGTCGGACAGTTTAATGCCGCACAGCAGTTTGAACACGAAGCTCGTGATGAGATTGCCCATGCGGTTGTGCAGCGGAACGCCCGCTTTCTTGAAATCGCGGCAGCCGATCACGACCGTTTCCGGATTGGCAAGCATGTCCGACGCGACGTTCGCCGTGTCGTGGGGCGTGTGCTGGTTGTCCGCGTCCACGGTGATGACCCCTTCGCACCAGGGCCAATTCTCCAGAACGTAGGAGAACGCCGTGCGCAGCGCGTAGCCTTTGCCGCGGTTCACTTCATAACCGAGCACCGTGCATTCGGGCACGGCCGCCGCTTCGTCGAACAGCGGCTGGTATTCGGCGGACGATCCGTCGTTGACCACCAGGATATGCGAAAAGCCCTGCGCAAGCATCCCCCTGACGACCTGCATCAGCTTCTCATCCGGATTCAGGCACGGCACGATGACGGCCAGCCCCTTCAGTTTTTCCTTGATCTCCTCCATGTTGACTCCTTAATGTCTCCCCTTGTATTTTCTACTCTTTTTCGCCCGGCTCGCGGCGATCAGGCAGATCACGATGCCCGCGGCGGCGCAGATGCCGCCGAGCAGCAGGACCGGATTGCCCTGCTTCGAAACGGCGTCAGGAGCCGGCTCCGCATCTGTCTGCGCAGGAGGTTCTTCCTGCTGTTCCTGCGGCGTTTCCGGCGTTTCGTCAGAAACCGGCGGTTCGTAATCGGAAAAATCCGCTTCGCCGATGTTTTCGAAAAAGTCCGGATCGTCCATCTTCGTGTCGGCGCCCACGTTCGTATAGTACAGACCGAACGCCGCGCAGTCGAACACGCCTTTCCGGCCGACCTGGAACCACTGCTGCTGGGACGCGTGGCAGGCAAAGCCCGCTACCGCCATCTCGAAGGCGGTCTTTCCGCCGAAACGGGAAAGCGGTTTATCCCAGTTCATGTGCACCGCGTTCTCCGGCCACAGATGCAGGTAGACCTTGCTCGTCCGGAACGCGGGCAGCTTCTGCGCAGCCTCCAGATAGGACCCGGGGGCGGCCGCCTCGTCCGCCCGCCAC
>JAFRYQ010000043.1 GCA_017437565.1 Bacillota bacterium
CGCGGAAGGGGATCTGTTGGCGTCTTACGGCGCCGACTGCAGCGGCTGCCAGACCGTAAAAGTCTACGAAAAAGCAATCGGGAAGCGTCTGGCCATACCCAAGAAAAAGGGCGCCCGCGCTGCCTGCGCCTGCTATCTTTCCGGCGATATCGGCGCTTACAATACCTGCCGCCATCTCTGTAAATACTGTTATGCCAATGCCGAGCCCGCGCGGGTGGCGGCGCTTTCCCGCCTCCACGACCCGCATTCGCCCTTCCTGATCGGGAACTACCAGGACGGTGACCAGATCCACGACGTCCCGCAGGAATCGTGGATCGACGGCCAGGCCAGCTGGTTTTAAACACCTTTATCCACCACTATACACATAACGGCCGGAGCGGGGAAAGACGCCGCCCGGAGTACCGAACAAAGCACAGAACAAAGTACAGAACGAAGCACAGAAAGGAGCACCTGTCATCATGATCATCCAGGCTGATAAACTCATTTACGGCGACAGCCACCTCGCGCCGCGCGAGGGCGGCGCCGTCCTGGTGAAGGACGGCCGCATCGCGGCCGTGGGCGACGCGGCTGAACTGAAGGCGGCCAATCCCGACGAACCCGTGACCGTCTATGAAAACGCCACGATCCTTCCCGGCCTCATCGATATGCACACGCACTTAGGCGCGGATGGCGGCATCACGCAGTACGAGACTCCATGGGAGATGTCCATGCAGGCCGTACATCAGTTGGAACAGGCTTTAAAGGCCGGGGTGACCACTGTACGTGGCATGAGTACTTTTGACGGATTGGAAGCCGCCGTGACCCGGGCCCAGGCCGCCGGTTGGGTGCAGGTGCCCCGTATCGTTCCTGCCAACCAGGCGCTTTGTATCACGGGCGGTCACGGCGCGGGGGACGATGGCTGTGTGGAGTGCGACGGCGTGGACGAGGTGCGTAAAGCCGTGCGCGCGCAGATCAAAAAAGGCGCGCGGTGGATCAAACTCATGGACAGTGAAGGCTGGCGCGGCGAAGAGTTCAACCAGGAGGAGCTGGATGCTATCGTGGAGGAGGCGCACCGTTTCCACATCCCCGTGGCGGCGCACGCGGGCTGCCAGCCGTCCGTGGACATGTGTATCCGGGCCGGGGTGGACACCATCGAGCACGGCACCTATATGACGATGGAGAACGCCCTGGAGATGAAGAAGAACGGTCAAAGCTGGACGCCCACGATCCTGGCTTTCTGGCGGCTCGATGAATTCCTGGGGAGCGGCGGAACCTATATCGGCGACGAGGTCAGGAGTTACAGCGGCCCGGCGATCCAACAGTATATCGACCATTTCAAGGCCCTTTACGACACCGGGGTGCGGGTCATGACCGGTACCGACATGGTCCTGCCCGGGATGCCGGCGCTGCCGGTAGCGCTGGAAGCGGGGAAAATGGTCGAATACGGCATCACGCCGCTGCAGGCCATCGAGGCGGCTACCCGCAACGGCGGCGACGTGCTGGGCCTGGAGATCGGCCGCCTGCAGGAAGGCTATCTCGCCGACCTGCTCGTCGTGGAAGGAGATCCTTCCCTCGATATCGCTGCGCTGACGCGCGTCCGCGCCGTCTATCAAAGCGGTAAGCTTGTGGAATAGTGGAATAGATATAGAAAAACCGCGCTATTATCTGCCTGCAGGCAGTCCGGCGCGGTCTTTCCTTGTTTTATAGCTTTATAGCCTTTTAGCCTTTATAGCCTGATAGCCGTGAGCCGCTTCAGGATTCTTCCTTTGGTCGGTCCACCAAATATCCGGCGCGGCGCATCTTCTCGAACAGCGCTTCTACTGTAATACCAAGCTTCTCAGCGCCTTTTTCAACGGAGATGTCGCCAGCTGCAACGAAACTGTAGACGGCTTTTTCCTCACCGGCTTTCTCGCCGTTGACATAGCCAGCTTTCTCGCCATTGGCATAGCCATCCTTAACGCCGTCCTCATACATCGTACGGCCGAATTCTTCTTCATTCCATTCCGTTAAACTCATGCCGATTACCTCCGCCTTATGCTTGATCAGGATGTCCCGCAGGATGCCTTTCGTGATTGCTTCGTCAACTGCAAGGGTGATGGCTTCCGTCCGCTCCATGCCGAGCTTCATATTGTGGTTAACCATGCCGACAAACGCGGAATACTCGCCCAGGACCTGACAGCGGTTCAAAAGTTCGTTCCCCGCATCCGAATTGATGTTTTCCACGATCGCCGTCACTTCCACCGCGTTCTCCTGGGGAGACTTGACGGCGTCCGTCAGCTTCAATACCTGCCTCACCGGCCGCGCTTCTCTCCCGTTATAGAAGACCACGAACCGCGGCGTTGGCAGCGGCAGGAGTGACCGGCTGTGGGGATTGAGCGCATGTGTCTTCAGGTAACTGTCGTAGACCCGTCCGAAATAGATCAGCCCGCGCAGCGGCATGTTCGGACAGGCCGAGCTCTGCTGTTCATAAAGGGTCATATTCGCTTCGACCAGAAACGATACGTCATTACGCATCCCCATAAACAGTATGTCATCGATGGTGGTAAAAGTCAATTCGTTCACGTCCTCATAAGAGGAACCGTTGACGGCATTATAGAGGTCTAAAGCGTATTCCTTATACTCTTCGTTCCCAAAGATGAACTTGAAGAGCCGGTCCTTATACGTCCGCTGGGTGGTGGATTGATTCATCTTGTCAGTGGTGTTCGTTTCAGCCATGATGGATTCCTTCCTTTCTGTCATCTCTGCTGATCAACATGGGCAAATAAAAATGGCCCCGGGAGGCTTGCCAAGCAGGCCTCTCCAGAGCCACTTTCACTTATAGTCAATTTTAACCAGATCCTTCCCCCGTGTCTATGGGTTTGCCGATTTCCCCATAGAAGAGTTTTTTCCATCGCCATCTACCATTTCGGCTTTCGCCAAACGATCAAAGTCCGAAATAATGCTTTCCTGACAATGAACAGCGTTATGCGTTTAATGCATAACGCGCTTTTTTTTGGTATTTCCACGATGAATGAGCCGCAAATACAATGGTTATGATAGATCATTTGCTGATTACAGAAGGGAAAGAAACATATTATGGCTAAATACGATTATGTTCATATGCCTTCATTGGATGAGTACGCCGAGCGTTTCAAAGATTATTTTACTTTTAAGCGTGTTGATGGCATTTTGCAGGTAACATGCCACAGCAAAGGGCGTCCGGTCCAGTGGAGCTATCAAATGCATCACGCTCTCGCGCAAATGTATACTGCCATAGGCCACGATACTGAGAATGAGGTCATCATTCTCACCGGCACTGGCGAAAACTGGATCGCCGACCAGGATGCCGGATCTTTCAGCGAGGTAGAACAGTCTTCAGACAATATTCAACGATATAATTGTCAGATCTACGATACCATGAAGATCGTTGAAAACTTTGTATACGATATTGAAGTTCCGGTGATCGCGGCTTTGAATGGCAGCAATTTTCATTGGGAAAACGCATTTATGGCGGATATCACATTGGTCACACCGGATTTCAGGTTTGAGGACAGGCATCTTTATATGGGGATAGGAGCAGTCCCGGGAGACGGCATGACTCTTTTGATGCAGGAATTGCTTGGTTGGAAGAGGGGCAATTATCTGATGCTCACGGGTGAAGGCCTGACTGCGCATCAGGCATATGAAATGGGAGCGGTCAGCGAGATCGTGGAAAAAGACCGGCTGCTGGAAAGGGCCTGGGAACTGGCGGGACGGCTCATGACCCGCAGCAGATCAGCCAGACGGTTTGCCCACAATATCGCCATGGAACCAGTGAAGACACGTATAGAAAAGGATTTCCGGAAACATGTCCTGGCGGAGATGTATTCAGTTAATCTTGAGAAAATGGAACACGATTTTGCCAATATATGATGA
>JAFRYQ010000044.1 GCA_017437565.1 Bacillota bacterium
ACATTTCGACCGGCGAAGTATAAGAAGACTGCTGTAGCGCCGAAGACGGGAATTCGTAATAATTCAAATCAAAGCCCCTACCGACGGCCGAGGCCGGCAGCGGGTCTCCGTTCCGGTCGACCAGGTCCACCACGATCGTCTTCTCTACCGGTGCCGCTAAGGGGGCTTTCGCCGGTCCTTTTTCCGGATCCTGATCCTCCGCGGACTCCTCTTCGGCTTCCTCGTTTTCAGCCGGCGCGGTCATATCGTCTGTCTTCGCGGGTTGATTGCTGTCTTCCGGCAGCTGTTCCTTGTCGGTATCCCCCGCTTCGTCGGTAGCGGCAGGCATTTCTTCCTCACCGGCGGCTTCGTCGAGTCCGGACTGCTCCCCACTGCTGTCTGACTCCGGCGCATCCTCGCGGCTGGCTGACTCGCTGCCTTCCTCAGCCGTCTCTTCTTCCGCGGACGGCTCCTCTCCGGAACCGGAATCCGCGTTTACGGGATCTTCCGGTTCCGACAGTTCTTCCTGCTCCGAAACGTCCGGCTCCCCTTCTTCCGCGGGCTGTTCTTCTTCCGAACCTCTCTCAGTCCCCGCGCTTTCGGGATCTTCCGGTTCCGGCAGTTCTTCCTGCTCCGGAACGTCCGACTCCCCTTCTTCCGCGGGCAATTCCTCTTCCGAACCGCTCTCAGTCCCCGCGCTGGCGGTATCTTCCGGTTCCGGAAGTTCTTCCTGCTCCGGAACGTCAGATTCCGCTGCTTCCGTGAACTGGTCTCCTGCGGGTTCCGCCTCTGCCGCTGCGCTTTCCGGAAGGTCAAGCTCCGCAGCAAAAGATGATGCCGGCATCGTGCCCAAAAGCATCAGCAAAGACAATAATACGGCTAAGCACTTTCTCATAAAAACCCTACCCTTTTCTTCCTTCTCCGCGTTTTTCAATTATATGATGCGACCTGTTGAAAAACGCAGCTTTTACATCTGAAAGGAACCGCTTCCGTATGCGCGCGGCAATAAAACACAGAACGTGCGTTACGGCCTCGCCTCCGCCGTTGTCAGCAGTTTTAGAGGTAAAAGAGAAGGTGAAGATCTTGACGTCGTCAATACTGGCGCGCCTGCAACTTCCGGGTCATTAGCCATTAAAACACTGCCAAAACCTTAAGTCGTTGCGTCTTCAAAGGTGCCTCCCTCGACAAAAGCTAAGGGGTCTCATCGAGAACACCATCATGAGGGTAGGTAAAAGAATAAAAACAATATAAATCGGGGCTCCCCTCCTGCGGTTTACATAGTTGAAACTGTACCTGCAACAAAGATGATCACGTCGATAAGCCAGCTAGCTGTGTGCGCTTCAGCGCCTGTTTTCCCCTCTTCCGGAGATTCGGTTCCTCCCTTTCAAATAATTCAAACAACACACAAATATCCGATTTATGTTACCACATTTTTTTGTCAATTTCAAGCCTTCCCTTTATCCGGCAAGCTCTGCTTCCGCCTGGGTTTTCAGCGCTTCCCGGCTATGCAGCGGATAGCGGATGATGGACTGCAGATCGGTTCCGACCTGGAAGCGGTATGCGTAGAGCAAACCGCTTTCCGGATCCGCGAAATAGACGTCATCGATCGTATTGTGTAAGACCCAGTGCCGGGAGTCAATGATCGCGGACTGCCCGACGTTATTATAGTGCATGCCGGTCTTAATAAAGAGGAAGGATTCCGGTGCTTCCTCCTCCCCGCCCATCACGGGATAGGCTTTGATGAAATCGATGTATTCCATTTCATTCCGCATAAGCCCCAGCGTTTCCCGATAGACACGCTCCATCGTTTCGCAGGCGTAGACGTCGATCTGGCCGGCGTTCGTCAGCACAACGAAATAATCGTCTCCCGTCGCGAAGCAGGCTGTCTGGATCTCATTCACCGCATAGGGCTCCGCGAGATCCTTCCCCGTCCCGTTTTCCAGATCGTAGAAGGTGACATTGCCATCGGCATAGATGGCCGCCGCGCAGGGTTTTTCCGTTCCCATCACGACGCTGGTCAGCTCTGCCTCCGGATGCCGGTCCCGCACATAGGCCTGGCCGGGAGCTAAGGCGTTGAACAGCGCGAAACAGGGTTCCGCCGGCGGTTCCGTCAGTAGCCCGCTGCCCGCATCCGTTTCTTCGTCCGCGGCTTCTGCCGCGCCGCCTTCCTCACCGGCTTCTGCCGCGCCGCCCTCCGGAGCCGGCTCCCCGGACCCGGTTTCTTCCTCCTCGTCCAGATCGATATAAGGCATGACCTCATCCTCGCCCAGGAGCGTATAGGGCACGGTCTTCGCTTCAAAGCTTTGCACGTGTTCCCGCTGCTCCGTGTTATAAGGAAGCCCGTAACTCAGCACGTACCCGTTGCCGCCGACCGCGAAAACCGGGCTGGTCGCCACGGCAAGGCCGTCGTCCAGGTCGGCAGAACGCGCAAGCAGTTCCCCGTCGATCCAGACCGGGTCGAACTTGCCTTCCCCGGCCATATCACAGGCTGTTAGAACCCGTCCGTCCGCCAGGCGTACGGACTGGCAACTGCTGGTCTCATATTTTCGGTCTTCCGTGACGCGTTCGAGGTATTCCATCGTCCCATCCAGATGATAGATCCGGTTCTGGAACAGGAACCGCTCTTCATCCAGCGCCAGCAGGGAGGCTCCCTCCACGTAAATGCCGTTCTCCACGACTGCTCCGGATCTCACGATCTCCTGCGTGGCCGCATCCACGACCCGCACGTGCACCGTGGCCTGGCTGGCCTGGGAATCATATTCCTTCGCGTAGATCATATAGCGGCCCGTACCGGGGAGCATCTCGATATTGACGCTGTCGCCATGCGCGTTGATGTCCTCCAGCACGTCCAGCGTCTCCCCGCTCGGATCGCTCGCCCGCGCTGCTTCCACCAGCCGTCCGGGCGCCGTCTGCCGCACGGTCAGGAAGGAACCTTCTCCACTCAGGCCGCCCTGACGCGGCGCCATCAAAGCAACTCCGCTTTGACCGAGCGAGAATCCGTTCACGCTTTTCAGAACGCCCGTCGTCGAACCGAGATCATAGACCGCGTAATAGCCGTCGTCCGTGACCAGTTCCACCGCCGTGGCGTTTCCGGCTTGCCGCCAGGCGCTAACGATCCGTCCGTTGAATTCGTAGATATGCTTGAGCTCGGCGTTCTGCCCGTCAAAGATGAACATCTGGCGGCCACTCAGGACCACCGCCCGGCCGTTCTCCAGCCAGATCATCTCCGGCGTCCGGTTCGCGTCCTCTTCCGCCTCGACCCAGTTGATGCCGCTGGCCGAACCCATCGTATGATTCGTCGCCTGGGCATGGAAAATATCTTCCCCGCCGCGGACCTGCTGCGCTGCGGAGATGATCGCCCCGTAACCGGTGGAATACTTGGCGTAGAAGAGATCGCCATTGCGGTCGTTTACGTACATCCCGTAGATGATCTGCTGCCCCCCGCCGGTATCGTTCAGGCGGCCGCGGTCGCGCTTGGTACAGTCTTTCAGGTCTACCGTAAAGACCAGCATCCCGTCTTCCGGCGGCGTTTCCGGCGCGGCTTCCTCTTCCGCCGCCGCTTCGCTATCTTCGGCGGTCTCTTCGTCTTCTCCGGGCGCTTCTTCCCCCACGGCCTCTTCGCCCGCAGCTTCCTCTTCCGCCGCAGTTTCCGCCGTTTCCTCGCCCGCTTCCGCTTCCGGTTCTTCCGCGATTTCTTCCTGCTCGACCGCCTCATACTCCGCTATGAAAACGAACTGGTGGTTATCGTCCGAGAAAGCGCCGCCGTAACTCTTGGCTTTTTCATAATCCGAAAGCTGCAGTTTGTAACCGTCCCGCGCGAGCTCGACGCGGCCGAGCTCATGCCCGTCGGCCGTATCCAGGAAGATGGCGACCGGCTGCCGGGTATATTCGAAAGTCCAGACTTCCGGCGGATAGGGTTCGTGATCCAGAACCGCCAGTATGCTGCCGTCCGCGGAAAGCGCCCGGAAATAGTTCTCAGCTTCCTTTTCATAGGACCAGCGCTCAGTGCCGTCGGCAGCCGCGTAACAGCTTACGGAACCGGCCGTCGTACAGAGCACATCGCCGTTTTTCGTAAAGAAAAGCGAAGCGCTCTCGTCCCCAACGTTATGCTGCCAACGCACTTCATACGTAGCGGCGTCCAGCAAACGCACCACGCCGACCTGGTCGAACAGCAGGACCGAACGGTCGTCCGGCGACACGATCAGCGCGGTGATATCCGTCGGCTGCTCATAGACGACCCGGTTGGCAATGCGCTTGGTCCAATAGGAGCCAAGCGTATCCGTCAGCAGTTCCCCGACGCGTGGATCGATTGTCTCGTCGTTGCCGCTTTCCATCGCCGCCAGCGCGTCGGCCAGCGCTCCTTTATAATCAAATTCCGCTACTTTGGTAAAGCCGGAATCGACGCGCGTCGTCGAAAGCTGGGCGGCCAGGCTTTGATTCTGCTCCGTGATGACCGCGTTCTGCTCCTCGATCATGGCGTTGCGGTTCAGAACCACGCCCAGGAAGACCGCCATGATGGCGAACGCTACCCCCAGCAACGCGAGGAGCCGGTTGGTGCGGGCCCGCTTCTGCCGCTGCCAAAGCGCGTCAAACGGGCAGCCGATCAAAGCCGCATATACGCGAACGATTTCCTTTTTATATGCTTTATTATCGATGGTATGGTTCGGGCCGGCGATATTGGCGCCTAAAGGCTCCGTGCTGCGGATGATATTGCCTTCCTCATCAAAAACATGCAGGAGATAGGGCGAGAAAGACTCATCCGGCGTCCCGTCCACCAGTACCGCGATGACGTGATCGCGGTCATGCGTTCGGATAAAATAGCGGATCTCCTGCTCGCACCATTTGGAAAGCGGCAGATCCGGCGTACAGATCACGATCAGGTATTTGGAATGATCAAGCGCGTAATAGATGCTGTCGGTCAGACTCGAAGAAACCGGCAGTTCATCCTCGTCGCGGAAGACCATGCCCAGTTTTTTGCCGCCGACGCGCTCCCGGAATTCCGCCGGCACCACGTAATTCTCGATACTCTTCTGGATCCGCTCCGCCGCCTGCTTGTCCAGCGGGGTATGCCGGTAGCTGATAAAGGCGATAAAAGACCGTTCCGTCGCTTGTGTTTCCATTCCTTTTCCTGCTTTCCGATCGATTCTTGTTTTCTTTTCAAGTACCTGTATTTTACCATTTTTCCACAGCAACTGACAACTGCCGGCGGGCCTTCCCGCGACGACTGCCGGACTGGCCGGCCATCTTCTGCCGCGTATCAAAGCAGGCAGCTCCCGGCCCTTTTTTCAGCGGTTCACTTTTTCATTGTTTTAAAGCAAAAGCGTTCTTTTTTTGCCAAAAAATCAAAAAAGTGAACCGCCGGGGCAGAGCTCCTTTTCCCGGCGGTTCACCTTTCGCTTATTTGCGAGTGAAAATGGTCCTATTTGGCGCTGAGGATGTAGTTCACGGTTTCATCCGAGATGCTGCCCGGCCCGCCCAGGACGGTGGCCTTAAAGGCGCGCGCCTCGGTCGCGTAAGCCCGCAGCTTGGCGTTCGCCGCCGCACTGCCGTCTGTCAGCAGCAGCGGCCCGCCCTTCTTCACGGCCAGCGGCCCGCCGCAGAGCGCGTCCGGGAAGTTCCGGCCATCCGCCAGATTGATGTGGATCTGGATGCCCGGGAAGTATTTACGGGCCAGCGCCGCCGAACGGTCAAAGGCCGTCGCGCCGGTGATACGGGAGGTCGGCGCGTAAGTCTTCAGTTCTTTTTCGATCCCCGCGCTCACCTGCGCCGTCGTACCGACGATGGTAAAGCTCTTCGCCTGCACGGTCTTCAGATAGGCCGCCTGGTCAGCGGTCAGTTTGTCACCGGTCACCAGCAGCACCGGCTTGCCGGTGGCGCTCGCCGAGAGGGCGTCCGCGAAATCAGCGCCGGTCGTCACGATGAACTCGGTCCCGGCCGGGATCTTCGCTGCCTGCAGGATGGCGATATTGGAGAGATAACGGTTGCTGCCCGCGAGGCGGGTGACTTTAAAGCCGGCCTGCTTCAGGATCGTTTCTACCGCCGGCGGGACGGAACCTTCGCCGCCCAGGATATAGACGTTGCCGCCTTTCTTCAGGTATTTACGGATATAGTCGAGATTCGGCTTGCTCTTCGGCCCGGTCGGGTCGGCTTTGTTGATGACCAGGATCGGGGCTTTGTTAGCAGAAGCGAAGGACGCGCCGGCTAAAGCATCCGGGTAATTGGTGCCGTCCGCCACGCAGACCGCGCTGAACTGGCTGACGCCGAGTTCCTTGCGGTAGGCTTCCGCGATCTCCAGGCTCGTCTGGTAACGATCTTGCCCGTAGGTGCGCTCCGGTTCCGCCGGCGCCGCGGTGATCTTAAAGGTCTTCTTCACCGTGTCGGTATAGTTGCCTT
Source organism: Bacillota bacterium (assembly GCA_017437565.1). Taxonomy (GTDB): domain Bacteria; phylum Bacillota; class Clostridia; order Peptostreptococcales; family Anaerovoracaceae; genus Eubacterium_B. The sequence goes on from JAFRYQ010000044.1 coordinate 6,373, forward strand.
TGCCGGTAATGGTGACCGTGCCGCTGCCGACGTTGAGGTTCGGCCCGTATTTCACCGTATAATCGGTACCGGCCTTCAACGTGACCGTCTTGCCGCCGGTGAGCGCCTTCACCGTAACGGCCGGTTTGATCGCCGTACCGGTGAAAGCATAGGAGGTCTTCAGCCCGCTAACCGCCGTCTTGGTTGCCGCGGCGGCGAGATTGACCTGGGTGATCTTGAAGGTCTTCTTAAGGGTTCCGGTGTAATTGCCCTTGCCGGTGATGGTCAGGGTCGCCTGCCCGACCGCCGTATTGGCCGCGTACTTCACCGTATAGTCGGTGCCGGCTTTCAGGGTGATCGTCTTACCGCCGACGAGCGCCTTCACCGTCGGTGCCGGTTTCCGGGCCGCGCCGGTATAGGGGTAAGAGGCCTGTACGCCGGAGACGGTCGTCTTGCTGGCTGCCGCCGCGAGGTCGACCGGCGTGATCTTGAAGGTCTTCTTGACAGAACCGGTGTAGTTGCCTTTGCCGGTGATGGTGACCGTCGCCTGTCCGACGGCGGTATTCGCCGCATATTTCACCGTATAATCCGTACCTTGTTTCAGGGTCTCCGTTACACCGTCCACCGTCGCGGTCAGCTTCAGCTTCTGGGTAATGGCCGCGCCGGTATAAGTCTTATCCGCCAGCCCGGCGATCTTGGCGTTCTTGATGGGCACCGCCGCGAACGACACCTTGATCGTCTTCGGCTTGGAATCGAGCCGGGTATCGGGATCCGTAGTCAGGCGGACCACGGTGAGATCGCCGGCCAGGATGTCCTCCAGCGGGAAGGTCGTTTCTTCCGTCGTAAAGGTCATCTCCGCCTCATCGGTACGCGAAGACCTGTAGGTGATCCGGTAATAAGCCCATGGCTCGATGCCCGTCAGCTGGCCGCAGTTTCGCATCCCCGGTTCAAATTCCACGGCGGAAACGTCTTCGCGAACCTTGGCCGTTGCCGCCGGCAGTTTCAGCTGCGCGTCTTCCATCGGCATGCCGATGACGCGCACCAGCGTGTAGCTGCCGCGCTGCACCTGCAGGCCGGCCGGCGCGGTGGCGGCATAGTCCGTCGGGAAATAATATCCGTCCTTGGCGGTGAAAGTGAGTTCTTCCATATACTCCCCTTCCACGACTTCCTGCGGGGACCCTCCGCTCGTCAGCGTCATCCCGGTGCCCGGGCTGACCGCAACGTTGAACTTCCGCGGCGCGCTGACCCGGACGTATTTATAGTAAGTATCGGAGAAGGTTTGCGTGCCGTTGAGAACTGTGACATGCTCCGCGTCGTCACCGGCATAGATCCTGAGCCCCTCGCCGGCGGTAACCCGGTAGAGCGCCCGCCGGTTGGCGGTGATGAGGAGGTAACCGCTTTGCACGACCATGTCGCAGGAGCAGCCGTTCCCGTTTTCGGCGAAATCTCCCCGCACTCTGACCTGGGCGTCGTCGTCGATCGTCATCGTACCGGTGTAAAACGCATAAGCCCCATTCTGAAGGGTTCCGTTGATCACGAGCGTTCCGGGGCCTTTCACATCTATGTTGTTGTTCCCGTAGGCTGTATAATACCCGCCCTTCGCCCCGTCCAGGGTCAGCGTTTTACCCTCTGCTATTTTTAACGTGACTTTTCCACCCGAGAAGAGGGCCAGATCCCATGTGCCCTGGTTCCTGATGATGCTGTCGCCGACGACCTCGATGGTCAGATCCGGGATGTTCGCGGCCACGGTCGCGGTATCGAACGCGCTCCACGAGAATCCACTGTAAAACCGATCTACTTCGTAATTTCCGGTATGCTGGCTGGAATCATAGCCGTCCAGGATCAGTGTGTTCGTCGCGGCATCAAAGCTTACCGTCCCGTCGTTCAGGACGTCCGGGGCGTTCATGCTGTTGACCCTGGTGCCACTTACATAGAGATTATATTCTTCGTCGGGCTGCCACTGGGCGTAGAGTGTTACCGATCCGCCGTGAACTGCCAGTACCCTCGTCAGTTGGGACTGATCGGCAAAGGGCTGCTCATATTGCGGATATTCCGGCGTCGTATACCACCCTTTGAAAGTCGCGCCTTCACACTTGAATTGGTTCTCCGGCAGGCAGTCGGCCGTCGTCCCGGTATAGGTCAGCTCCCAGTCGTCCATCTGTCCGGTCACGCGGGCGCCGCCGGCGTTGGCGTCAAAGTGGATGGTGTTCGTCGCCGGGGCGAACGTGTAATAATAACTGGAGGCGTTGGACCGGACGCTTCCGCCCGGGATGCCGTAGACGATCGGTTTCTGATAGGCCGAGTCCGAGCTGAATCTTCCGACCGGCGTGGATGCTCCGCGAACCGTGAATTCAACCTGCGTTTCATTGTTTAAGCGGTAAAACGCATAGTCGCCGACTTCCGTCAACACCCCGCGGACGGTGATGTCCTTCAGATTGGGATTGCCCGTAATGGCCGATGCCTGGATCTCCTTTACGCTGGCCGGAATGTCGAGAGATTTCAGGTTTGCGCAATCCGAAAACACATAGCAGTTGTAGCCGGAAAGACCAATCCGGTAAACGCCTTCCGGAATCACCACGTCGACAAGATTCGGGCATCCCTGGAAACACTGCAAAGGCAATTCGGAGACCCGTGACAAATCCGGGATCTCCGAGAGCGCCGTATAGCGGAAAGCGCCGTAATCGAGAGAAGTCAGATTGTCTGAGAACGTAACAGAAGCGAGATTCGTGCAGTAACTGAAACAGTACCGGCCGACCCTGGTTACCCCCCTGGCGGTAACTGCCGTTAGGTTTGGACAATTCGCAAAGGTGTTGTCTCCCAGGGAGGTAATCCTTTCCGGGATCACGATCCCCCCGGCGATCGCCGTATTGAAGAACGCGCTATCTCCGAGTGAACTCAGATTACTGGGGATGTTAATGCTTCTTAAACGGGAGCAATCATAGAATGCGGAGCCATCGATTCCGGAAGTCGTATCGGGAAGCCGGATCGCAGTCAGGCTGGTGCATCCACGGAAGCCATATTGTGAAATATAGCGTAGGGTCGACGGGAACGAAACGTCGCGCAAAGCGCTACAGCTGTTAAACGCGTAAGTCCCGACACTCGCGACCCCTTCCTCCAGCGTCACGGTGGTCAGCGACTCACAAGCGGTAAACGCGTAACCATCCATATTATCCCCGACCGAGCCGGCGATCGTCACGCTTTCCACACTTTTCATCCCATAGAAAGCACACCGTCCGATGGAACTCACGCCGTCCTCGATAACGACCGTTTTCACGGAATTCAAATATTCGCTCCATGGCGCGGTGGTGATCGACGTTTGGAGTTCGCTATTCCACGTCGTCGAATAGCTGTCCATCCTGCCGCTACCGCTGATGGTAAGGACCCCGGCGTCGTCCAGCGACCAAGTAAGGGAATCGCCGCAGGTGCCGCCGGCCACCTCCTCCGCGTTTACGGCCGCCGGCAGCAGGATCAACACCAGGATGACGGTGATCAATATACATAGAACGGATCTTTTCATCGGTTTCCTCCAATCAGGGTCAACAGAGAAGGAACGGCCGGAAGCGCCTGGCCGGAAAGCAGAGGCCGGCCCCGGCACCTCGTAAAAGCAGATTGACTTTCCCGACATTCGTCGCTATGATGAACGTAAGGGAACGGAACCTGTTTTTTCTTATTATAGCGAATTACGCCGTTTCCCTTTTTTAAAATCCCGAATTGTCACATGACAATTAACAGACCCGTTTGTCACGTTTTGTGACATTTTACCTCCCCGATCACCTGAAGGAGGTGCTTCTATGGTGCCTGTCGACGCGGAAACCCTTGATCTCCTGATGAAAATTACCGGAACGACGAACGCGGCTTTAGGCCGGGCGCTTTCTTTTGACGCTTCCTACATCAGCCGCATCCGCCACGGCAAACGCCGTTTTCCCCAGGAAGAAGCGATCCTGAGCAAAATGGCTGCCTATTTCCACCAGGCAGAACCCGAAGCCCGCGCCGCGACGCCGGCCGCCGTTGCCGGATCCGCTGAAAGCGAAGTCCCGGTTCTGCTACGCACTCTGGCCGCGCCGGGGCCCGGGAGTTCCTCGGATGTTCCCGCATCGGCTTTGCTGTCCGAGGCTCCTTCCCCCGTTTCTTTCTATTATGGAAATCCCGGGAAACGCGATGCCGTGCGGCGGTTCCTAAAGGATCTGGAGTCGCGTCAGCCCGCCGGCGAACTGCTCCTTTATTCGGACGAGGATATGTCCTGGCTCTGGGAAGACGCTTCGTTCATCGGCGAATGGCAAGGCCTTCTCACCGGGCTTCTCCGCAGCGGATGGCGCATTACCATCATCCATACGATAAGTCGGGCGGCCAACGACATGTACGAAGCGATCCGGGAATGGTTCCCGCTCTATCTGAGCGGGCGCGTCACGCCTTACTATTATCCGCTCCTGCGCGACGACGTCTTCCATCACACGCTGTTCATAGCGAAAGGTTTTTCGGCGCTGATCGGCAGCTCCGTATCCGGCCAAAACGGTAAGCCGCTTAATCTTTACATAAAGGACGTAGCCGCTTCCGAAACCCTGGCGCAGCAATTCGCCGCTTACCTCGCCGTCTGCCGGCCCCTTTTGCAGACGGTTTCCCGGCAGGATCCCACCGGGCTCCGCCAGGCGCTCGTCGTTCTTTCCGCTTCTCCCGGCCCGCTCCGGCTTACGCAGAACGAACCAGCTTTTCTCTTCGTAAAAGACGAAGCCGCCTTCATCATAAGCAAGGATGAGAACGGGGCTGGTTTTCTGATCCGCGAGCCGCGCCTGATCGCCGGGCTCCGGGCCTACCAAAGCATGCAAGCCCGGGCCGGGGAAGGGGCGGTCCCTTCCCTATCCGCGCTTCCGGAGGCGCTCCGCCGCCTCCTGCCGGAGGACCTGCTGGCCAGCCTGTCGTGAGACATTCCTGCGGGCATGCGCACCGCAAAAGAACCGCCGGCAGGCCCGCTGTGAGGTGCCCGTTCCGGCGGTTCTCTATTATGTTCGCTTCTGATTCGATATTTTCGATATTAATCGATTATCATTTATTATTCGACCGTCACGGATTTCGCGAGGTTGCGCGGCTTATCGATCTCACAGCCGCGGTTTCGCGCCACGTAGTAGGCGTAGAGCTGAAGCGGGATGATGGCGAGGAGCGGCATCAGCTCGTCCCGGCAGACCGGCAGGAAGATGACTTCGTGCGCCTGCTCAGCCATATGCGGATTCGTCTCCTTGGTGAAGGCGATGATGTGCGCGTTCCGCGCTTTCACTTCCTGAATATTGGAGATCATCTTTTCCAGCAGCCGGTCCTGCGTGGCCAGAGCCAGGACGATGGTCCGCGGTTCCATGATGGCGATCGTACCGTGCTTCATCTCGCCGGCGGCGATGGCAAAGGAGGAGATATAGCTGATCTCTTTCAGTTTCAGCGACCCTTCGTAAGCGAGAGCGGAATCAAGCCCGCGCCCGATGTAAAAGACCTGGTCGCGGTCGTAATAATCACGGGCCAGCGCCTCGACCGCTGCGGCGCAGCGCAGGGTCTCATCCGCCTTATCCGGCAAAGCCCTTAATTCCCGAACATAATCTTCATATTCCTCCGGCGCGATGACCCCTTTCACTTCCGCCAGATAGAGCGCGAGGAGATAGAGACTGGCCAGCTGCGTCGTATAGGCTTTGGTCGAAGCCACCGCGATCTCCGGACCGGCATGCGTATAGAAGACCTGCTCCGATTCCCGGGCCACACTGCTGCCGACCACGTTCACGATGGAGAGGATCCTGGCCCCTTTCCGCTTCGCTTCGCGCAGGGCTTCCAGCGTATCCGCCGTTTCGCCGGATTGGGAAATAGCGATGAACAGCGTCTTCTCGTCTATAAAGGGATCCCGGTAGCGGAATTCGGAAGCGACGTCCACGTCCACCGGGATCCGCGCCAGCTTTTCGATCACGTATTTCCCGACCAGGCCGGCATGATAAGCCGTCCCGCAAGCGACGATACAGATCTTGTGGAGGGCGTTCAGCTCTTCCCGGGTAAAGGTGATTCCTTCCAGGCGCACCTGCCCGTGATCGGAGAGGCAGGCGGTCACGGTTTCTTCCAGGACTCGCGGCTGCTCATGGATCTCTTTCAGCATGAAATGCGGGAAGCCACCCTTCTCTGCCGCTTCCGCGTCCCAACCGATATGCATCAGTTCACGCTTCACCAGCCGGTCCTGCTCATCATAGATCGTGATCTCCTCCGGCGTCACGACCACCGTATCCCCGTTTTCGATCAGATAAACGTCCTTGGCATATTTCAGCACAGCGCTGAAATCCGACGCCAGCAGGTTAAAACCCTTGCCGCGGGCGGCAATGAGCGGCGCGTTGCGGCGGTGCGCCACGATTCGGTCAGGCTCCTGCGCCGCTACGGCCACCAGCACGTAAGTCCCCTTCAGTTCCGCCGTCGTCCGGTCCATCGCGGTTTTCAGATCCCGCGTTTCCCGGTAGTGCTTTGCCAGCAACATCACGGCGACTTCCGTATCCGTATCGGAGCGGAAGCGGACGCCCTCCGCGAGCAAAGCTTCTTTCTTCTCGGCATAGTTTTCGATGGTGCCGTTATGCACCACCGCCAGTGTGCCGTCCATATCGATATGCGGATGGGCATTCGCCGTCGACGGCGCGCCATGCGTAGCCCACCGGGTATGTCCGATGCCGGCTTTCCCGCCCAGGCGTTCCCGGCCGATGGCCTTCCGCAGATTCGCAAGAGGGCCGACCGCCTTTCTTATCTGCAGTCCCTCTTCATTCACCACGGCGATCCCCGCCGAGTCATAACCCCGGTATTCCAGCTTCTCCAAACCGGCCAACAGGATATCCTGCGGCTCTTCTCTCCCGGCATAGCCGACGATCCCGCACATCTTCTTTCCCCTTCCTGTTTATACACACTTTACGCTTCCGCGTTTTGATGGTTCATTATATTCCTTCCGGCTTCCCGCCGCAACAAAAAATGAAAGCGCCGCCGGATCGTGGGATAATCTGGCGGCCTTCACCGCCTAAGCTGCGGTTTGCGTTTATCAGCAGCGCGGCCTGGCCAGGATGAGCCGCGCCGTACTTTAGAAGAGGGTCTCGATCACGTTGTTATATTCCGGGTTCTGCTCGAAGATCACGTTATAGATACCGCGTCCCCGCTTGGCCAGGAATTTCGCGTAATTGCTCTCCGGATCGGTCGGCTGCAGGACTTCAAAAGTCACACCCTTGCCGTCTGTATTCTGGAAGAAGGTGAAGCTGCGGTATTTTTCTTTGCCGGCTTCATCACAGACCGGGGCGATCTCCGAAAGCGGCCCGAAGCCGTAGGCATCGTAGGCTTCTCTCGTTTCCTCGAGGTTCTCGACGACGACGATGATCCTTTCGATCCGCGTGAACTTGGGCGTTTTCAGATGCTCTTCCGTGCCGTTTTCCAGTTCCACGTAAGCGCCGGTCGCCATCTGGTCCCGCGGATAGACGCGTTTCTTCGCTTCCTCGGTCTGGTCCCAGGAGAAGATGTTGAAGCCGAGGTCTTTACGCGTTCCGTGCATGCGCATGATCTGCGTGAAGAAATCGTTCTCGTTCAGCCAGTGGTTGTAGAGGCGGAAGAACATGATCTCTTCCACGCCGCGCTCTTTCAGCACCTCATAATATCTGGGAGTCGGCGTCAGCATGATATCGCAGACCCCTTCGCCCTGCTCTTCGATGAATTTATTCCAAATGGTGTTCTCGATGGGTTGCAGCAGTTCAAAGGTCACGCCGTCCATCTCATACATCAGCGTCCCGAAGCGGATGCGGTCGACGCGCTCGCCAAAGACGATGCCCGCCTGCACCGATTTATCAGTGGTGATGAAAGTCCGCATCGGGCCCATGCCGTATTTCTTGCAGACTTCGCCGGCTTTCTCGATATCACGGACGGCGATGCCGATCTGTCCCATACGGGTAAAACATTTCTCTCCCATTCTCTTTCTCCTTTTCCGATTCTCCCTCTGCCGGCTACAGCATCATGGCGACGTCCATCGCGCTGCGCGTCGCTTTGCAGAAGTCGCCGGTCGCGAGCGCGTCACCGATCGCGTAAGCTTCAATGCCTTCCTGGCGCAGTTCCGCTTCCCATTCCGGATAAAGCGGCTCCTGCCCGGTCGCGCAGATCACGAGATCCCCGCTGACTTCCTGCAAGCCTGCTTCGTCTTCATAAGAGACCCGGCCGCCGGCGATCGCTTTGACCCAGCTTCCGGTAAAGACTTGCGCCCCGGCTTCCCGGAGCACCCGCTGGATGCGTTGCTTATGGACGTGATCCATGCCGCGCGCGATCTCGGG
>JAFRYQ010000045.1 GCA_017437565.1 Bacillota bacterium
AAAAAAACTGGAACAGGTCCTTATGACGACAGGGGCCTGCTTGGCCGCAGGGGGCCACTTTGAGACGAAAAAAACCGCCCGGGCATTCACAGGGAACGCTGCGGGCGGGATGAATATGGAGATATCAGTCGAAGACGCGGATATAGCCTTCTCCTTTGCCGGGGAGGGCATTTCTTATGATCTCACGGACCTGGTCGGGCAGCTCCGCCTGTTCCGCCCGGCTCATATCGGCTGTTGGGATGGGCGGATGGATGGTGAGTTTGGCGGATTGCCCCGGGGTAATGGTATCGTTGTGGTCTTCAAACATGTGGTAGGTACCGTCGATGGTGACCGGGACCACCGGGACCTTGGCCCGGGTCGCCAGCTTGAAGCTGCCGGCTTTGAACTCGTCGAGGCCGGGGCCGCAGCTGCGCTTGCCTTCCGGGAAGATGACGAGGGAGAAGCCCTGCTTCAGGAGCTCCACGCCCTCCTGGATGGTCTTCAGGGAGTCACGGGAATTGCCGCGGTGAATAAAGAGGCCGCGCATGTCGGTGATCCACTGACCCATGAGGGGTGTTTTGCGGAATTCTTCTTTGGCAATGAAACCGACCTGCTTGCCCCGCGTGGCGGCAATCAAGCCGATGATGTCGCAATAAGCCTGGTGGTTGGCGATGAAGACGCAGGGTCCTTCCGGGATATTTTCGCGACCGACGATTTCATAGTGCATATCATAGGCTTTGATGAGATAGTCAAGCCATTCCGAGGTAATATCCGCGATGGCTTGCCGCTCCTCTTCATAATCGCCTCTTTCCCGGGCGGCCCGGATGCGAGGAATGCCTTTGCGATACTTGATGGCGGACCAGACGAGTTTCACGCCGGGGCCGATGTTGCCGATGAGATTCATGTGCTTAAACTCCTATTGAATGACGCGGGAAAGATGCTCTTTTCTATTGTAACAAAAAACCACCCTTTTAGGCAGATTAATTTGCTCTTTTCAAGGCCGGAAGACAGCGTTGGCGGGTAAACCCGGACGCGGCAGAAGGGCGGAGAAGAGGGAACAGAAAAGCCGGGTCGAATCGGCGGGCAGAAAAGTCGCGGGCGGATATGGTAAAGCAGCCGGAAAGAGGGTATAATAGCGGAGAAATGAGATGCAGAAGCGGCGGGACCGAATGGCAGACGCGCCGCGGCTGCGCCTCCCGTGAAGCGGGAAGGTCAAAACCGAAAGGAGAATGAATGATGAAGAAATATGAATGCCCCTGCGGATATGTCTATGATCCGGCTAAGGGAGATCCGGAAAACGGCATCAACCCGGGAACTCCGTTCGAAGAACTGCCGGCCGACTGGGAATGCCCGGTTTGCGGTCTTGGTAAGGATGAATTCGAAGAGCAGTAGGGAAGAAAGAGTCCAGGCAACATAAAGCGCGGCGGCGTAACCGCCGCGTTTTTCGGATATCTTTCGGCTGACAGAAAGAGGAGGAGAGTCGCATGGAAAGACCGGTTTTACTGATCATGGCCGCCGGCATGGGCAGCCGTTACGGCGGCTTGAAGCAGATCGATCCCATCACGAAAGAAGGCGAGATCATTCTCGACTTCTCGCTCTTTGACGCGTACCGGGCCGGCTTCCGGGACGCGGTTTTCGTGATCAAGCGCGAGAACGAAGCGGATTTCCGGGCTTTGATCGATCAAAGCGCCGGGCGGAAGATGAACGTGCAGTACGCCTTCCAGGAAAAAGACGACATCCCGGAGCGGGAATATACTGCGGCGGAGCAGGCACTGCTCGCCGAGCGGCAGAAGCCCTGGGGCACGGGGCATGCCGTCATGGCGGCGCGGCATCTAATCCGGGGGCCTTTCGCGGTCATCAATGCCGATGATTATTACGGCGTGCAGGCTTTTAAGCAGCTCTACGATTTCCTGAGTTCCGCGGAAGCGGCGCGGGAAGAGGCGCCGTACCGGATCTCCATGGTGGGATTTGAGATCGAAAAGACGCTTTCCGAGAGCGGCCACGTTTCGCGCGGGGTCTGTTCGGTGTCCCCGGAAGGAAGGCTGACCGGGATCATCGAACGCACTATGATCCGGCGCGTACCGGAGCTCGCGGCAGCCGGAAGCGGCGAGGCGCCGGTCGCCTATTCGGAGGACGGCGGCACCAGCTGGAACGAACTGGCGCCGGGGACGCGCGTCTCCATGAACTGCTGGGGCTTCCCGCGGCCGGTCATGGACGAGTTTACGAATCGCTTCCCGGCTTTCTTCGAGAAAGCGCTGATCGAAAACCCGCTGAAAGGGGAATATTTCCTGCCGGCGGTCGTGGAGGCTTTGCTGAACGAGGAGAAGGCGACCGTGCAGGTGCTGCCGACCGCGGATCAGTGGTACGGCGTGACCTATCGTGAAGATAAGGAGAGCGTCGTGAAGGCGCTGGCGGCGATGAAGGAAGCCGGCGTCTACCCGCGGAAGCTCTGGGAGTAGCGGCAGGCGGAGGAAGCAGGTCACGCCCGGCAGCGCGAAAAGGTCCAAGCGGACGCCCGGCCGCGCCAGGCCACGCGAAAAGGTTCAAGCGGACGCCCTGTCACGCCCGGCAGCGCGAAAGCTGGTGACTTGTAAAAGCTAATTCACGATGTAAAAGTAAAATCAATGGCGGCGCGAAAGCTTGCCGATCCGCGAAATTCGTGCTTGCATTTTAGCGGCCGTTCGCGTATTATATTAAGGCACGTCATTTGACGCGTATATTTCTCTGCGCTGTTAAAAAGCAGCGCCACTTAAGACCACAGGGAGGTGAAACGAATGATCAATTACGAAGTCTTGTTTGTCATCGATCCGACTCTGGAAGATGAGAAGAAAGAGGCGGCGGTTGCCAGAGTGCAGGAAGTCATTACTGCCGAAGGCGGCGAAGTCCTCGACGTCGACGTTTGGGGCCTGAGAGACCTCGCGTATCCGATCCAGAAAAAGACGACGGGCTACTATGCGGTCATCGAATTCAAGGCGGGAGCGGAGCTTCCGGCGGAGCTCGACAGAAGGCTCAGAATTTCCGATGACTTCATGAGACACATCATCGTCAACAAAGACGCTGAGTAGTCCCAAAGCGAAGAGAGGTGCTGATATGAATAGTGTCATTCTGATTGGAAGACTGACCCGGGATCCCGAGATCCGTTATACGGCCGGTTCCCAGATGGCGATCGCCAAGTTCAGCATCGCCGTAGACAGACCCGTACGGGCTGGAAAAGAACGCGAAGCTGATTTCCCGCGCATCACGGTGTTCGGGAAACAGGCTGAAAACTGCGAGAGATTTCTCGCGAAAGGCCGCTTGGTCGGCATCCAGGGAAGACTCCAGACCGGGTCTTACCAGGATCGCGACGGTAAAACCGTCTATACGACCGACGTGGTCGCGGACAGAGTGGAATTCCTCGAGTGGGGTGACCGGGCTAACGGCGGCAACGCGCCGAAGCAGTCCCAGGGCTACCACAATCAGAACAGCGGATCCGGTTATAACAATAACGGCGGATCCTTCGGCGGCTACAGCAATGCGCCGGCGGATGATTTTGAGGACGAGATGCCGGATTCGTTCCAGGCGATCGACGAGGACGTTCCGTTCTAAATTCTGATCTGACAGATAGAAGGAGATGAAAACAATGGCTGAAAAGAGACGTCCCGCAGGCGGCATGAGAAGAAAGAAAGTATGCCAGTTCTGCGCTGACAAGGATCTCAAGATAGATTACAAGGATGCCAAGCTTCTGAAGAAGTTCGTTACCGAGAGAGGTAAGATCCTTCCCAGAAGAGTGACCGGCACCTGCGCGATCCATCAGAGAGACATCACGACGGCGGTCAAGCGTGCCCGCATCGTGGCGATTCTGCCCTACGTGGCGGACTGATCGATCGTTCACGAGACGATCAAATGATGAAAGAAACCGGACCCTGCGCGGGTCCGGTTTTTATGTGCAGAAAGCCGCGAAAAAGGCCTGCCGATATCCCGGCAGGCCGGAGCAAGGACAAGTTATCAGCAGCTAGCGACCGGAGGTGTTCCAGTTTTTTGATTTTTACGCTTTTGTTACCTGTTTTGGGCGCAAAAGCGGTAATAAAATGCCATTTTCTGCAAAAGCGGAACAGGTGGCGCTTTGCTGCTTTGACCAAGGTTGACATAGAATGATATGATAGAAAAAACATCTCGGTAGCTAAAAAGGAGGACAAGATGGCAACAGTATCCAGCGGCATCATTATGGATGCTAATTTTATGAACCTGAAAGAAATATCTATTAATGAGGTCAGGTCAGAAGTTCCTGCCCTTATGATTCAGGGAGAAAGCATAATTGCTGCATTTCAAACAATTCGCGATCAAGTTATCTTTACAGATAAAAGAATCTTTGTGGTAAATGTGCAAGGGATTACCGGGAAAAAGACTTCTTATTTCTCTTATCCGTATTCGAAAATACAATACTTTGGAATTGAAACGGCCGGAGTTCTCGATATTGATAGTGAATTGATATTTGCTTTCAGCAATGGTGCGAAGCTCCAGTTTGATTTTAAGTCCCGCGTTGATATTAGAAAAATCAGTACCGTTGTTTCACAATATATCCTGTAAATAATCGGGATTCAGGACGATTACACTCCGAAGAACCAATGCCGGCGTCCGACGCTTTGATAAAGGGTGCCGGTTTTTTCGCGATCAAAGCATATCGCAACGGGTTGATCCCCGCACCAGGCGCCGAGATGAACATGTGGGCAATGAGACCAACCGTTATTGCCGCCATAGGCGATATGTTGCCCTTCGGTAATGCGGTCACCGACTTTTACCACAGGCCTTTCGATATGAGCGAGGATAATGTGAAGATCGGCATCGAGGGGGAAAGACTTTGGTATAATTTCTTTATCAACGCGAACCGTGATGGATGACGCAAACGTCGGATTGAAGATCCCGGGTTTGTTCGTGAGTGGGCAGATATGGATTTTTTCTACAATCCCACTAACCGGCGCGTAAACCTTTGCACCAAAGGTAAACCAGTCTTCGTTGCGGGAACCGTCATTGCGGTACGGCCTCAGATAATCCTCTTCTCCGGATTCTGGAAGAAAAGATATAATTTGGACGTCACAGCCGAGCTCGTCGCCGAGACCGGTAACGTCTCCGCAGAAATGGTCCGTGCAGGTGAAGTTGCGATCAAAGACAGGTGCGAGGCTAATTTGCAGCATATTCGGAAACTCCTTTCTTGAAAATCAAAGACAGACAAGGCATATTCACGTACAGTTTTTACTGGTTATTGTCAACGCTGATTATCGTCTATTACAAATGACCGGTTTTTTATCCGATTTGTATTACAAATCACCTCTTTCGAAGCCGATTTGTAATAACCCGCCGGAACCGGGCCGGTGGCGGGACTGTCCGATTGCACTTTATATCCGTCTGGCGTCGGGGTAGGCTTTGCGGTCAGCGAAGGCCAGCCAGACGGAGACCACGATCGACAAGAAGCAAGCGATGAGGATGACGGCCCAGGCGGTGTTGCTGCCGAAGCTGTCGTAGATCTTACCGACCGGCCACAGTGAGAAGGTGATAACGGCCAGGCCGATGAAAGTCGTGATGCCGAAGAGACGGCCGCGGTGCGACGCCGGGACACGGCTCGTTAAATAGGGTTGCTGCATGAGCATGAGCGAGATCTCCCCGCCGGTGAGGAAAAAGACCATTGCGTAATAGGAAGGAATGAAACCGCGGAAGAGGAAGAAGAGCAGATAGCAGACGGTCGTCAGGGCCTGGGCGGCGATCAGACGCCAGACGTCGGGGAATCGGCCAAGAAGTTTGGTGAGGATCGGCGTCCCGATCACGCAGAGGAGGCAGTTTACCGAAGCCAGCGTCCCAAAGAGGACGGCGCCGCTTTCCCCGTGCAGGGCGACCAGGTCCAGCGGGATGAGATAGCCGTAAAACTGGCGGGATAACAGAGCCAGGGCAATCGCCACGAAATAGAGGATCAGGATGCGGTGTTCCCGGATGATGGAAAGCGCGCTGGCTCCGTCCTGTTCCTGCTGGTACACGTCCATATCCTCCGCTTCTTCCGCCCGCGAGGTGTCCCGGACGAGGAAGAAGATGAGGAGCGTGGAGGTCCCGATGGAAACCGCGCTGGCAAAGAAGACCAGCCACAGATAGTGTTCGAACAGCAGGCCGCCCAGGGTCGGCGCCAGCATCGAGCCGAGGTTGACGCCCAGATAGCGGAGGCTGTAGGCGCGGGTGCGGTCCGCCGTCGGGTTGATGTCCGCGATCAAAGCGTCGTAGGACGCGGCTTCGGCGTTCTGACAAAGCGCGCCGAGGGCGAAGATGAAGAGGGACAGGTAGTCGAGCGGCCGGAAGGCGCAGATCATGAAGCAGACGACGGTTGCGATATCCATGCAGATGATATTTCTCTTCTTATCAAAGCGGTCGGCCATCCGGCCGCCGAGCAGGGCGACCGGTAATAAGGCGAGCCCGAAGGCGGTCATGACGATCGCGACCTGTTCGGCGTTCATGCCCATCTTGCGGGAAAGGATCAGGGTCACCAGAGCCCAGACCATGCCGCCCAGGTTGGTCACGATAGCGCCAAAGAAAAGCACATAGTTCTCACGGCGCAGGCCGCGATATTCAGAAAAGAGCGTTTTGGGTATCATAAATAAGCCCTGCCTTTCGTGGGATTCCGGAGAAAAGATTTGCTGGTGGATGTTAAGGGGATCGCGCGGGATTCCGCGCCGGTTCAAGGAGTGTTGCTTGTTGGTTGCCGGTTGTTTGCCCGGGCCGGGCGCTGCGGATTCAGGCAGGCCGTTGCCGGGCCGGGCCCTTGCGATCTATTCCGGCAGCTCGTTTTCGCCGACGCGGACGGCGAGGCCGATTTCCGAAGAAGGATCGCAGTACAGGTTGTTGATGTACTCGATGCGGTCAATGACGCAGCCCGGGCCGATCACGACTTCCGCGCCGCGGACGATACCGGCATGGGTCCCTTCCAGTTCGATAATGTCACCTTCGATCTCGCCGACTTCCAGGCTGCCTTTTCCTCTGGCGCCGAGGCGGGAGAGGAAGGTCGCGATGGCGCCGGTGGTGCCGGAGTACTGCGTTTTCATATGGCCGCAGCCGATGGCGCCGATCGTAGAGCGGCCGATGCCGGGGCCGAGGAAGATCTTCAGTTCTTCGACGTTCAGGAGCCCCTGGATGTGCATGACACCGGCAAATTCCGCCTGTTCCGCTTCCACGTCGCCGCTGACTTTGAGACCGCCGGAGACCTGCAGGTTGCCGACGGAAATGCTCTCGGCTTCCGCCGAGCCGAAGATCGCCAGGCGCCCGCCGGTCAGGACACCACCTTTTAAAGACCCGGAGACTTCGGCCTTTCCTTCGGCGCAGACCAGACCTTCGACCCGTCCGGAACCGCTGCATTCGAAATTCTCCCGGCAGAGGATCTCGCCTTCGGAGCGGAAACTGCCGCTAGCCTTAAAGCTCCGGCAGTGCAGGGGGCCGGTGACGCGGCCGCTGCCGCTGATGATGAAATCGTCACAATCGATGGGGCCGGAGGCCTGGCCGCTGCCGCTGATGGAAACCTTGCCGTAAGTGCCGGGGGCGATGGTGCCGCTTCCGGAGATCTTCATATCCTGCATATCGAAAACTCCTTTCGGGATTTAAATTCTCAATTATTAGGTTGCGTTAGCGCTGTGGCTGATTGCTTTAGCGCCGCGAGCCGGTTGGGGCCGCCGTTTACGCCGCTGGCCAACTGTTTTCGCTTTGTTGGCCAACCGGTCCTGTTTAACCGGCTTCGTCTTTCCCGGTCAGGGCGGACAGGATCTGTTCCGTCAGGTCCCGGGTCTGCCCGTCGGCGTTGATGGCGGTGATGCGGCGCAGTTCCGCAACGCGGAAGCGCTTTTCGCCATAGACCGAATCCACGACCAGGACCGGTTCGGCCGCTGCTTTCGGGGCCAGTTCCCGGGCCAGGGCTTCCAGCGAGCCGGTGCCGCTGCCATCACGCCGGGACAGGATCAGTTCCACCCGTTCGCAGATGGCCTGACGGTGGAAAAAGGTCTCCTGTCCGGTGGGCATCGCTTTTTTTATAAACCAGTCGTCCGGGATCAGGCCCATGCGCTTCCAGCGGTAGAGCGCGCCGTAGGAGATCCCGTAACGGGCGAGCAGTTCTTTTTTCGAAATGAGGTCGTCCAAATGGTCCTTCCTTCCTGGGTCAGCTAAGTGCGGGTGAGAACGCTGTTTCCGCCGGTGGTGGGAGGAACAAAGCTACTCTTTGCCCATAGCGTAACATTGTTACGGCTTGAGTATAGCGTAACAATGTTACGATGTCAAGCGGGTTTTTTAATTCGTCGCGCGTTTATTTGTGGAATTTATATGATGAAGGGGCAATCGGTGAAAAGGCGTCAGATTCGGCACCAACCATAGGAAACGCGGACAGCCTGTTCCCGGAAACGGCTGATCTTAACCTTCTCGCCGGAATCCGGGGAGCCACGGCCGGGGACACGAAAGCAAAGGAATTCTTCAAATTGGTGCTTTTTCGGAACGAAAAGGAAAAATCGTGTCCTCAAACTTCCCGATTTTGCCGGTTTTAGGAAGGTTGAGGACACGAAATGAAAAAAGCTTTTCAATTTGGCCCCTTTTTAGATCAGAAAAGCAAAATCGTGTCCTCGGCCAAACGGCGGCGGTTGGGCGCGATCCGGACCGGACGTCGGTTCGGGCTTTCAGACTGAAAACGGTACCGATGGTTTCATGGAAGCAATGGGTGGTCCCGCGGCTCGATCAGTTGATGCTGAGCACGGCTTTCGCCGTAGCGTCGGTCACGGAACCCGGGCCGCCGAAGACCGTGACCTGATACATGTTCTGGCTCTTGGCGTAGGCAGCGATCCGGCCGTTGACGGCCGCGGAATTATCCGTCAGAAGCAGCGGCCCGCTTTTCAGGGTAGCCAAGGGTCCTCCGCAGAGGCCGTCCGCGAAGTTCTCCCCACTTGCCAGATTGAAGTGATGGATCCCGTTAAAGAAGGTCCTGGCTACGGCCAACGAACGGCTGTATTTATCCCCGCTGCCGATCCGTTGTACCGGCGCGTAGTTCGTAAGCTCGTTCACGATCTCGTCACTCACGACGGCTTTGTCACCGATCACGTAGAACCGGGACGGCTGTACTTCGTTCAGAAGGGCCTTCTGCTCCGTGGTCAGACTCTTGCCGGCGACCAGCATGATCGCGCGTTCGGTAGCCGAAGCGGAAAGCGCGTCCGCATAGTCCGTGCCGGTACAGATGACCATTGGCACGTGGCCGATATACATGGCTTCCCGCAGGATCTCCAGATTTGTCAGGTAGCGGTTGTTGCCCGCCAGGCGCCTCACCTTGAAGCCGGCAGCTTTCAGGGAGTGTTCGATGGCCAGATCCACCGAGCCCGTACCGCCGATGATATAGACCTGTCCTTTCGCCTTCAGGTACTTCTTGATATAGGCGAGGGCCTTCTGTGTGCCCTGATGATTCGGATAGGCGCCGGCCACCGAGATGATCGGGCAGTCTTTCGCCATGCCCAGATAGGACCCGGCCAGAGCGTCCGGATAATTGATACCGTCGGCCACGATCAGCGTGTCGAATTGCTGAAGGCCACGCAGCTTCCGGTATTCTTCGGCGATGGCCAGGCTCGTCGCGTAGCGGTCGTCGCCCGAGAAGCGTTCGCTCTCGGTCTTGCGGACGATCTTAAAGGTCTTAACCGCCGTGCCGGTGAAGTTGCCTTTTCCGGTGAAGGTGACGGTCGCCGTGCCGACGTTGGTATTGTTCTTATACGCTACCGTGTAGTCTGTACCGGACTTCAAGGTGACGGCCTTGCCGCTTAGGGTCATTTTGACCGCAGGGGCCGGCATCTTGGCGTTCCCGTCGAAGATCTGATCCTTCACTGCGCCGATCGTCGCGTTCTTGATGTTCGCCGCATTGATCTTGAAGGTTGCGCTCTTGCTGCCGGTGAAGTTGCCCTTCCCGGTGACGGTGACCGTCGCCGTGCCGGCGTTCTTATTGTTCTTATACGTTACCGTATAGTCCGTACCGGATTTCAGCGTAACCGTTTTCCCACTCAGGGTCATCTTGACTGCCGGAGCAGGTTTTTGCATTGTACCGTTATAGGTCTTGGCAGTAAGGCCGGAGACCGTTGCGGTCTTGACGTTCGCCGCCGTGATCTTAAAGGTCTTGGTGACCGTTCCGGAGTAAGCGCCTTTGCCGGTAACGGTGACCGTCGCCGTGCCGACGTCGGTATTGGCCTTATACGTCGCGGTGTAATCGGTACCTTCCTTCAGGGTCTTAGTGCCATCTTTCACGACGGCCGGCTTCTGGGCGGTGCCGTTATACACGGCGTTGCTGACCGTGACGTTCTTAGCGGTCAGCGTGACCGCTGTCTTTGGAATGGTTTCTGTCTGCTTGCTCGTATAAGTCTTGCCATCTAGTTTGACCGTCGCGGTATAAGTCCTGGTTCCGGCGGTCGTCGGCGTCGCTTCTTTGGTCACCTTAGAGGTGATGGTGGCGGTCAACTTTTTGGTATGAGAGCTGTCCCTGTCGCAGGTGAAGGTGGCCACGGCCTTGGTATAGCCGGTCCAGGTCCAGGCAGGTGTCCTCCAAGTATGTCCAAGCGCGGCGATCGTTTTCGTCTCCCGGCTCAGCTCACTGCCGCAAACCGAACAATAGACAACTTCCTCGTAAGAGCCTGCTGCCGTGCAGGTCGCGGCTTTCACGTTTTCACGCACAGCTGCGTCCGGCGTGTGGCTTTCATCCCATTTCGCATAAAGAATCAGGTTTTCGGTGACTGCGGCCGTGAAATCATATTCCACGGTAAGGGCGGCGTCACGGTACCAGCCACCAAAGGGGAAGCAAGGTTCTTTCACCGGATCGTCCGGCCGCACCGCTTGGTTCCCCTTGCGGACCGCCTGGATCGCGACTTCCGTGCCACCGCTCGTCTCGAAGGTGACCGTATAGAGGTTTTCCCAGACAGCGTTGACGGTGAGCGGGCCGGTGATATTCGTGAAGGATCTGTCCCAACCGAGGAAGGTGAAACCTTCCAGTTGAGGATCCGGCGGCGCGGAAGCCGCCCCGCCGTAGGGGACGTCCTGCGTTTTCAGGACGTTGCCCACCCCATCTGTAAAGGTAACCGGATACAGGTTGACGGTTTTACGGAACGCGGCGTAATAGACGGTATCTCCGGAGATCGGAGGGAGGCTCTCCGTGGCGGTGCCGGTCTCCTGTCCGTCCTGTGCGGCCCAGCCGGCGAAGGTGTAAGAATACTGCGCGGTCGCAGGTTTCTCCGGCGTTGCCCCGTCATAGGAGGGCATGGTTCCCAAAGGCTGATTCTCGTCTATTTCGAGCACGGAAGCGCCGTTTTGCCAGGTAACGGTATAGGCTTTATCGATGGTCAGGGAGAAGGTGATCTCCGCACTGCCGTAATACCGCGCCGGGTCGGCCGTCGCGGAAGCACGGATCGCGTAGGTGCCGGGATCGGTGGGCAGCCCATTCATGAAACTCCCGGAAGAGGCAGACGGACGGTATTGGTAGGTAATCGTCGGCGCGCCGTTAGTCCCGGTATAGTTGCCGGTGATCTCCGCGCCTTGGACGTTGTCCGGATAGAGATAGACGCGCACGGTGAAGTCTTCGCCAGGGGCGACCGGATTTCCGTCAAAGCGGATACCGCTTTTCGCTTCTCCGGTGATCAGGACCGGTATTTCACGGATGCGGAAGGTCGTACTGCCGGTGCTGCCCGCGTAATTGCCGAGTCCGGAGGCGGTGACCGTGCAGGTGCCGGGTGTCAGATTGTCCGCGTAGAGCAGTTCATAATCCCGGCCTTTGACGAGGTCGGAAATGCCCGCAGCGGTGACCTCCGGCACGGGGGTATAGGCCGAGCCGCTATAGTAGACGTCCGGAAGGGCTGACAGCGTGAACGTGACAAGGCGCGGCAGGATCTCCAGGGTAAAGGTTGCTTGGCCGGCAGTATGGTAATTCTGATTGTCCGCGACGGTCTGCACCTGGATCGTATAGGAGCCGGTCGCGGAGGGAAGGCCGTCCGTGAAGCTGCCGGTAGAATCCGCGGGCCGGTACTGATAAGAGACGCCCAGGCTCCCGCCGCCGAAGATATAGCTGTCGGTGATCTCCCTGCCTTTTACCTGATCGGCGTATTCAAAGACGGAAAGGCTGAAATCGACGCCATCCGTGACCGGATCGCCGTCGTAGCGGATCTCTTCCGCCGGCTGGCATTCGATCAGGACGGGTATCTCCTGGATGCGGAAGGTCGTGCGGCCGGTGCTGCCCGCGAAATTCCCGAGTCCGGATGCGGTGACCGTGCAGGTGCCCGGCGTGAGATTATTGCTGTAACGCAGCTCATAATCCTGACCTTTGACGAGCGGGGTAAAGCCTGCGGCAGTGACCTCCGGATCGGGGGTATAGGCCGAACCGCTGTAGTAGACGTCCGGAAGAGGCGAGACCGTGAATGTGGTGACATGCGGCAGAATCTCCAGCGTAAAGGTCGCCTGGCCGGCGGAGCGATAATTCAGTTCGTCCGCGCCGGCATGAACTTGAATCAGATAGGTGCCGGCATCCGTGGGGAGACCGTCCGAAAACGCGCCGGAAGAGCCGGCCGGCCGGAATTGATAGGTGATAGCCGGCGCATCGTTTTCACCGGAATAGGAAGACGTGATCTCTGCGCCTTGGACATGGTCCGGATAGAGATAGACACGCACGGTGAAGTCTTCGCCCGGGACAACCGGATTTCCGTCGTAGCGGACGCCGGTTTTGCCGGATGCGGTGACCAGGACCGGGACCTCCAGGATCCGGAAGGTGATGGTACCGGTGCTGCCCGCGTAATTACCAAGGCCGGATGCGGTGACCGTGCAGAGGCCGGGGGTGAGATTGTCCGTGTAGAGCAGCTCGTAATCCTGTCCTTTGACGAGGGAAGGGATGCCGGCGGCCGAGACCTCCGGTTCGGGGGTATAGACCGAGCCGCGGTAGTAAACGTCCGGCAGGGACGAGAGCGTGAAGTCGACGAGGCGCGGCAGGATCTCCAGCGTGAAAGTGGCGGTTCCCGCGGAACGGAAATGCAGGTTGTCCGCGCTGGTCTGCACCTGGACGGTATAGGTGCCGGCAGCCGTGGGCAGACCTTCCGTAAATGATCCGGAGGAAGAAGCGGGACGGTACTGATAGAAGACGCCCAGATCGCCGCCGCCGGGGGTGTAGTTGGCGGTGATTTCTTCGCCCTTTTCCCCGTTTTCGTACGCGAAGACGGAGAGGCCGAAATCGACGCCTTCCGCGATCGGTTCGCCGTCAAAGCGGATCTCATCCGCCGCCTGGAGTTCGATCAGAACCGGCGTCATATAGGTGATGACGATCTGGTTGTCCGAGGAACGGAACAGCAGCCGCGCGTCTTCCGGCGCGTTGGTTAAAATAAACTTCTCCGCGTCCGCTTCCGTGAGCGCGTAGGAGTCGGTACCCTGTACCGCGACGGCCCCGGACGTGGTCTCGTAGGGAGTCAGGTAGATCGGCGTCTCGCCGGTTAGCGTTCCCGTTACCACGACCGGGCCCTGCAGGAAGTCCGTTTCCGTCTGGAAGACCGGGGATCCGGACAGGTAGAGGGGCTTGTAGTAGAGCGCGTAGACGGCCCGGCCGTTGTCCCGGAAGGTGCCGCCGCTCAGCTCCGTTCTTTCACTGTTCACACCGGTATAGAAGACCGTGCCGCTGTTTTCGTAGAACTCGCCGCCGCTGACGATCAGCTTGTTGCCATCGGTGCTGATGCAATACTGGCAGTCGTTATTGTGGACGCTGCCGCCAGAGATGACGATATTCCAGTGCGCGTAGGCCGCGCTGACGAGGCCGCCCGAGCCGTCGTAGGTGGCTTTGCACCCGCAAATCTCCCCGCCGCTCATATGGAGTCCGCCGTGCTGGATGAAGAGGGCCGCGCAGTAAGACGCCGCGCAGTCGCGGATGACGCCGCCGCTGATGGTGACCAGGCCGTTGTCGCCATTGGAGTAAATGGCGCGGGTGTCGTGGTTGTTGGAGTTTTCCGCGGCGTTATTCTGTAAGGTAGCATGGTCGGTCAGCGTAAAGGTGCCGGCGTTGCGGATCAGGGAAGAAGTGGCGACGACGCCGCTGTTCGCGCCGCCGTCCGCCGGGCTGGCGTAAGCGCCGTCCTTCGTCCATATGGCGCCGCCGTCGACGACGACGTTCCCCGCGAGCGTCAGATTCGCGTCCCCGCTGATCTCGATCACCGTGCCGGTATATTCCGGATCCCGGGACCGGGAAATGGTGCCGCTTCCTGTCAGGATGTAAGTGCCACTGACCAGATAGAGCTGACGGGTGCGGGTGACGTCCTTCTTCAGCGTAACGGTATAGACGCCGTCCGCTTCCGTATAGGTCGCGTATTCCTCACCGCCGAGGGCAGAAACGAAGCTGGCGCCGTCGGTGATGAGGCTGGAGGGTTCCGTATCGATGCGGCCACCGGAATTGATGATGAGATCCGGGGCCGGAGCGTCGATGAGGACAAACTTCCCGGCTGCGGCGCTGACCAGGTCCGCGTCGCCGGCTAAAGCCTGGTAGCCGAGTTCATAACTGTAGGGGTGCAGCCGGATCGGACCCGTAGCGGTCAGTTCGCCGGAGATCGTGACCGGACCCTGCAGGAAGTCCGTTTCCGTCTGGAAGACCGGGGCTCCGGACAGATAGAGAGGCTTGTAGTAGAGCGCGTAGACCGCCCGGCCGTTGTCCCGGAAGGTGCCGCCGCTCAGTTCCGTTCTTTCGCTGTTCACACCGGTATAGAAGACCGAGCCGCTGTTTTCGTAGAACTCGCCGCCGCTGACGATCAGCTTGTTGCCGTCGGTGCTGATGCAATAATAGCAGTCGTTATTGTGGACGCGGCCGCCGGAGATGGTCAGGTTGCCCCAGGGTCGGGCGGCGGCGATCAGGCCGCCCGAGCCGTCGTAGGTGGCTTTGCACCCGCAGATCTCCCCGCCAGTCATGTTGAGGCCGCCGCTTTGACAGTAGAGCGCGGCACTATAAGACGCCGAGCAGTCCCGGATGACGCCGCCGCTGATATAGACCATGCCCGTGGTGTAGACGGCGCG
>JAFRYQ010000046.1 GCA_017437565.1 Bacillota bacterium
ACCGCAAGAGCGACGGCAAATGGCGCTATACCGACGGTACGAACAGCGGCTGGTACGCAGAAGGCAGCCAGCCCTCCGGCTATTATAAAACGCTCTGGGAGGACCAGCGCACGATGGGTGGCAAGGGTTCCGAAGTCAATGGCGATACCATCATCTGTTATGCCCAGTGGAGCGCCAATACCTACCGCCTCATCGGTTACCACAATCTCACCGGCAAGAATTATCTCTACGGCTCTGCCTTCTCGGGCAACCTCGATACGGGTGCCTGGAAGAGCCGCGACACGTCCGTTTCCACCGTCGCCGTCGATACCGCCACGACTTACGGGGGTTACAACTCCCTGAAGGTCGTCAATACACAGGCCGGGGCCAGCGGCAAAGACCTGCACATCGTGACCGCCACTCAGGGCAATAACGCCGGGAATGGCTTTGTCGGCGATCAGAAAGAAATGATCCTGAGCTTCTACGCGAAGGCCTCTGTCAGCGGCACCAAGATCTTTTTCCGCTGGGGTTACGAGCCGACCGCGAATTACCGCAGCGTGACGCTCTCCACAAATTGGCAGAAGTACACGGTGCGCATGGACAAGCTTCCTACTTACGGGAACGTGATGAATCCCTATATCGACCGGGCCGGCACGGTCTGGCTCGCCCAGATGCAGTTAGAAGACGGCACGACGGCCACAGCCTTCGCGCCGGAAAACGGCGGCAGCGCCGAGACGAAGAACACCTACGGTACGACCTATACCCTGCCCCCTGCTCCGGTCCGCATGGGTTATACCTTTACCGGCTGGTATACGGCGGCAACCGGCGGCAGTCAAATAACGGCGGCAACGCCGGTCAAAGCCGGCCATTTTACGGTCTACGCCCACTGGCAGAAGGAGGAAGAGCCTGTGGATCCAGTGGATCCGGGCGACCCCGATCCCGGCCAGCCGGATGTCCCGGTGGATCCCGGCGACCCGGAACCGGTTCCCATTCATATGCATAAATGGGGCGCTTGGAAAAAGCTGAATGCCAGCCAGCATCAACGCGTCTGCAGCCTCGACTCCTCGCACGTCCAGAAACAGGACCACCATTGGGACGGAGGCAAAGTGACGAAAGCCGCGACCACCCGTAGCGCCGGGGTGCGGACCTATACCTGTACGGTCTGCGGCGCGACCAGGACCGCCAGCATCGCCAAACTGAAAGCGAGCGTCACCCGCCTGGCCGGCGACAACCGCTACGCGACGGCGGTAAAAATCGCCGACGCCCTGAAGAAGCAGTACGGCGTCAGCCAGTTCAGTTCCGCCTGCATCGCCGACGGCCGCAATTTCCCGGATGCCCTGGCCGGCGCCTATCTGGCCAAGGTCAAAAAAGCGCCGCTCCTCGTCACGCATCCGGCCCGTTTCAATGAGACCATCAGCTATCTGCAGAAGAACGTGAAAAAAGGCAGCACGGTCTATATCCTGGGCGGCACCGGTTCGGTCCCGGCCGAGATCCAGACGCTTCTGCAGAAGGCCGGGTTTAAATGGAAACGGCTCGGCGGGGCCAACCGCTATGAAACGAACCTGTTGATCCTGAAGGAAGCCGGCGTGAAAAAGCAGGAGATCCTGGTGACCGATGGGACGCAGTATCAGGACAGTCTCTCCGCTTCCGGCACCGGCCGGCCCATCCTGCTCGTCCGCGGCAGCGAACTGACGACCAGCCAGACGGCCTATCTGAAGACCTTGCAGACAAAGAAATTCTGGGTCGTGGGCAATACGTCCGTGATCCAGGCCGGGATCGAAAAAGGATTGAAAAAATACGGCAGTACCGCCCGCATTAACGGTGCCACCTGTTACGACCGCTCGGTCAACATCGCCAAGCAGTTCTTCCCCGGTAAACAAAGCCATCTCACCCTGGCGCCGGGCGAAAACTTCCCCGATGCCCTCTGCGGCGGGCCGCTGGCCATCGCCAAAGGCGGGCCGCTGATCCTGACGACGAGCGAAAAGAAGATCTACGTGAAAGCCCTCGCTTACGCGAAGAACGCCGGCGCGACCAAGGTGACCGTCCTCGGCGGCCAGGTCTGGATCAGCGACCAGGCCGCGAAAGCCATCCTGACGGAATAGCCGGCCTGAATCAATGTCTTAATACATGATCTTACGCAGCAAAAAGGGCTGTCCCCAAACATGATTGGAGACAGCCTCTTTTCGTGTGAGCAGCTCGCCTTCAGAAAAGCCTGCTCCTTCTCTTTTACAGAGCGGAACCCATCCGCTCCGACTTATTGAAAGAGCGGCTGAAAACCATCTGTTTTCATTGCATATCAGGAAGAAACAGGGCCATTTTCAATAAACCGGTTGGCGGCCGGGTCAGTGCCAGCCACGGGTCAATTCTGCGTTTCCTCCAGTTGCGCCAGGGCTTCCCTCTCCCGTTCGACCGCGTCAAAGAAGCCGCGGTATTCTTCCGGATCCCAGCGTTCCCGGATGCGTTGCTGTACGCCCGCCGGTCCGACGACGGAAGGCACGGACAGCGCCACGTCCCGCACACCGTGTTCGCCCCGCAATACCGAGCAGACGGAGGCGATCGTCGGGCGTTGGTTCAGGACGGCATCCGCCAGATAACTGACACAGGTCGCGATGCCATAATGGGTCCGGCTCTTGGCATTGATGATATCCGCGCCCATCACTTTCGTCTTCTCCGCCAACTGTTTGCGGATCTCCTCATTCCACTCGATTCCGGCATCTTCACAGTATTCCGCGATGGGGATGCTGCCAACGTTTACCCGGCTCCAGACCGGCACCTGGGAGTCACCGTGTTCCCCGACCAGATAGCCGCTGATCACACCGGTGCTCAGGCCGACGTAATCCGCGACCGCGCGGATGAAACGGGACGTATCGAGCACGCAGCCGGTACCGAAGACCATGCCGTCCGGCAGCCCCATCCATTCCATTGCCTTCAGGGTCAGGATGTCGACCGGGTTGGAGACGATCATGATGACACCGTTCGTATAATACTCTTTGATGGAGTCGATGACGTTACGCATGACCTTCACGTTTTCCGAGATCAGGTCCAGACGGCTCTCCCCCGGTTTGCGTCCGCGGCCGGCCGTCACCACGATCAGGTCGCAATCCCGGCAGTCGGAATAATCGCCGGCGTAGAGATCCGCGGTTCCCATGCTGGGGATCCCGTGACGAATATCTTTTGCCTCGCCATCCGCTTTTTTCACGTTGATATCGATCACCGCGATCTCCCGCGCGATATCCCGCAGCGCCAGCGCGTAAGCGATCGACGAGCCGACGTAACCGGAGCCGATGATGGCTACTTTCCGGTTCCCGACCGGATATGGATGCGTTCGTTTCATATTCTGCCCTTTCTCATGTTTCCATCTGTCCTGCTGCCGCCTTACTTGCGGCCGGCAGCTATTGTCCGAGGACCGCTCTTACCGCCTGGTCGCTCACCCAGACCGCGCCGCCAAAAACAGTGACCTGATAGGTATTGGCGGCTTTGGCGTAGGCGGCCGCCGGGCTGTACATATGCTTCTGGCTGCCGGCCAGGAGCAGCGGTCCGCCTTTGGCCATCGCCAAAGGATCTCCGCAGAGCCCATCCGGATAGCTTTCGCCGGAAGCCAGGCCGACATGCGGCTGATTCCCCGGGAAGAAGGTCTTAGCGATGCTGACCGACCGCGTAAAGACGTCTTTCCCGGTGATGCGGGTCACGCTTCCGTATTTGGCCAGATCTGCCTGCACGCCATTACTGACCACGTCCGCCCCGCCGATCACATAATACTTCTTCGTCGTAAGTCCGTTCAGATAGGTCTTCTGACTGTTCGTGAGGCTGCTTCCGGCAGCGAGCAGGATCGGCCTTCCGGTCGCCCCGGCAGACAGGCTGTCGCCGAAATCCGCGCCCGTACAGACGATGATATCCTGATTCTTCACCGCGGCTTCCTTCAGGATCAGCAGGTTCGTCTCATAGCGGTTGGCGCCGCCCATGCGCTTCACTTTGATCCCGGCCAGTTTATTGACGAATTCCTGCGGGACCGATCCCGGTCCGCCGGCGATGTAGACGGTGCCGCCGGTTTTCATATTTTTGCGGATAAAGGCGACCGTATCATCGAAAACGCCCGGTGCCGTCAGCACGATCGGCGCTTTTTTCACCTTAGCCAGATAGGAAGCAGCCAACGCGTCCGGGTAATTGCGCCCGTCCGCGACGACGATATTGTCGTATTTAATGACCTTCATGTCCAGTTTCAACTGGTTCCCGATATCGTAAGCGGTCGCGTAGCGGTTCTTGCCGGCAATACGCACGAAGGATCCCTTGGGTTTGGTGATGGTAAAGGTCTTGGTGACCGTTCCCTTATAAAGGCCCTTCCCGGTGATCGTCAGCTTGGCCTTACCGGGGTCGGTGTTATCGCTGTATTTCACCGTGTAGTCGGTTCCGGCCTGTAACACCTTGCCGTTCAGCTTCACGGTCGGCGCCGGGGTCTTGGCTTTGCCGTCAAAGCTTTGATCGGCCACCGTGACGGTCGCTTTGCTGAGATCCTGGACCGTCGCTTCCGTGATCTTGAACTTGACGCTGGTGCTGTCGTGGAACTGCCCTTTGCCGGTAATGGTCACCGTAGCCGTCCCGACCTGGACGTTGTCGCGATAACTCAGGGTATAATCGGTGCCCTCTATGAGCGTCGTACCGAGCACCACGACCGGCTTGGGCGTGATGGCTTTACCGGTATACTCCCGGCCCGTGACGCCGGTGACCCTTGCCAGCTTGATGCAGGCACCGTTCCCGGCCGGTAATTTGTCGCCGGTGCCGAAATAGAAACGGGTCGTCGCCGGATAACCCGAACAGTTATCTTTGAAAGATGCTATGGTTGCTTTCGTAGCTTCTTTGCCAATGAAATAGTCTTTACCGCCCAGGTTCTGAACGGCATGGTTGCCGGTGACCGTAGCCGAGAACGTGTTCGCCGCTCCCTTGGTGAGCTGGATGGCATTCCCGCCGCATCCGGTGACTTCGTTATTCTTGATCTGCAAGTTGACAGAACCGAGGATATTCATGC
>JAFRYQ010000047.1 GCA_017437565.1 Bacillota bacterium
CACCGGTGCTGCGCAGATGGACGGCGCGATCCTGGTCGTAGCGGCGACGGACGGCCCGATGCCGCAGACCAGAGAGCACATCCTGCTTTCCCGTCAGGTCGGCGTACCTTACATCATCGTGTTCCTGAACAAGTGCGACATGGTAGACGACGAGGAACTTCTGGACCTGGTCGAAATGGAAGTCAGAGAACTGCTTGACGAATATGAATTCCCCGGCGACGATACGCCGATCATCAGAGGTTCCGCGCTGAAGGCTCTGGAAGATCCGGAAGGACCGTGGGCGGACGCGATCATCGAGCTGATGGAAGCAGTAGACAACTACATTCCGCAGCCGGAGAGAGCGAATGACAAGCCGTTCCTGATGCCGGTAGAAGACGTCTTCTCGATCACGGGCCGTGGAACGGTCGCGACGGGCAGAGTCGAAAGAGGTATGCTGAAGGTAGGCGACTCGGTCGAGATCGTAGGCCTTACGGATGAGAAGAGAACGGTCGTCGTAACGGGCGTAGAAATGTTCCGTAAGACGCTGGATCAGGCGGAGACGGGCGACAACATCGGCGCTCTGCTGAGAGGCGTACAGAGAACGGAGATCGAAAGAGGACAGGTCCTGGCGAAACCGGGCACGATCCATCCGCATACGAAGTTCAAAGGCCAGGTATACGTCCTGAAGAAAGAAGAAGGCGGACGTCATACGCCGTTCTTCAACGGATACAGACCGCAGTTCTATTTCAGAACCACGGACGTAACGGGCGACCTGAACCTGCCGGAAGGCACCGAGATGTGCATGCCTGGCGACAACGTCGTGATGACGATCGAACTGATCACGCCGATCGCGATCGAAGAAGGACTTCGTTTCGCGATTCGTGAAGGCGGCAGAACCGTAGGTTCCGGCGTCGTAACGGAGATCATCGAATAATTGAAGATCGCTTAGCGAGAATCAAGAAGCTCCAAGAGCCCGCCAAGATGGCGGGCTCTTTTCATGCCGCGCTATGGGCGGGGCCGCGTCCAGCGGGCCGCTCCCAGTGGGGTCCTGTCGCCGTGCTGTCGGCAGAGTTCTGTCGGCACGCTCCCGGTGGGCAGCGCCCAGCGACGCTCTGTCGCCACGATCTCGGTAGGCCGCGCCCAGCGGTGCTCCGTCGCCACTTGGAGCGCTGACCCTCGGAATTTTGAGCCAAAGAGCCTTTTCCCTTCCAAGTGGCGACAGCGCATTTCCAGAAACGGCTGATTTTAGCCATTTTGGCCAGAGGCCTGTCGCCACTTGGAGCCCAGACCCCCGGAATTTTGAGCCAGAGGGCCTTTCCCATTCCAAGTGGCGACAGCGCGTTTCATCGCCTGAGTGGCGACAGGGCATGAAGGAGAGGAGAAGGGATGACTTTGAAAATGAAAATGACGAATCTGGCATTTTGTAGTAGAATAGATGCGTATTGGAAAATGATTTTCGGAAGCGCTTATGCGAATGTCTGGAAAAGAGGCAGAAGAAGATGGAAGGCAAGAGCGAGAAGACAGGCAAGATGAATCAAGCGGTGGCAATTCGGAAGTTGACGATCCGTATGACGGCTGTGCTGCTGATGATATTGATGGCATTCACGTTGGTTTCCTGCGGCGGCGAGAAGATCAAGCTGAACGATGGCGGGAAACTGGCTGTTGCCGATACCGGCAGTGAAGAAGTGAATGAACTGTGCGACCAGGTCCTGGTGGATATCATTAAAAAAGATATGGATGAGCGTGAACGGGCTTACGCTATCTATACCTGGGTCGAAGAAGAAATCCGCTATAGCGGCGTCACGATGAAAGGGGACTTTTTGCGGGGGGCGAAAGTCGCTTTGGCCAAACGGAAAGGCGACTGCTATGCTTTCTGTACTGCACTGCGGGCTCTTTTGATGCGAGCCGGGTTTGAAACGGAAGAAGTGCCGGGCTATCAGAACTATCACTTCTGGGTCATGGTGAAAGTGGATGGAAACTGGTACCACATCGACGCCACGACCGGTTGGGGAGGAGAACGCTTCCTCCTAACGACTGCCGAACTGGAAGCTTATTCCTATCAGAATCCCAAATACACCAATCCTTTAACCTACGAGTGGGATAAGAGCAAACTCCCGGAGACCCCTTGAGGAACCGGAATCGCGGATTGGCAAGGTGACCGGGCGGGAAAAGAACTCAAGATAGAAACGAGGCATGAAACGTGGATAAAGGGAAAAAGAAAGCAACATTGGTTATGGCTTTGATAGCGCTCCTGCTTCTGCTCAGCGCCTGCGGGGGAAGCGCGCCGGGAAGCGCCGGCGCCGCTAACAGCTCTGAGAACGCCAACAGCGGAAGTAGCGGAAGCAGTGAAAGCAACAGCGCGCAGCCGCAGACCAACATCAGCTTGAAGGATACCGAGGTTGCTTATGGAGAGACCGTGATCGCGCTCGATCAGGACATCGCGGAGGTCGCAGCAGCGCTCGGTGATGCCGAAGACGTACAAGAGAGTAAGAGTTGCCTTTATGAGGGTATGGATAAGGTCTTTACTTATCCGGACTTGATCATCCATACGTACCCGGACGGGGATAAAGACCGCGTGGACGCCGTGGAGATCCTGAGCGAAAAGGAGGCGATCGCGAGCGGCATTCAGGTCGGGGACAGTCGGGAGAAGCTGGCCACAGCCTATGGCAACGACCTCAGTGAAGAGGGGGCAGAGCTTTTGCGTTTGGAACGCGATGCCTTCGGGATCGATTTTTATATGGCTGACGGGAACGTTGAGGCGATCGAGCTTTACCGTCAAGTCGATTAATGTGGATCAATAAAACAGGAGCGGTGATCTAACCGTGGTCTTCAGTTCCATCAGTTTTCTGCTCTTTTTGGCAGTGACCTGCTGCCTTTATCATCTGATTCCCGGGTTGCGGGCCCGGAATATCCTGCTGCTGATTGCCAGCCTGCTCTTCTATACGCTGGGGGAACCGGTCTATATTTTATTGCTGTTGGCGAGCAGCGTCGTCAATTATTTTCTGGCGCGCGGGATCGCGGCAGCCAAGGGGCAGGAAAGCGCGCCGAATCATCCGGCCGGTAAGTTCGGCAAGCCACACACGTCCGGGAAAACCTTGCTCACCGTCGCTGTCGTTTTCAACATCGGACTGCTCGTCCTGTTTAAATATGCAGGGCTCGGCCTGCGGCTGCCGATCGGCATTTCCTTCTATACGTTCCAGACGCTCTCTTATGTGATCGACGTCTATCGCGGCGACGCCCGGGTACAGAGACGCTATCCGGACCTGTTGCTCTATATCACTTTCTTCCCTCAGCTCATCGCCGGCCCAATCGTGAAGTATCACGATATCGCCGACCAACTCGCCGAGCGGAAGACAAGCGCAGAGAAGACCGCACTGGGACTGCGGCGTTTTATCTTCGGATTGGCTAAGAAAGTCCTGATCGCTAATACCTGCGCGGTGGCGGTGGACCAGATCTACGCGCTGGCCCCGGAGCAGCTTTGCGCGGCTTCCGCATGGACGGCAGCCCTGCTCTACGCCTTGCAGATCTATTACGATTTCAGCGGCTACAGCGATATGGCCTTGGGCATGGCCGGCATGTTTGGCTTCTCCCTGAAAGAGAACTTTGCGCACCCCTACGGCGCCACCACCATCAAAGCCTTCTGGCGCCGCTGGCATATCTCCCTTTCCACCTGGTTTAAAGAATATCTCTACATCCCCTTGGGCGGGAACCGGAAAGGCGCCACCCGCACGATGCTGAATAAGTATATCGTCTTCTTCCTGACCGGGCTTTGGCACGGTGCCGGCATCAATTTCGTGATCTGGGGCCTGATCCACGGTACTTTCTCCGTTTTGGAAGAGCGGGGTAAATGGGCGAAACGTGTACAGGGCAACGTGGTCGGCTGGATCTATACCGCCTTGGTCGTCGTCCTGGCTTTTGTTTTCTTCCGGGCCGAGACGCTTGGCAGCGCTTTGACCATGATCCGTACGATGTTCACCGGTTTTTCGCCTTCCGCGGAAGCGGCGTCGCTCGCGATCCGGCCCTGGGATCCTTATACGATCGCTATGGCGGTCACCGGCGCGCTGCTCATGTTTGACTGGAAAGCGCGCCTGACCCACAGCGGGGAGAAGACGCTCTCCCGCGGCTTGGAAACGGCCGGCTTCCTGCTTAGCCTGGGCCTGCTGGTCCTCTGCGTGATGGGCCTCGTTTCGGGCAGTTATAACCCGTTTATCTATTTCCGGTTTTAGAAAGGGCGGTGAGAAGACGTGAAACAGAAAAAAGCGTTCTACATCGCCTATATCGCCCTGATCGGCGCGTTCGCCGTAGCTTTGCTCGGATTTGCCTTCCTGGGGACGGGAGCTTTGAACGAGTCGCATGCCGAAACGCCGCGGATCTGGCAGGACGGCACGGTCAATCAAAGCATCGCCGCCGACCTGGAAGCTTGGGCGGTGCAAAAAGTCGGCTTGCGGACAGAGCTGCTGGAAGCGGAAGCGCGCCTGCAGGCCGCCTGCTTTCACACGTCTTCCGTGGAGAACGTGATCGTGGGCGAGGACGGCTGGCTCTATTTCCGGGATACGACGAACGACTACCTGGGCGTAAGGAAGCTTTCGGACCGGCAGATCTTCAACCTGGTCCACACGATGGAACTGGCGAATGAAGCGATGCAAAAGGAAGGCCGGAATTTCCGGCTGGCGGTCGCCCCGAATAAGAACAGCCTTTACGACCATATGCCTTATCAGTACCGGAAGATCAGCGCGGAAGGGGATGCTGACGCCTTGCTGCAGGCAGCCGGGGAGGCGCCCTGGCTGGTCGATCTTTTCACGGTCTTCCAGAGCCGCCCGGAGGAACTCTATTATAAGACTGATACGCACTGGAACAGCGAAGGCGCGGAGCTGGTGGCTGGGGAGATCCTGGCGGCGCTGGGCCGGCCGGGCGAGCCATTAAGCGCTGCCGGCTATACGGTGCGCGAGAACGCCATGACGGGCGACCTGGAGAAGATGCTTTATCCGCTGGCCGGGAAGAATGAAGCGGTCTGGGAATTCACCAAGGAGCCGCTCTGGCACTATACGACCCGCACCCGCAATACCGAGCAGCCGCATATCGAGACCGAGAATCCGTCGGGAAGCGGCCGTTTGCTCATGTTCCGGGATTCCTTCGCCAACAATCTGATCGAACATTTCAGCGATGCTTACGCCTATGCGGTCTATGAGAAAACGCTGCCCTTCGATCTGGGGATGGCCGCAGAGACGGAAGCGGATGACGTGGTGATCGAGATCGCCGAGCGGAATATCTACCTTCTGCAGGAAGAAGGACTTCAGTTTACCGCGCCCCTGCGTACGGAGCCGGAGCTCCTGGAAGCCGCAGCGGCTGCCGCTGCCGCACCAAGCGCCGGACAAGCGGCCATCGGGTCTTATACGGTGGAGGAGCATGACGGCCGGGCCTGGCTCCGGGGGACCCTGTTTTCAGGGGATGCGCCTCAGAATATCGCGGATGAAGAGGCTGGCGTCGCTCCCGCAGCGGAGACCGGGCGCATCTATTACGCCATTGCCGGAGAGGTCTATGAACTGACGCCCCAGACCGTGGACGGGAACGCCCTCGGCTTTACCGGCTTGCTTCCAGTCGATCCGGCTGCAGCCGCTGCGGGCCATCTGATCGTGGAAACGACGCAAGGATTCCGGTATTAAAACAAAAGGGCAGTCTCCAAACAGATCATGTTTCGGGATTGCCCTTTCGTATTGGTAGCTGGCCGGTGGCACTATTCAATAAAACCCATTATCCGCATTCATAGAACAGGTTTTGCCCATAAAACAATTTAAAGTGAACAGATCCGCTGAGAGATTGTTCACTTAAAGTTGTTTTTTGTTTTTATAGAACAGTTTTTCGTCTTAGATTAGAATTTATGGAACAGCCTCTCAGATCCTCTTAGATCGACCGGTCTGCCCTAGCGGATCTGTCCGCTCCCGTAAATATAGTATTTCTCCGAGCAAAGCTGCTTCACGCCCAAGGGCCCGCGGGCGTGGAGTTTTTGCGTGGAGATACCGATCTCGGCGCCCATGCCGAATTCGCCGCCGTCCGTGAAGCGGGTGGAAGCGTTCCAATAGAGAGCGGCGGAATCGATGCTCTCCATGAAATGGTGGGCTTCGGCTTCATCCCGGGTGAGGATGGCTTCGCTGTGATGCGTGCTGTAGGTGCGGATGTATTCGATCGCTTCGTCTGTGGAGTCGACGATGCGGATGGCGAGAATATAGTCGTCATATTCTTTGCCCCAATCTTCCTCGGTGGCCGGAACGGCATCCCTCAGCAGCATCAGGGCCCGCTTGTCCGCGCGCAGTTCCACGTTCTTCTCTTTTAATTTAGCGGCCACCAGCGGCAGGATATCCGGCGCGCAGGCGGAGTGGACCAGGATACATTCCACCGCGTTGCAGACGGAGGGACGGCTGGTCTTGGCATTGTTGATGATGCTGACGGCCATCTCCGGATCGCAGGAGGGCGCCACATAGATGTGGCAGGTACCGGCGCCGGTCTCGATGACCGGTACTGTAGCTTCGCGCTTGACGGCCTGGATCAGGCCGGGGCCGCCGCGAGGGATGAGCAGGTCCACATAAGCGTCCAGATGCATGAATTCTGTCGCTGTTTGGCGGGACGTATCGGTGATCAGCTGCACGCAGTCCGCGGGCAGGCCGGCTTCTTCAATGCCAGAGCGGATGGCCGTGACGATCGCCTGGTTGGAACGGATCGCTTCTTTGCCGCCGCGCAGGATGGAAGCGTTGCCGCTCTTCAGGCAGAGCGCCGCCGAATCGGCGGAGACGTTGGGACGCGCTTCAAAGATGACGCCGATGACGCCGATGGGTACGGCGCGTTTCACGATCTTCAGTCCATTCGGACGTACGGTTTCATCCAACAAGGCGCCGACCGGGTCAGGAAGGGCGGCGACGTCAAGCATGCCCTGGGCGATCCCGGACAGGCGTTCCGGCGTCAGGGCCAACCGGTCGAGTAAAGCGCTGGTCAGACCGACTTCCCGGCCGGCGGCCAGGTCCAGCTGGTTGGCGGCTAAGATGGCTTCGCTCTGCGCGAGCAGGGAAGAAGCCGCCTGCGCCAGGGCGCGGTTCTTGAGTTCACTGTCCGCGGCGTAGAGGGACCGAGCCGCGCGCTTTGCTCTCTGGCCGATCTCCGGCAAGGTGAGAGAGAGGTTCATAAGGATTCTCCTTTCAGCGGTCGTAATGTTCGATGGCGCGCACCCAGTCGTCCCGGTGGATGACTTCCAGACCGGAACCGGAGGAGCGGAGGGCGCGGGCGACGTCGGAGCGGGAGCAGCGGGCGAGGCCGCGACCCAGCAGTTCGTGGGTGCCGCGAGCGTAAACGTCGACGACGTCGCCCTTTACGAATTCTCCTTCTACGGCTACGATCCCCGCGGCCAGCAGGCTGCTGCCGCGCTCGCGGAGGGCGCGGGCGGCGCCTTCGTCGACGTAGAGATTGCCGCAGCTTTCGGCGTAAAAGGCCAGCCACTGTTTCCGCGCATGGAGCGCCTGGCCGGAAGCGGCGAAATAGGTGCCGCCAGCCACTCCGTCCAAGGCATGAAGTACGGCATCATGCTCGCGGAAGGAACAGATGACGGTCTCCACGCCGGCCGCGGTGGCGATCAAAGCGCCCCGCAATTTGGTGATCATACCGCCGGTCCCGTTGGCAGAGCCGGCCCCGCCAGCC
>JAFRYQ010000048.1 GCA_017437565.1 Bacillota bacterium
CGATCTCCAGCATGTCCATGGCTTTCTCCCAGGCCTCGGTCTTCGAGCAGTTCTCATGGATGCGGATACTTTCCTCGATCTGGTCGCCTAACTTGAACACCGGGTTCAGGGAGGTCATCGGATCCTGGAAGATCATGGCGATGTCCCGGCCCCGGATCTTCTCCAGCTCGGTGGGTTTCTTTTTCAGGATGTTTTCGCCGCAGACGTAGATGCTTCCCTTCTTGATGATTCCCGGCGGATCCGGGATCAGGTTCAGGGCCGCCAGCGCGGTCGTCGTCTTGCCGGCGCCGGTCTCGCCCACGAGGCCGAGCGTCTTCTGCTTCTTCACCTGCAGGGTCACGTCGGAGACCGCTTCCACCACGTCCCCGTCGACTTCATAGTGGACGGTGAGGTCGCGGATATCGAGCATCACGTCTTCGCCGATCTCTTCCGGCGTCAGATCCGGCGCGTTCAGCACTTCCGGAGCGATATTTTTGATACG
The DNA here is from genome assembly GCA_017437565.1 of Bacillota bacterium. Lineage (GTDB taxonomy): Bacteria > Bacillota > Clostridia > Peptostreptococcales > Anaerovoracaceae > Eubacterium_B. The sequence goes on from JAFRYQ010000048.1 coordinate 482, forward strand.
TTTTGCCATGGCCGCCTCCTTACTTCTTCAGCTTCGGATCAAGCGCGTCGCGCAGGCCGTCGCCCATCAGGTTCAGGGCCAGCACCGTGATCATGATCGCGAGACCCGGGAACAGGGTCAGGTGCGGATAGGTGCCGACCTGACTGCGGCCTCCGGACAGCAGCGCACCCCATTCAGGATGCGGCTTCGGAACGCCGATGCCGAGGAAGCTTAAGGACGAGCAGGAAATGATGGCGCCGCCCATGCCCAGCGTCGCGTCGACGATGATGGGCGCCATGCAGTTCGGCAGCAGATGCTTGAAAACGATCCTCGATTCCTTCAGGCCAATAGCCCGGCCGGCTTCCAGATAGTCTGCGGAGCGGTTGGTCATGACGGAAGTACGCGTGATGCCCGCGACGCCGCCGATACGGCCGATGCCGAGCGCTATGACCAGCACCGGCGTGCTCTGCCCGAAGGCTGCCACGATGATGACGCCGAGCAGCAGGGCCGGGATAGAGCCGATGATATTGAACACCCGCATGATCAGAAGGTCCCAGAGACCGCCCTTGTAGCCGCAGAGGGCGCCGAGCGGCAGACCGAACGCAAACGAAAACGCCAGTACGGAAGCCGCAATCGAGACCGAATATTTGGTCCCGTACAGGACCCGGTTGAACATATCGCGGCCGAGCTCGTCGGTTCCGAAGGGATGTTCCTTACAGGGTTTCAGTTTGATCGCATCGACGTTATAGCCGGCGACCTGGGTATCGAAGTCAAAGATCACATCGGCAAAGATCGCCAGGAGAATGATCGCGACCGTAACCACCAGACCTACGATCGCGCCCTTGTTTTGGGAAAGACGCCGCCAGAATTCCGCAAACTGGGAACGCTTGCTGTACTGACGCGCGATGGAGACTCTCTTTTCTGCAGCCATTTCTCCGCCCCCTTATGCCGCGTTGGCGGACGTTTTCTTTTCCGCCAGCTGCTTTTTCTTCCGCTTCTTATCCGAAACATACATGGATTTGACACGGGGGTCTACCAGCACGAAGGCCATGTCGCGGAGGGTTCCCAGTATGGTAATGATAATGCACTTCATGGTGATAAAACCGCATGCCATGGGGATGTCGCGGCTGTTGACCGACTGCACGATCATCACGCCGATGCCCGGGAAGGAGAAGACCTGCTCGGTCAGCATGGCACCGGCAAAGTTGCCGATGAACACACCCAGGGCGATGTTCAGGATCGGAATACCTGCGTTCCGCAAGGCGTGACGGTTCACGACCCGGCGTTCGGAGACGCCCTTGGCGCGGGCCGTGCGGAGGTAGTCCTGATGCAGGGCTTCCACCATAGAGGAGCGGGTGATGCGCATGAGGGTCGCGGTCTGCCCGGTGCCGATCGTAAAGGCCGGGAGAATCAGGCTCTTGATGCCCTGCGTAAAGCCCATGGCCGGCAGCCAGTGGAGCTTCACGGCAAACAGGAGGATCAGGAGCAGGCCCAGCCAGAAGTTCGGTGTCGCAAGGCCGATGACGCCGATCACGTTGCAGATATTGTCGATAATGCCGCCGGCACGCCGCGCCGAAATGATTCCCAGCGGCAGCGCGATGATCCAGCAGACGAAAGTCGAGGATAACGCCAGCCAAAACGTGTTCGGAAAGCGCTGCCAGAACAGATCCCACACCTTGAATTTAGTCGTATAGGAAGTTCCCAGATCGCCGTGGAGCATGCCCCACACGTACTCGCCGTAACGCACCAGGATCGGTTTGTTTAGGCCGAACTTCTCCCTCAGAGCTTCGATCTCCTGATCGGTCATTTCCTCATTGACCAGAGA
>JAFRYQ010000049.1 GCA_017437565.1 Bacillota bacterium
ATTTCTTGGATACTTCTAACACTATTATTTCCTTCTTTCCTCACACTTTCGTCTTCCGCTTTGATGCTCTAAAGCACTAGCGGAACGATGTATACATGTATACCACAATCCGCGTATTCAGTCAACCCTTGCTTGCAAAATTTCGGCAACGGGATTACAATTTTTCAGAAGCGTTAGAAATGAAAGGCAAAAAAGCAGCGGATATGGATAAAACAGAATCAGCGAAAATCAGAACCGGCATCATCATCACCCTGATCGCGGGCATCCTCTGGGGGTTCTCCGGAACCTGCTCACAGTTTCTGTTCCAAGATTACGGCATCACCCCGCTCTTTCTGACGACCATCCGGCAGACCTTTACCGGGATCATCCTCACCGTGATCGCCGTGCTCCGTCATCGCGACCGGCTTACTGCCATGCTGAAAAACCGCCGCTCACTGGCGCAACTGGTGATTGCCGGCATCGGCGGCTTGCTGTTTAACCAACTCTCCTATATGGAGACGATTTCCTATACTAATTCCGGCACGGCGACCGTTCTTCAATATATCGGCCCGGTCCTCATCATGGTGGTCAGCTGCATGATGGCGCGGCGCCTTCCCCGCCGACGGGAAATTCTCTCGATCATCCTGGTCGTCGTTGGTACTTTCCTCATCGCGACCCACGGCAACCCGGGAAGCCTGTACATCACAAAGCCCGGCCTGATCTGGGGCCTGCTCTCAGCCGTCGCCCTCGTTACCTATACGATGCTGCCCGTGCCCCTCATCCGGGAATACGGCGCGATTCCTACGGTCGGCTGCGGGATGCTGATCGGTGGGATCGTGATGGCAGTCACCAACCGTTTCCACGGCGGGGCAGCGACGCCGGATGCCCGCTATGTGCTTTTTCTCTTTATCATCGTTGTCTTCGGAACCGTGCTCCCCTATACCATGTACCTGACCGGCGTTACCCTCTGTGGTGCGGTGCGGGGCAGTATGATTGCCTGCATCGAACCGGTCTCGGCTACGGTTTGGATGGTCGTCTGGTTGCACGAACCGTTCTACGCTATCGATTTTGTTGGCTTCTGCTGTATTCTGGCTACCGTTTTCCTGCTTGCCCGCTCCGATCAAAGCACAAAAGACGCCGCCTCCAAGGCTGGCGCCTCTCCGTCTTCGCTATGAACGATTTCTCTTTGAGGAAGGATGGTCTCCGATGAAACGAAACATCCACCTGACTGTGATGGATCCCGCCGGCAACGTGACCATCTTCGTCTGGGACCGTTTCCACCGGACTGAATACGCCGCCGTCGCCAAACAGCTCCTGGCCCGCGAAGACTTGCGTGGCGAGCAAGTCGCCTTTATCCTGGACATCACCGGTCAAAGCGGCATGCCTCCGGCCATGGAAATGTGCGGTTTGGAATTCTGCGGGAACGCTTCCCGCTCCTTTGCCTTGCTCTCCGCACAGGCCCGCGGCCTGCATGGGGAGCAGGCGGTTACCGTCTCGGTTTCCGGAGCAGATGAGCCACTGGAAGTCCTGGTGGATCCCGATACCAACGCTACCAGGATCCGGATGCCATTACCCTTGCGGATTCTGGATGACGTGATCGACGATCAACCGGTGCGAATCGTCGACTTCGGGGGCATTTTACATGTCCTTACTTCCAACGTGGCAGCGACGGCAGCGACATATCAGAAATTCCGGGATCATGCCCTAAAGAAATACGCGCCGCCGGCGGTCGGCGTCATGTTCTGGGACGGCCAGGCCGAGGCTTTGATCCCGGTCGTCTACGTGCGCGACGTTGACTCCACCTATTGGGAAGGTTCCTGCGCTTCCGGGAGCACCGCTACTGCCATCTGCCTGGCCCTTGCGGCCGGCGACGGGGAGCACCATTACCGGTTGCGGCAGCCGGCCGGCGTCATCGAGACCACCTGTATCGTCCGGGACGGTCAAGTGCAGGAAGTCTATCTGGAAGGGCCGGTCACCACCACCGCCGACCTTATGACAGAGATCGAACTGTAATCATAGACGGGTCAGCGGCAGACCATACTCAGACAATTGACGAACCACCTGCAGATAACCGGCAGACCATACTCAGACAATGGCCTTGAAGAATGCGCACGGCGACACTTTAAGGTCTTTTTTCGTCGGGGACACGAAATCACAAAGCCCGGTCAAAAATGTCCATTTTTTGATCGAACCAATAAATTCGTGTCCTCAAAACCGCTGATATAAGCCTTCCGGGGACTTTTGAGGACACGAAATCCCTGAAAGTTTACGAATTTGCCCATTTTGCTGCCGAAATTGAAAAATCGTGTCCCCGACTATTTTGCTGGCTTCCCAGTGAATCAATCAAAAGGATCAGATAACGGAAAAACCGCTGTAACCATTGCTCTTTCAATGATCACAGCGGTCGTTACCAACACATTTGGTCCTATGTCCTGGTTCTTAGCGGCTGACATCCTCCCGGTATCCGTCTGATATCCGTCCGGCATAATAGCCAAGGTCTTTGCCTTATTGGCTCGTTTCTGTAAATTCTTCTTCCAGCGCGTGGATTGCGGCATAGATGGTGCCGGAGGCATAACCGTAGGAGTAAAGGCGGCGACTCATACGGGCACGCATTTTTTCACTGAAACGGCCGTCCTCTTCAATATCCGTAGGGCCGGCCATTTTCCGAAGTACGGCCAACGCCCGTTTGGCTTCCTCTTCCCCAGTATCCTCTTCCGCACCGTCACCGGTTTCCGCCCGGAAACGGGCTTCCCCGGTGGCGATCGCTTCGGAAGAGACGCCGCGCCTCCCCAATTCCTGGCGGATGCGGCCCGGTCCCCAGCCTTTTCCTGCCGCGTACCGGCAGAAATCCGCCGCGTAGCGGCAGTCGTCGACATATCCGTCCGTGACCATGGCTTGTACCGCCTGCTCGGCCTCTTCCCGGTCAAAGCCGCGTTCCAGGAGCCAGGTTTTCAATTCATATGCCGTTCTGGCGCCGCTTGCCAGACGTTTAGCCGCCACTTCATAGGCATTCAGACTTTGGAGATCAGTCTTTTTCTTTTGCCCGGTCTTTTTCATCGGTTGCGCCTTCTCCTATCGGTTTCCTGTTTGTTTCCTGTTTCCTGTCTTTTTATTTTCCGTCTGTTGTCAGTTGCTCTGCCTATCCATCGGTCGATCTTCCTATCGTCGGTCGCCCTGCTGCCGGTCTAATCGTCCTCCAAAGGCCGGATCCGAATCTCCGGTTCTGCTTCCGTAAGGCTTTGTTCCCAGCAACAGGCGCCGGTGAAGCCCGCCGGCATCGGGATCTCCTGCAGCCGGATCGCGAAGGCTCCGGATGCGCCTGCCGGGAGATCCGCGCTGACGGTGCCGTCGCCTTTCGCCGACTCCGGAAATAACCAGTCCTGCAGATTTCCTTCTTCGTCACAAACGGATGCCGCCGGTCCGAAGATCCCCCGGCCGGACAGCTTTCCGACGGCTTCCTTCCGCACCCAGATCTCATAAAAGGCCGACCGGCCCAGTTCCCTTACCCGCTTCTGTTCGCCTTCCGCGTAGAAACGCCGGGACACCTTGGCCACCGTCTCCTCCCGGTCGTCCGTCTTCTGCACGTCCAGTCCCAATTCGCGGACCCCGACCGCGCAGACCCAGAGACGGCCGCTGTTAGAAACGGAGAAAAACAGCGGCAAGTCCCGGAAATGCGGTTTCTTCTTCTCTTCTTTTTCGATCGTGAAGGACAGGTCCTCCGGCCGGACCGCGCCCAAAGGTCCCTCAGCGCTTCTGCGGGATAAGGCCTCTGGGAAGCGGGCCAGATAATCCCGCGCGGCGCGCTCGATCAAACCGTAGCCGGCAGTGCCGTGCCCGTATTCTCCTTCGTAGATATAGATCGCGATCGTTTCCGCCACGTCAGCCTTCCTCCGTCTTCCGATACCGGTTCCTAAAAAGCGAGGCGCATCATCTGCGCCCCATCTTTTCCTTCTTTTTTCCGATTTATTCCGAGCTTCATTCCGGGCCTTGCCGGTTCCGCTTCGCCCTTATTCCTCTTCTTCCAGCCTGTTGATCACGATCTGGTAACCATCGGCGCCGTAGACGATGCACTTATTGATCCGGCTGATGGTCGCGGTGGAAGCACTCGTCAGTTTCTCGATCTCACTGTAAGTCTTCTTCTGCATCAGCAGTTTCGCGACCTGCAGGCGCTGCGAAATTGCGTGGATCTCGTTTACCGTGCAGATATCCTCAAAAAAGCGATAGCATTCTTCCCGCGTCTTCAGCGTCAAAATCCCGTCGAAAAGCTCATCAATATCTTCACGCGCGAATTTGGATTCGTAAGCCATTTCCTGCTCCTTCCGTGATATCGAAACATTTCGTCCGTTGCAGGAGCATTATATCACTTTAAAGTGCGAAAGTCAAAACAAAGCTTTCGCGGCTTCCAATTGCGGATCTTCGCCGGCCTTCCCGGGTTCCACCACGAGATCCGGCTCCACTCCTTTTCCGTGGATGACGTTCCCTTTCGGGGAGAAATACTGCCGCGTCGTGATGCTCATAGCGCTGCCGTCCTCGAACATGGTCGTCTCCTGGACGATACCCTTCCCGAAGGTCGTCTTGCCGATGATGGTGCCGCCGTTATTCTCCTTGATCGCCGCCGTCACCACTTCCGAAGTGCTGGCGGAATTCTCGTTTACGAGTACGGCGATCGGCAGCGCGGTCGTCGCCCCGTCGGACTTATGCTCTTTACGCACGCCATTCTTGTCTTCCGTATAGGTGATCAGGCATTCCGGCAGGATGCGGTCAGCGATCTTGATCCCTTCGTCAAAGAGGCCGCCCGGATTATTGCGGAGGTCGATGATGACGCCCCGGTAACCTTCCGTCTCGTATTTCGTCATCGCAGCGTCGAACTTATGAAAGGTCTCGTCGCCGAAGGAATAGATGCGGATATAACCGAGGTCCCCGTCGATCGTCGAGGTGACGATCGAAGCATCCTTGATCTCGCCGCGGATGACCTTGATCTCCTTCTCTTCCTTGCCGCGGACGTAGGTAATGGTAACGGTAGTACCGGCCTCGCCGCGCATAGCCGCCGTCGCGGAGGCCAGGTC
>JAFRYQ010000050.1 GCA_017437565.1 Bacillota bacterium
AAATTCTATCACTTTTTGGCTTTGTATTCAATATATAATTCAAGGAAAAACCGCTGAAAATCACAGTTTTTACCCTTGTCCCGACTCTCGTGAAAAGACGCAAAAGCTCCTGTATTACTACAGGAGCCAAATAGCGCGTTCACTAGTCGCAACCGGTGGATCAGAGAACTTCTTCTACTTCCGCTTCCGCATGCTCAACAGCAATAGCAGCCTCTACCGCCGCCGTATTGGCTTCCGCTTTCAGTTCTTCTTTCGCTTCCGCCAGCTGGCCTTCCAGAGATTCGGTATCCTTACGGCCGATCCGTTTCGGCTTGTTCGGTTTCTTCTCTTCTTCTTCTTTCAGTTTTTCGCGGTCGATACGGCCGGACTTCTTCTCGATGGAAGAAACAGCCCATCTCTTCAATTCGAATTTCGTTTTATCGGCGCCTACCTGAAGGATCAGGGTATCATCTTTCGTCTTGACGACTTTTCCGCAGATTCCGCCGATGGTGACGACCTCGTCCCCTACCTGGATGGAATTACGCATGTCATCGATTTCTTTTTCTTTTTTCTTCTGCGGTTTGATGAGAAGAAAATACATGATCGCGACGAAAGCAACCAGAATTACACCTTGAAAAACGAGTTGATTATTCATATCCAATCCTCCTGGGAAGTATTATGGTGCCGGCGATGGGGGTCGAACCCATACGGTGTCGCCACCACGGGATTTTGAATCCCGCACGTCTGCCAATTCCATCACGCCGGCACACTTACAACGTGAGTATTTTAGCATAGGAAAAGAAGAGCGTCAAGATAGACAAGCGTCAGTTTTTATCGGATGCGTACAGCTTTTCCGAGATCAGCCCGGACGACCTTGCCGTCTTTTGCCGCGATCTCTCCACCCAGGATGACATAGTCGATCCCTACCGGCGGAACAGTCGGATCGGTAAACGTGGACCGGTCAGTGATCCGCAAGGGATCAAAGATCACGATATCGGCATCATCCCCGACGCCCAGGCTGCCTTTTCCCGGCAGGCCGAGTTTTTCTTTGGCCATGGCGCTGGTTTTGGCTACTGCGTCGTAAAGGCTGATCTTGCCGCCGCGCACGAAGAAAGAGAAAAGCCGCGCGAAAGCGCCGGCAGCGCGCGAGTGGCCCTGTCCGGAGCTCAGGACGCCGTCGCTTCCCAGCATCACGTTCGGATCCGCCAGGGCGCGGTCGACGTCTTCTTCTTTCATGACGTAACAGACGGTCAAAGCCCCCGGATCATCCCGGCGCATCTCTTCAAAAATCTCCTTCGTGCAACGCTGCCCTTTATATTTTCCTTCACACATCTCCACGACGTCGTAGTCGCAGTTGTAGCGCTCAAGCCAGCCGGGATCATAGGTGGTCTCCCCGATCCCGGTAGAAAAAGCATAATAGGGATAGCAGTCACAACTGACGTCAAGCCCGTTCAGTTTGTATTCCCCGACCAGTTTCAGGAATTCTTCCATTTGTCCGAATCCGGCCATGGAGCCAATGTGGGAGACTTCTGCCGATACACCTGCTTTGACTGCGATATCCAGGAATTCCCGCAGTGAATCGAAGACTTCCGCTGCGTCACTGCGAATATGGGAGGCAATCATTTTTCCATCCTGCCGGCAGAGTGCCGCCAGGGCCAGCAGTTCTTTCTCCTCGGTTCCCGGTACGTAGCGGATCCCGAAGGAGACGCCGGCGCAACCGGCTTTAACGGCCCGCTCGGCGATGCGGGTCATCTCCTGAAGTTCTTGGTCGGTGACATGGCTGTATTTATCCTGGTGTCCGGCGGCTTTTCTCACGTAAGTGTGGCCGCAGAGCATGGTGACGTTGACCGCCGCGCCTTCCGCGTCTACCAGATCGAGATAGTCAGCAGGGTCGCAGACGTTGTCCCCACAGTTTCCGGCGACGACCGTAGTAACCCCCATACGGAGCATTGCCGGGAAAATAGCTTTTTCTTCATCCCGGTAGAGGTGTCCGTCGATGACCGGATCCTCATGCATATGAATATCAATAAAGCCGGGACAGACGACCTTATCGGCAGCATCGATCACCAGATCTGCTTCCGGCTCCCCTGCGGTGACGGCCGCGATCTTCCCATCGGCGGTCAGAATGTTTAATTGGGCCTGGACCCGGTTAGCCGGATCGATCAAAGTCCCGTTTTTGATCAGGATACGCATGGCTCTTCCTCCGCTTCGTTTATGAGTCTTCCCTGTTCTGCAAAAAGGAAAAGACCACTGGCATCCCAATGGTCTTTTCGCGGAATTCATGGTGCGGCCGACTGGACTTGAACCAGCACGGTTGCCCACACGCCCCTCAAACGTGCGCGTCTGCCTATTCCGCCACGGCCGCATGTCTGGCCATCAGGCCGAACTACATTACAATACTCTATCACAAATTCCAGGTTTGTCAAGAAGAATTCTACAGCGTCCTACTGACGTTTTTATTCGTCTTCCGTCTCTTCTTCCTGTGTTTCCGGCGGCAGCTGCCATTGGCTCTGCCCACCAGCCACGTTTACCCGTTTCTGCCAACGCCAGGCGGCGATGTCCCGGTAAGGATCGAAATACAGCGGCTCCGAGGCGCTGGAGAAGGTGCTGACGGACATAAAGCAATAAGCCTTATAGCAGACGGGGAAATAAGGCATATCATCGTTCAGGGCTGCTTTCAGCTCTGCGAAGAGAGATCTCAGTTCGCTATCGGTATGGGCGCGTTCCAGTTCGTCGACCAGATCCAGCACGCTTTCATTCTTATAATGGATCGGATTGTCACTGTCAAAGAGTTCCCGCATGCGGAATTGCTTATCCATCCGGATGCCGGCAAAAAGAAGATCAAAGTCGCCTTCGGCACGTTTCGCCTCGAAGTCTTCTTGCGGCAGGACCTGGACATCCAGATGAATGCCGATATCAGCGAGCTGCTCCGCGATGTTCTCCGCCGCGTCTACTCGGCTTTGATAGCCGTCAGCCACGATCATGGTAAGAATGAAATCATTGCCGTCTTCCCGTTCCACGACACCGTCTTCATCCACGTCGGAATAGCCGATGGCAGCCATCGAGTCAACCGCGCGTTTTGGATCGTAATTCAGGCCGACCTCCTTATCAGCGCCCAAAAAACCCGGAAAATACAGGGAATCGCTGACCAGGGCCATGCCCGCGTAATCGTCGGCGATGAGCTGTTTGCGGTCGATCGCCGACGCCAGAACCTGACGGATCGCTTTATTCCCGGTATCCTCTTTTTCCATATTAAAGCCGATGAATTCCAATTCTCCGGAGGGAATGAGCCGGCTGCTGAGCGAGCGGTCGGTGGCGATGGCATCGGCATTGCTTTCCTTGCTGAGGAAAGCGGTAACGGCGTCCATGGTCATGAGGCCCGGGATCTTACTCTTATCCTTGGTCATGGTGATATTGACCGGGTAAGCGGCAACTCCGCCGTGGTAATAGGGATTCGGTTCCAGGACCAGGCTGCTGCCGGCCTTATAAGCGCCAAAGGAATAAGCGCCGCTCCCCTGTGTCATTTCCGCGCCCGGGCTGTAATCGGCAGCGCAGATCAAAGGAAAGACCAGGTTGTCGAGCGCCGCTTCCCGGGGAGAGGTAAAGGTTATGACACAGCTGAAGTCCCCGTATGCCTCACATTTGGCGATACGGGAAACGTAACGGAAATACGGTCCGCCTTCGCCGATGGCGCGGATGCTGTCGATGGATTTCATGACGTCGTCCATCGTCAGCTTACTGCCGTCCGGGAAGAAAACGTCTTTACGGAGGTCGATGTAGACGATGCCGCTGTCGGCGTCCGTCTCATAATTCTGTACCACGTCAGGCACGATATTGAGGCCGTCGTCGAGGCGGAACAGGCTGCTGTAGATGATCTGATCCAGATAATAGACGTCTTCATCGGTAGAAGCGAGCGCGTCAAAGGAGACCGGCTGGTACATCGTCAGTTTGATATTATCCGCTTCCACGAGCAGGTAGATATCCCGCATATCCATGTCTTCGCCGGAATCCCGGTTCTTAATGATGTGAACCGTCAGATAGCTGCCGACGATCAGGAAGACGATCACGACCAGGATCATATAATGATTGCGCAGCCAGATGCCGGCATTATTCAGTTTCAGGGCTCTTTTCCGCCTCTTCCGTGAGTCTAGCATATTTCTCAATCAATCTCGCAGTCTGTGCGTATAAATGTTCCAACGATCCGTTATTGCGGATCACGTCATCTGCTAATTTGGCTTTTTCTTTCTGCGGCATCTGATTGCGGATCCGGGCACGCACCTCGGCCACGGTCGCTCCGTCCCGCTGCCGGGCCCGCGCGATGCGCAGGCGTTCCGGGGATGTGACGACCCAGACGGCATCGCATAAGTGTTCCGTGCCGTATTCATAGAGCAACGGCACGTCCAGAAACAAGAGGCCGCGTTCCCCGGCGCGGGCAGCGATGATGCCGGTGATCGCTTCTTTTACGCGGCGGGTCACGATCTCTTCCAGAACGCTTTTCTTTACAGGATCGTGAAAGACCAGCGTGGCCATACGCCGGCGGTCAAGACGGCCTTCCGGGTCAAATACGGACGGACCAAAAGCCGCGCGGATCTCATCCAGGACCGGACCAGGTTCCGACGTCAGCCGGCGGGACATGGCATCCGCGTCGATGATCTCATAGCCGCAGGAGGCGATATAGGCGCTGACCGTAGATTTGCCACAGCCGATGCCGCCGGTCAAACCGATCGTAAACATGCATCCATCTCCTCTATTTCAGGTCGTACCAGGTAGCGCCTGTATTCAGGTCGCTGATCAGCGCGACCTTTAGCTGCATGGCTTCCTGCATATTGCGGACGAGCAGTTCGGAGACCGTTTCCAGTTCTTCTTTTAAGGTATCGATGATCAGTTCATCGTGGACCTGCAGGATCAGCTTTGATGCCAGCTTTCGTTCCGCAAGCTCGCGGTAAACGCGGATCATCGCCAGCTTAATGATATCGGCGGCACTGCCCTGGATGGGACTGTTCATCGCCAGCCGCTCACCCAGCGAGCGCACCATAAAGGTTTGGGAAGCGATTTCCGGAATGTACCGGCGACGGCCGAGAATGGTCTCGGTATAGCCGTTCTGGCGGCAGAATTCGACCTGGCCGCGCATATAGGCGCGGACCGCTTCGTGTTTACGGAAATAGTCCTCGATATAATTTTCAGCGTCCTTGCGGCTGATCTTCAGTTCTTCTGACAAGCCAAAGCCGCTCATTCCATAGATCACGCCGAAATTGACGGCTTTCGCCCGGCTGCGGTCCAGAGGCGTCACTTCTTCGTAGGGAATCCCGAAAACGCGCGAAGCGGTAGCCCGATGGATGTCCGCGCCGGTGTTAAAAGCTTCGATCAAAGCCTCGTCGCCGGAGAGATGGGCCAGGACACGCAGTTCGATCTGGGAATAATCGGCGCCGACGAGGACGTGGTCAGCATCGCGCGGGATGAATACTTTACGCAGCAAACGCCCGAAATCGTTACGGACCGGGATATTCTGCAGATTCGGTTCCGTACAGGAAATGCGGCCGGTGGCGGTGACAGTCTGCTGGAAATGCGCGCGGATGCGGCTGTCCGCCCCGATCAGGGGCGCCAGGCCTTCCACGTAGGTGCTATTCAGCTTGCTTAAGGTCCGATAGCGCAACACCTGGTCCACGATCGGGTGTTTATCACGGATCTTTTCCAGAATGTCGGCGCTGGTAGAATACCCTTTCTTAGTCTTTTTCCCGGCAGGCAAGCCGAGTTTCTCAAAGAGGATCTCTCCCAATTGGACCGGCGAGTTGATATTGAATTCCGTTCCGGCCGAAGCGTAGATCTGTTCGACCAGGGCGGCAATCTCTTCTTTCAGACCGACACCATATGCCGCCAGGGCTTCCCGGTCAGCGCGGAAACCTTCATATTCCATGCCGGCCAGCACGGTGACCAGTGGCAGTTCCGCCTCATTCAGGACCTTTTCCAAGCCGTTCTGGCGGATCTTCTCCTGTTGAGCCTGCATCAGACGGACGATGAAGAGACAGGTTTCTTCTGCCAGTTTCCGGTCGTGATCTTCCTGGAGACCCAGGAGATCAAGCTGCTCGCCCTCCCCGCTTTCCAGGGCTTCGATATCTTGATGAAAGTATTCCAGGACCAGGGCTTTTAAAGCGTATCCGGAACGGGAAGGATCCAGGACGTACTGGGCGACCGCGGTATCAAAGCCGACACGGCAGTCCGTAAGGCCGTAAAAGCGAAGCATATAGAGGGCTTCGACCAGATCGTGGCCTACGAACAGCAGGTTTTTCGCCTGTAAAAGCTGGCCAACGGCGGTAAAGAGCTCCGCGCTTCCCGTTATCCGGTACAGAGTGCCGGTTTCCGGCATAAAAAGCGTTAAGGCATTGAGCTCCGGCTGGCGGATGTGCGAATCATCGGCATCGAGCAGGAGCACGACAGTCGCTCCTGCGGGAAGCTTTTCCAACCGGTCAAGGTCCGTCAGCGCGGCGATCCGGACGGATTCCCGGACGGAGACAGGCGTTTCACCGGCAGTCCTTTCCGTTTCCCGGGGAGACTTGCGGCGCGACGGGTCCAAATGCATCTTTTTCAAGAACGAATTGAACTCCAGTTTGACAAGAAGATCGATTAGCTCGTCCTGATGCGGGTCACCGATCTTCAATTCTTCGAGGTCGATATCGAGAGGAACGTGCGTATCGATCTCGGCGAGTTTGCGGCTCATAACGGCTAATTGCGCGTTATCCGCGACCTTTTGCCGGAGTTTTTCACTTTTGATCTCATCCGTACGCGCGAGCAGTTCACTGACCGAACCGAACTGCTGTAAGAGTTGGATGCCGGTCTTCTCGCCAACCCCCGGGATCCCGGGCAGATTGTCCGACTGGTCACCCATCAGTCCCTTCAGATCGATGAACTGCTGTGGGGTCAGTCCATAGCGTTCCAGCATCTTCTCACGATCGTAGAGATCGAATTCGGAAATGCCTTTCCGGGTGATCATCACCTTCGTCAGATCCGTGGCCAGCTGCAGCGCGTCCTTATCGCCGGTAATGATCAGCGGTTGGAGTCCGGCTTCCTCGGCCAGGCGCGCCACCGTACCGATGAGATCGTCGGCTTCGAATCCTTCCAACTCGAGATTGGTGATATCGTAGGCCTGCAGGAGCTCCTTCATGAGCGGGATCTGCATGGCGAGTTCCGGCGGCATCTTGCGCCGGCCGGCCTTGTATTCTTTATACTCCAGATGGCGGAACGTAGGCGCTTTTTTATCCCAGCAGACCGCCATGTATTCCGGCTTCTGCTCGGCCAGGACTTTATTCAGCATATTCAGGAAACCGAAGATCCCCTGCGTATATATACCTTCCGCAGTGATCATCGGCCGCTGCATGGCGTAATAAGCCCGGTTGATGAGGCTGTTGCCGTCGATGATGACGATGGTTCCTTTCATAATTCCGCCTTTCATTAACCTTTGTTACTCGTTGACGGCGACCCCGGAAAGATCGTAGTCAAAGGCGTCCCGGATCAGGACGGGGACCATGTCCCCCCGCTTCAGCTCGCGATCTGAGGTGAAGACAACGCCGTTATCGATCTCAGGGGCGTCATAAACCGTACGCCCATTATAGGTGCCGTCTTCCTCTTGCCCCTCGACGAAACAAAGCAGCTTCCTGCCGATCAAGCTCTCGTTATGCGCGCGGGAGATCTCCATCTGCCGCATCATGATCCCGTCTAAACGGGCCTCCTTCACTTCCGCCTCGATTTGATCCGGCATTTCTCCGGCCGGCGTTCCTTCTTCCTGGGAATAGGCAAAGACGCCAAGTCGTCCAAACTCTTCTTCTTCTACCATTTTAACCAGCTCTTCGTAGTCTTCGTCGGTTTCGCCGGGAAAACCGACGATAAGCGTGGTGCGGATGCAGATATCGGGGATAGCTTCGCGCAGTTTAGCCAGGGTCTTGTGGATCGAGGCCCGGGTAGAATTGCGGCGCATGGCTTTAAGGATGCGGTCCGAAGCATGCTGGAGAGGAATATCGATATATGGACAGATCTTCTCTTCCGCAGCCATGACCCGGATCAGTTCGTCGTCTATGCGGTCATCGTAGCAGTACATGAGCCGGATCCAGCGGATTCCCTCGATCTTACAAAGTTCGGTGAGCAGCGGCGCCAGCATCTTCTTCTTATAGAGGTCCAGTCCGTAGTAGGCCACGTCCTGCGCGATGAGGATCAGTTCCTTGCAGCCATGGGCGGCCAGATCCCGCGCTTCCTCGAGGATGTCTTCCATCTTCTTACTGCGATAGGGTCCGCGGATCTGTGGGATCACACAATACGTACAGCGATTGTTGCAGCCTTCGGCGATCTTCAGGGAAGCGCTGTACGGCGTTTCCCGGTAGCGGCGGAAACTCTTCTCCAAGGGTGCCAGATCGCAGGGACCGGAGATCGCGCGCCGTGTCTCCAGGTCCCGGAAGAGCTCACCGACCCGCTCGTATTCGTTCACGCCGATGATGAGGTCCGCTTCCGGGATCTCGTCAAAGAGTTCCTGCGCATATCGTTGCGCCAGACAACCGCTGATGACCAGCTTAGCGCCTTCTTTACGCGCATCATCCATCTGGAAGATGTGTTCGATGGATTCCTTTTTGGCGTCTTCGATAAACCCGCAGGTATTGACCATGATGATATCCGCCGTCTCCGGGTCATCTACAATGGAAAAGCCGGCAGCTTCCAGATTACCGGCGGCTACTTCGCTGTCACTGATGTTCTTCGGACATCCCAGGGTATCGATATATACCGTTTTTGCTTTCTTATTCATCCAAAAATCCCGTATCTTCTCCGTCGCCGGTTTCATCGAAGCCGACGTCCAAGTCGACGTCTTCCACGTCGTCATCATTGACCGCAGCCTGGCCGCCATTGCGGTAGATAGCAAGATCCGCTTCTCCCCACAATACCTGACGCGGTTTCGAGCCGTCCTGCGGGCCGATAGCGCCCATATCCTCCAGGGCTTCCATAAGGTTTGCCGCCCGGTTATAGCCGATGCGGAAGCGCCGTTGCAGGCGGGAGGTGGAAGCCTGCTCCTGGGAAATGACAAATTCTAAAGCCTCATCGAGCAGTTCGTCTTCCTCGTTTCCGGTCTGCTGCTGTTGCTGCTGCGCATTGCCGCGGTCGACGGAATCGAGCACGCTATGGTCGTATTCCACTTCCGCCTGGCTCTTCACGAAATCGATCACGTCGCGGATCTCTTCGTCGCTGATGAAACAGCCCTGGACACGGATCGGTTTGCCCATACCGAGCGGATTGTAGAGCATATCCCCTTTTCCGACCAGTTTTTCGGCGCCGCTCATGTCCAGAATCGTCCGGGAGTCGAACTGGGAAGCGACTGCGAACGCGATGCGGGACGGGATATTGGCTTTGATCAGTCCGGTGATGATGTCTACGGACGGACGCTGCGTGGCGACGATCAGGTGCATCCCGGCCGCCCGCGCCAGCTGGGCCAGACGGCAGATCGCTTCTTCGACCTGCGAGGGCGCCGCCATCATCAAGTCGGCAAGCTCATCGATGATGATGACGATCTGTGGCAGGACCTCGTCTTCTTTTCCTTCGGCACGTTTATGTTCGTTATAACCCTTTAGATCGCGGGCTTTCGCTTCCGCGAATTTCTTGTAACGGTCGGTCATCTCGGCTACTGCCCAGTTCAGGGCCGCGGCGGCCTTGGAAGGCTCTGTGACGACCGGGATCAGCAGGTGCGGGATGCCGTTATAATCACCGAGTTCCACGACCTTCGGGTCGATCAGGACCAGCTTGACTTCATCCGGATCCGCCTTGTACAGGATACTGGTGATGATGCTGTTGATGCAGACGCTCTTGCCCGAACCGGTGGAACCGGCGATGAGCAGGTGCGGCATGCTCTTCAGATCGGCGACGATCGCCTTACCGGCAATATCGCGGCCGACCGCGAAGGAGATCTTGGATTTCGCCGTCTGGAATTCCTTGCTGGAGATGATCTCGCGCAAGGTGACCGGACTGACTTTTTCATTCTCGATCTCGATGCCAACGGCAGCCTTGCCGGGGATCGGCGCTTCAATACGGATGCTCTTCGCGCAGAGATTGAGCTTGATATCGTCGGCCAGCCCGGAGATCTTGCTGACTTTGACTCCGACTTCCGGCTGCACCTCAAAGCGCGTCACGGCAGGACCCTGGGTCACCTCCACGACATGCGCAGCCACATTAAAACTGTGCAGGGTGCGTTCCAGCGTTTCCGCTTTTTCAGCGAGCGAAGCGTTGAGCGCGCGGCCGTCGATCTCATTTTTGATTTCTTTCAGCAAGGTGATCGGCGGTTTCTGGTAATTCACCGTCTTCTTCACATTGCTGAAATCCGCGGTGGAAAGCATAGCCTGTTCGGCTTCTTTGCCGCTCATCTTGGCCTGGTCATGAGCCGGTTTGCCTGTCGCCGCCTTCTCTTCTGGCAGTTTATCGGAACGCAAGGGAGCCGGCGGCTTGACGATGCCGCCATTGGTAGCAGCCGTCTTCGGCGTGCCCGGCGTCTTGATAGTCGTAGCCGGACGATCGTTCGCACTCGTTTCCGGAACGATGATGCGCGGTTTGGGCACGGGAGCCGGAGTTGTGACCGACGCCTCGGGACGAACGCGTTCCGGGCTGGCCGTCTCTCCAGGATAAATGTCATCCGCAGCCGTAAAGCCCTGGTAAGCGGGCGTGGCAGGAGTTTTCCGCGGGGTTATGGGCGGATAATCGAAACCGCTGCGCGCTTTCTGCGCCGGTCCCGGCGGCATATCCGGGAATCCGTCATAGCCGTCTAAACCGAAACCGCTCCGCTCGACGCGCTGATTCTCGATCCCGACTGTGCTCTGCGTCTGGCGGCGGCCGCGTTTTACAGTCGTAGCAGGGGCTGCCGGCGTGGATTGATAGCCGAACATATTCGGATCTTCCATGAGGTTCACGAAATGCTGGGCGCGCCCGTCGGCGGCCGGCTCCTGTTTCAGGTTCTTCTGATCCCTTTGCTGGAACAGGCTGGTGATACTGCCGGAATCATAAGCGTCGCGTTCGTAAGCCGTGTCGCGGAAGGTACGGACGGAGCCGGCAGACTGCCGGCTCACCGGGCGTGCCTGCTGATTGCTGAACAGGCTCTCCGGCAGTATGCCGTAAACGTCAGCCAGATCATATTCGATCCCGCGCGACAGTTCCCGGGAACGGTATTCGCGTTCCTGCCGGTCGCGTTCCGCCGCGCGTTTACGGACTTCTGCCCGGGCCTCTTCCCTTCTCTTCTCTCGTTCCTTCTCCAGCGCTGCCGCGCGTTCGGCCTCGATTTTTCTCTTTTCCTCAACGCGGGCTGAGCGGACACCGTGCTGGGTGGCCAGCGCGGAACCGAGATGGGAGAGCGGAATGCCGATCATGAAAAGCAGGCAGGCTAAAATGATCGCGATCGCCAAGCAGAAAAGCCCGACTTTCCCGATATAACGGATCAGAAGCGATCCGATCGCCATGCCAAAGAGCCCGCCTCCGGTCAATGCTTTGCCGCCCGCGTAGAACTCTTTCGCGTTGATCGCGATGCCTTCCGCCGGTATAAAGCGGCCGGAATTGACGATGCACAGCATCAGCAGGATCAGGCTGGCTAGCAATGCCGTCAGCGGTGTGACATGGAAAGCCTTATTGAGGAGAAGCAGGATCCCGAACAGGATCAGGTAGAAAGGCAGGAACAGCCCGATGTGACCGAAGATCCCTTTCAGGAAATCCCCGATCACGTTGCCGACCTGTCCGGCAGCATGGAAACGCATTGCGGCAAAGAGAAAGATGCCGCAAACGATAAACCCGATGCCCCAGATATTGTCGATGACACCGCGTTCGGTTTCCCGAGATGCGCGGAGCACCGTGCCGCCGGAGCCCGCACTCTTCCCCTTGGAGCGCGGACTGCTTTTGCGGCTCTTGCTTTTTGAACTCTTATTCGCCAATTTAAACCCCTTTTGTTTTCTCTATTTGGCGGATATCAACCCTTTGGCTGTCAGTGCCTCGGCACAGAGAATCGCTCCGCCCGCGGCTCCGCGCACCGTATTATGCGCGAGACCTATGAATTTAAAATCGTAAACGGTATCTTCACGGAGTCGGCCGATGGAAACACCGAAACCGCCCTCATAATAGACGTCTTTCGCGACCTGTGGACGGTCGTCTTCTTCCAGATACTGAATGAAGGGCTGCGGAGCCGAAGGCAGATCCGCTTCCTGCGGATAGCCTTTATACTGACGCAGTTTTTCAATCAGCTGTTCTTTCGTCGGTTTAACGCGGAATTTTACGAAAGTGGCCGCCGTATGGCCCTCGAGGACGGGGACCCGTACGCACTGGGACGTGATCAGGGGTTCCTGCGCGGGGACGATCTCGCCGTTCTCCACATGCCCCAGGATCTTCAGCGGTTCTTTTTCGCTCTTCTCTTCTTCCCCACCGATATAGGGAATGATATTACCGTTCATTTCCGGCCAGTCAGCGAAGGTCTTTCCGGCGCCGGAGATCGCCTGATAGGTCGTTACGACGACTTCATAAGGCTCGAACTCTTTCCACGCTGCCAGAGCCGGTACATAGCCCTGAATGGAACAGTTCGGTTTGACGGCAATGAATCCGCGAGTCGTGCCCAGACGCTTCTTCTGCGCGTCTATGACCGCGAAATGATCGTCGTTGATCTCGGGAATGACCATCGGTACGTCCGGCGTCCAGCGATGGGCACTGTTATTGGAAACGACCGGGGTCTCCGTCTTAGCGTAAGCTTCTTCGATGGCCCGGATCTCTTCTTTACTCATATCGACCGCGCTGAACAGGAAGTCTACGTCCTGCGCCATCGCTTCCACGTTCTGTACATCCCGGACGATTATATGTTTCACGCCTTCCGGAAGCGGAACCGCCATCTTCCAACGATTACCGACCGCTTCTTCATACGTCTTGCCGGCACTTCTGCCACTGGCAGCAATGGCCGTGACCTGGAACCAGGGATGATTTTCCAGCAGCGTGATGAATCTCTGGCCGACCATGCCGGTCCCACCCAGAATTCCGACGCGCAATTTCTTTTCAAATTTCAGCATTTCATTTCCTCCTAAGCACACAAAATTTCATAATATTATACCATTGGATCACAGTCTTTTCAAGCTTACGGAAACTGGACGAACAGAAAAAGAACAGGAAAAAGAAAAAATCGCAGGTAAAAACCTGCGATTTGATCATCTTTCCGATTCAGCCATGCGTGAGACGCTTACTCAGCGGCTACGATCTCTTTGCCGTCATAGTAGTTGCAATTGGGGCAAACTCTATGCGGAAGTTTCGGCTGATGACACTGAGGACAGATGGAAAGTCCGGGCATGCTTTTCTTCATGTTCGCGGCCTTTCTGCTGCTGCTCTTAGCCTTGGAAGTTTTCCTCTTTGGAACTGCCATTTCAACACCTCCTCATCCCGTAGTCTATTATATATCAAATATAATATTTTGCAGTCACCGTAAAAGTATACTCATAGAATGTCCGGATGTCAAGACTTATCTTTCGGAAGCCTTGGGATTCTTATTACTATCTTTTACAGGGCGCTGACGATTTCGTTGGTGTCGCGGGCGATCATGAGCTCTTCGTTGGTCGGGATCAGCATGAGCGTGACCTTGGCATATTCCGGGCTGATGATGGTGTCTTTGCCTCTGACCTTATTCTTCAACGGATCGATCTTAATGCCGAGGTTTTCCATATCGGCACAGATGATCTCTCTCATACCAATGTCGTTCTCGCCGACGCCGGCCGTGAAGATGATGCCGTCTACGCCGTTCATCTCGGCAATATAGGCACCGATGTAGTGTTTTACGCGGTGGGCGAACATGCGCAGCGCCAGTTCGGCTCTCTCATTCCCCTCTTCCACGGCCGCTTCCAGGTCGCGGAAGTCGCTGGAAACACCGGAAACGCCCAGTACGCCGGACTTCTTGTTCAGGATGTTGTTAACGGCACCCTGCGGGAGGTTTTCTTTCTCACGGATATAGGTGACGATCGCCGGGTCGATATCGCCGGAACGGGTACCCATGACCAGGCCTTCCAGCGGCGTAAAGCCCATGGAGGTATCGATTACCTTCCCGTATTTGATTGCGGTGACGGAAGCGCCGTTGCCGAGGTGGCAGGTGATCAGTTTCAGTTCTTCCATCGGACGGCCCATCAGATAGGCAGCCTTCTGGGCGACGTATTTATGAGAAGTCCCGTGGAAACCGTATCTGCGGATCCGGTATTTTTCATAGTATTCATAAGGGATCGCGGAAATATAGGATTCCGGCGGCATGGTCTGATGGAAAGCCGTGTCGAAGACCGCGACCATCGGCGTATCCGGCATCAGCTCTCTGCAGGCGGCGATACCGAGAAGGTTCGGCGGATTGTGCAGCGGCGCGAGTTCGACGCACTCTTCCAGGGCCTTGATGACCGCTTCGGTGATCAGGACCGATTCGGCATATTTTTCGCCGGCATGTACGACTCTGTGACCGACGGCGCCGAGTTCCGACATATTGGCAAGCACGCCGTATCCGGGGTTCTGGATCGCGGCCAGGACCTGCGCGATGGCGTCCTTATGATCCTTCATGGGCACTTCCATGGTGATCTTATCGAGGCCCGTCTTGGTATGATTGATGACGGAACCTTCCATGCCGATTCTCTCGACCAGGCCTTTCGCGAGCAGGCTCTCGTTTTCCATGTCCAGGACCTGATACTTCAGGGAAGAACTGCCGCAATTGATAACTAAAATCTTCATTCTCTCCTCCACGTTTTTCAATCTATAGTCGATTTAACGATAACGTATCCAAACATTAAAAATTATAAGCGAATCCCCTTATAAAAGCAAGGTCTTCTTAGCAAGGCATCCCGGAGGTTACGGACGTTTTCCCCGGTTACAGGTCCCCTGTTTGCTGTTTCAGGGACGCACCGGCCGGGGCTTACGGACATAATCGGAAGCGGTATAAAGACTGTCTCCGCTCAGCAAAGCGTAGAGATCGCCTGCCAATATCTCTATTTCCAGGGTCCGCCGCAGTGCTTCCCCGGCTGGGCCGGACTGGATCCGGTCCCGCGCGCGCAGGCTCCCCGCCACGTCTTCCACGAAGGGCAGTCTGGCTTTCTTCCCGGCTTTGCTCTCCCGCAATAAGGCTGCCCCCGCGTCATTGAAAGCCAGCGGACGCAGATAAGCGGAGGCTCCGGCCAGATCCGCGCGGCGGATGCCCAGCAGCGTCTGCACGAAAAGACGGTCCAGGCGGGTCTCCGTATAGCGGCGGCTTTTTAAACGCTTTTTCAGATCCGTCAGGCTCGTAGCCCTGCAGATTTCTTTTTTCAACAGATAGCCAAGCCCCTCCCCGGCGGAAGCGATTTCTTCAAGTTCTTCCGGCGCGGTACGCAATACTTCATAGCGCAGGAGATCAAAAAATCTTGATTCTATCTCCTGCAAACGCTTTCCGGTAGACGGATCGGCGGCCAACGCGGCCCGCAGACGGCTGGCTGTCACGTGATGGCCGTCATCCGCTCTTTTCAAAGTGAAAAAAGCCGGTTTCCCCTCCCCAGGCACTATAAGCGGGTCTTCGAGTGCCTGCAGATAGGAAAGGGCCAGGATATTATTCGGCTGTTTGTAGAGTTGCGGGTCCAGCTGCGGATCTGCGTCCTGACAAAGATCATCCAGTACCTTCTGCCGCGCCGCCGGAAATGACAGTCCTTGTTGCAAATACCCTTTTAAAGAAGGGGAATCTTCCGCCGTCCGGGCTAAGCGGGCCGCCTGTTTCAGGAGAGCCGCGTCGCCGGCTTCGCTGCCGCAGGCCAGGACGTCCACGGTGCCCAGACCGGACAGGATGTTTACCGCGCCCCGCGCGAATTCCCGGGAGCTGGCGCAGGAAAAAATAGCAGGCAGCTCCAGGATGAGATCCGCGCCGCCCCGGATTGCCGCTTCCGCCCGCTCCCACTTGTCAAAAACAGCGGGGGTCCCCCGCTGTACAAAATTGCCACTCATCACGCAGCAAATCCGCCCGGCGCCGGTCAGCTCTTTCGCCTTCCGGAACAGATAGGCATGTCCCTCATGAAAGGGATTGAATTCTGCCACGATACCGATCGTTTTCACTTAAGCCCTCTTAATCGTCGTAATCGTCTCCGAGCGGGATATCGATGTCGTGCGGACGGATCTCCGTATTCTGCACTTCATCGGTCATGGTGCGGATCTCCGCCAGGTCCCCGTCGACTTTCGAGAGGATCTCCGCGAACTGCTCATTGATATCCTGATAGAGGCCTTTCATGTATACCTGGCTCAGTTCGTCGATCTTCTCACGGAAATTATAGAGGATATTATCCATATAGTCATAGGTCTTCAGACGCATGCCCTTGGAATATTCATCCGCGCGACGGTAGATCTCGCCGGAAACATTGACCGCGCGCTCGGTGATGACGTCTTTCTCCACCATGGTATCCGCGTGTTTCTTGGCTTCGATGATGATGCGCTCATATTCATTCTTAGCTTCGGCCAGGATCCGTTCTTTCTCGTCCTTGATCCACTTCGCCTGCTGGACGTCATCTGGCAGACTGAGTTTAATGGAACGGGAAAGTTCCATAATTTCACTGGCATCGACCATGACCTTTCCGGTCAGCGGCAGTTTCGGTGCCGCGTCGATCATTTCTTCCAGTTCATCCAAAAGATCCAAAACTGTCATAAACTGAGACCTCCCAAATTCTTTTTCTTAATCTCGCGCAGGATGTTATCCGGCACCAGGCCTTCAACCTTCCCGTTCAGAGAAACGACTTCTTTGATCATGCTCGAGCTGATGAAGGAATACTCCGGGCTCGTCATCAAAAAAACGGATTCCGTGCCGGGGGTGAAGAGCCGGGCATTCATCTGTGCCATCTGGATCTCATATTCGAAATCAGACGTTGCCCTAAGCCCCCTGACCACAGCATCGAAATGATTGTCGTTCACATAATCGGCCAGTAAGCCGCTGAAATCATCCACGCTGACGTTCGGCAGATCGCTGGTCGCGTCTATGATCATCTCCACGCGTTCTTCCAGGGTGAAAAGCGGCTGTTTATTCGGATTATAGATGACGCCGACAACGAGCTGGTCGAACATGCGGGATGCCCGCCGGATGATATCCAAATGCCCGTTCGTCATCGGATCGAAAGAGCCGGAATAAAGTGCCTTCTTCATTTTTCCTCCCGGTACGCATAGAGAGTCACGCAGGTTTTTCCATAACGATGGACACTGACGATGCCGAGACGCCCTACATCCTGTGGCAGAACCGTCCCTTTTTCGTGTTCTGCTACTATTATACCTTGCTCGCTTAATAAATCAAGAGTATCGATCGTCTCAAGACATTTTTCATACAAGCCGGCATGATAAGGCGGATCCAGGAAGAAGATATCGGCAGGTTCTGCCATTTTGCGCAGGAAGTTCATATAGTCAGAGGTATGGACCCGGGCTTTCTCCTCCGCCCCGCAATGGGCAATATTCCGCTTGATGATCCCGATGCTGGTACGGTCGTTGTCGCAGAAGTGGCAAAAATCCGCTCCGCGCGAGAGCGCTTCCAGCCCGAGATTGCCGGTACCGGCAAAGAGGTCCACACAGACCGCGCCGGGAACTTCCGCCATCAGAATGCTGAAGATGGCTTCTTTTACTTTATCGCCCGTGGGACGGACGTCTCTGCCGATGGGTGTTTCCAGTTTCCGGCCTTTATAAATACCTGTAATGATGCGCAATTCTTATCCTCCGTCTAATCCGAACCGATTACAGATCCAGACTGATATTTCCGCGGAACATCCGTTCCACACGTTTCCGCACTTCCTGATGAGTCGGCGCCTGCAGATCCGGATCTTCCTGAACCGTCTTTTTGGCAGCCTGTGCCGCGCGTTCCAAAACGTCCTGATGCCTTGCCAGATCGGCTAGTGATAGTTCCGGTAAGCCGTGCTGCCGGGTCCCGAACACTTCGCCGGGACCCCGCAGTTTGAGATCCTCTTCCGCAATCTCAAACCCGCTGGTCGTCTGACACATGATCTCCGCGCGTTTTACGGCGATCTCGCTGGAGCTGTCCGTTACCAGGAAACAATAGGATTCCGCCGTTCCCCGCCCGACCCGGCCGCGCAGCTGATGCAGCTGGGCCAGTCCGAAGCGTTCAGCATTCTCGATCACCATGACCGAGGCATTGGCGACGTTGATCCCGACTTCGATCACGACCGTGGAGACGAGGACCTGGATCCGCCCGGCGGCGAAATCTTCCATCACCTGGCTTTTCTCTTCGGCTTTCATGGCCCCGTGAACCAGGGCTACCCGGAAATCCTTCAATTTCCGCACGAGCTCTTCATAGAGTTCTTCGGCGGAAAGAGCTTCGATCTTCTCAGATTCGGAGATCAGCGGCGCCACCACGTAAGCCTGCCGGCCTTCCCGCAGCTGGCTGGCAACAAAGCGGTACATCTTCCCCCGCTCTTCCCGGCGCACGAGCGTAGTCTTGACCGGCTGCCTCCCCGCCGGCATGGTACGGATCTGGGAGACGTCGAGATCCCCGAAAAGGATCACGGCCAGGGTCCGGGGGATGGGGGTCGCGGTCATGACCAGGATATTCGCGTCTTCTGCTTTTGCGGAGAGGCGGCGTCTCTGGGACACTCCGAACCGGTGTTGCTCGTCGGTGATGACCAGGCCCAGGTTCGCAAAGACGACGTTCTCTTCCAGTACCGCGTGGGTGGCGATCAGCATCGTGCAGCTGCCGTCCTCCACGCTGCGCAGGATACGGTCTTTTTCTTTTTTGGGAATGGAACTGATCAAGAGCTCGATCGTCAGGCCTTTCCCGGACAGATCCCTTTGGAAGGATTCATAATGCTGCCGCGCGAGCAGCTCGGTCGGCGCCATGATCACGCTTTGATAGCCGGCATCCGCCGCCGCGAGCATAGCCATCTGCGCCAGTACGGTTTTGCCGGAACCGACGTCTCCTTGTAACAGGCGGTTCATGCGTTTCGGGCTTTCCAAATCGGCCTTGATCGCCTGCCATGCCTCCTGCTGACCGGCAGTCAACGAGAATGGGAGGCTCGCGGCAAAGCGGTCCCCGGCGGCGCAGGGGAAGGATACGGCGCGCCGCGTACTGCGGCTACTGCCACGGACCAGCATGAGCCCGGTCTCTAAAGTGAACAGTTCTTCAAAGACCAGACGGTATTTCGCTTCCAGTACTTTACGGCCGTCTACCGGGAAATGCAGGTTCCGTACGGCATATGCCGGTGAACAGAGCCTTTGCTCATGAACCAGGTCGGCAGGCAGCCACTCCGGCATCTCATCAGCCAGGGCGGCGATCTCGTGCTGGAGCCGGCGCATTTCTTTCTGCGAAAGGCCGGGCAGGTCGGGATAGACCGGAAGGATCTCCCGCACGTCGTCTTTACTTCCGGCGCGCGTAAACTCCGGATGGACGAACTGCCGCCGGGCAAAGTTTTCCGTCATGCGCCCGTAGAAGACGTAAGTCTCGTTCACCGCGAACAGTTTGGCGAGATAATGCCCGTTGAAATAGACGACTTCGGCATTGGCGCTGCCATCGGTGATCAAAAGTGAAAGCGGCGTATTCTTTTTATAAGGATTGCCGGAATAACGCCGGGAAAGAACGGTCGCCTCGATCAGGGCGGTCTCCCCGGGTTTCAGATCAGCGATCGGGCGTACGTTACGCCGGTCCTCATAAGAGCGCGGGAAATAAGCCAGGAGATCTCCCAGCGTTTCGATTCCCGCTTCTTTCAGAACCTGTTCCTTTTTGGGCCCGACGCCGCTCACGGTACTTACCGGATCACTGATCTTCATATTCTATCTCGATCTCCAGATTACGACGCATCAGCGCCTTGGACTGGACGCCGGTGATCTGCACGGTCACTTTCGCCGGACGGCTGCCGTTCTTCTGCAGGCTGCGTAAAGCGATCCGGTCAGCCAGGGTGCGGGCCAGCCCGTGCATACTCTCTCCGAACTTGACCACCACACAGAACGTAAGCGTATACCGGCCGCTTTCCTCCTGTTCGGTGCGCAGGATCTGTGCCACATCGTTCTCCGAAAGGCCGGCGGTCTCGGTTACGATCTTCCCTCGCTTCGTAGCTAGGAAGACCTTTCCCTGCATGTCTTCTTCTTCGGTGATCTCTTTTAACGCCTCTACGAAGACGGGATCCGCGATGGTAATGCGTCCGATCTCCGTCATCTTGCTGATAGCCATAGCCGCCTGTTCCTCTTATCTCTTTCCATACAGAAAAACCGCGAAAGCAGTGCTTTCGCGGAATCCTTAACGTATTGCCCGATTAGATCGCGCGCTCGATCTTCTTGGATCTCATGCAACGCGTGCAGACATTCGCTCTTCTGACCGTTCCGTTGTCGTTGATCTTAACAGACTGGATATTCGCGTTCCATTTTCTTCTCGTATGTCTCATGGAATGGGATACGTTGTTGCCGGAAACCTGTCCCTTTCCGCAGATCTCACATCTTCTTGCCATCTCGTCACCTCCTGACGTTCTCATGTATTCGACCGCCTCTGAGCGGCTTGCATTTTTAGTCAACGCAAAGAGTATAACACAAGGCGCCCAGGCAATACAAGCACTTTTTTTAGGAATTTCGGAATACTTTGCGGGCGCTGTCACAGGAGGCTTTCGCGTCCTTCACATAGAAGTCCGCGCCGATCTTCAAAGCGTATTCTTCGGTGAGCACCGCCCCGCCGGCCATGATCCGGCAGCCGGGGCAACGTTCCCGCACCAGCCGGATGGTTTCTTCCATACTGGGCAAGGTCGTCGTCATCAGCGCCGAAAGCCCGAGCAGCTTCACGTTTTCCCGTTCACAGGTCTCGACGATGCGCCGGGGATCCACGTCTTTACCGAGATCGATGATCTCATAACCATAGTTCTCCAGGATCACCTTCACGATATTCTTGCCGATATCGTGGATATCCCCTTTTACGGTCGCGACAACGATGGTCCCCTGGTTCTCGGAAACCGTTCCGCCGGCACGGATCTCTTCCTTAACGACGTCAAAGGCACTCTGCGCGGTAGAGGCCGTCAGGATCAGCTGCGGGATGAAAATGCGTCCGCTTTCGAAGTCTACTCCGGCCTGGTCCAGGACCGGGATCAATTCCAGGTTGATCACTTCCAGCGGTTCCCGCGTCTTCAACATATCCCGGGTGATCTCCTGTACGCGCGTAGCCAGGCCGTGACGGATGGCATAAGCCAGCTCGGTCTCCTTCCCGGTTCCCGCTGGGTTTCCCGCTGCGGCCGGCGCAGCCGTTCCGGCTGTTGATACCGCCGGCGTTTCCAATTCACCGGTGTAACGTTCCAGATACTTTACGGCCCCCCGGTCGTGATTCATGATCAGGTCGTAGACGTCCACTGCCCGGACCATTTCCCGGTCGCCGGGATTGATGATCGGCAGATCCAGGCCACAGGTAAGCGCCATCTGCAGGAAGTTCTTATTGATCAGCGGCCGGTTCGGCAGGCCAAAAGAGATGTTTGAAACACCAAGCACGGTCTTCAGGCCCAGTTCCTCTTTAATGCGGCGCATGGCGAGCAGCGTATTGGCGGCATTCTCCTGTTCGGCAGAAACGGTCAGTGTCAGGCAGTCGATGTAGACATCCTGCTTAGGAATACCGTAACTTAAGGCCCGATCCAGAATACGGCGGGCGATCTCCACGCGCTTTTCCACCGTCTTGGGAATGCCTTCTTCATCCAGGGTCAGGCCGACCACAGCCGCCCCGTATTTCTTAACGATCGGCAGCACCTCATCCAGCTTCGCGCTTTCCCCGTTTACGGAATTTACAATGGCCTTTCCGCAATACGCGCGCAGGCCGCGTTCGAGCGCCGCCGCGGAATTGGAATCGATCTGCAGGGGAGCCGTACAGACGCCCTGTAAGGCCTTTACGACCTGTTCGATGGCCGTCGCTTCATCGATCCCGGGGACGCCGGCGTTCACGTCGAGAATGGCAGCGCCCTCTTCGACCTGCTTCGCGGCCAGCCCGAGAATATAATCGATATCGCCGGTGCGATAGGCTTCTTTTAATTTCTTCTTCCCGGTCGGATTGATGCGTTCCCCGATGATGCGCGGCCGGTCGATGACGACCGTCTCTTCCGGAGAACAGCAGGCAGCGGGGATCCGGGGATGTTGTGGCTGGCAGGAAAGACCGCTGAAGCGGTCATGCAGCGCTTGGATGAAGGATGGATCTGTACCGCAGCAACCGCCGACAAAACGGATCCCGTAAGGAATGAGAGCGGCGACCTGCTCCGCAAATACAGCCGGCGTAATGGCATACACCCCGGTCTGCGGGTCAGGAAGCCCCGCGTTGGGCTTCACGACGAGCGGCAGCTCCGTCCATCGTGAAAGCTCCTGGATCAGCGGCAGGAATTCCTTGGGACCGAGCGAACAATTGATACCGATGGCATCCGCGCCGAGTCCGGCCAGCGTTAAGGCCATAGAAGATACCAGTGTACCGGTAAACGTACGCCGGTTTTCTTCAAAGGACATCGTGGCCAGCACGGGCAAATCGGCATTCTCTTTCGCCGCCAGGAGCGCCGCCCGCATCTCATAGAGATCCGTCATGGTTTCGATGACGATCAGGTCGGCGCCGGCTTCCGCTCCCGCCACTACTTCTTCCCGGAACAGTTCATAAGCTTCCGTAAAGCTCAGATCCCCGTTCGGTTCGAGCATCTTGCCGCAAGGACCGATATCCAGCGCGACCAGGACCTGCCGCGCCGGCCGCCCGGCTTTCTCATCATCCGCGGCTGCCTGCCGGCAGGCCGCGCGGGCATTGCCGACCGCCGCCTGGATCAGTTGGGGTGCGGTATAAGGCGTTCCCGCCACCTTCAGCCGGTTCACGCCAAAGGAACAGCAATAGATGATATCGCTGCCGGCGTCGATATACTGCCGGTGGATAGCCGTCACCGTCTCCGGATGGGTCAGATTCAGTACTTCCGGGATCCGCCCCAGTTCCAGGCCGGCTTTTTGCAGCATCGTGCCCATGCCTCCGTCCAAAAAGACAAATGGTTTCGCGGCCAGCAGGGCTTGCAGTTGGTTTCGTTTCTCATTCATGGGTCCATCCCCGTTTGCTATGATCAAAGCAGCGTCCGTACGCCTTCGGTGATCCGCCGTGCGACCAGCGGGTTATTCATGGTATAGAGGTGGATGCCGTCCACACCGTGCGCGGCCAGATCCACGATCTGGTCAATCGCGTAGGCGATGCCGGCGTCACGCATGGCTTCTTTATCTTCTCCGTAACGCGACATCATCCGCGTGAATTTCGCCGGCAGGCTGGCCCCGCACAAGGAGACCATGCGCTCGATCTGTTTCTTATTGATGACAGGCATGATACCGGCTTCGATCGGCACGTTGATGCCCGCGGCTTGCGTTTTATCCAGGAAGCGGTAGAAGATCTCATTGTCAAAGAAGAGCTGTGAGACCAGATGCTCGACGCCGGCGTCAACTTTGATCTTCAAGTTGGCAATATCTTCATCCAGACTGGCGCTGGCCGGATGCCCTTCCGGATAACAGGCTCCGGAAATGCCGAAATCCATACCGCTGGCTTTAATATACTGTACCATATCGCTGGCATGCAGGAAATCCTTGCAGGGTTCCTGCCCTTCCACCGGGTCGCCGCGCAGCGCCAGGATGTTCTCCACCCCAAGAACGTAAAGCTGACGCAAAGCTTCATCGACGTCCTCCCGGGTCGAATTGACGCAGGTGAGATGCGCAGCTGCTTCCAACCCGTAATGGTTCTTAATGGCACTGGCGATCGCGGCCGTGATGTGATCCTTCAGGCTGCCGCCGGCTCCGTAAGTCACGCTGATAAAATCCGGTTCCAGGTCCTTCAGGGCATCCAGCGTCTTGAACACCGTATCGACCGGATCGTTCCGTTTCGGCGGAAAAATCTCAAAAGAGAAAACCGTCTTTTTCTCGTTAAAGAGTTCTTTCAGTTTCATGACTTAAACGCTTCCTTTCTTTATCAATCTTCTTTAATCTGATCTTCCACGTTTTGATTTCCGTTTTAACCGTTTTGTTTGGGCAGGAACTGGATATCCAGGTCGACCGGGTTGCTGATACCGCCGACGATGCCGCCTTCCGTATACTGCCAGAGCCGGAAGTCATAAGGGAAAGAGGTGCGCTGCACGTAATGAGCCAGCCAGAGATGGCGATGGGTCAGCAGCGAGAGATTCAGGTTTTCATAGATCCAGTACGGGTTTCCGTAGATACAGGTCTCGTAACCGTGATTCTCCAGGATCGTACAGAACGCGTCGGCGATCACGGTCTTCTCCTCCATGCTCAGATCTTTAATGCGGTTCTCCTCGCCCTCGACGACCGCTTCCATGTCAAAGGCGATCGGCATCTTTACTTTTAACCCGTGCAGATGGTCCAGAACGAACTGCGCTTCTTCCTTGGCCTCTTCTACCGTGACCGCCTGAGAGAAGAAATAGACACCGAGATCAATGTCGTTTTCTTTCAGGCCGGCGGCATATTCCTCAAAACGCGTATCCAGGTGCAGGCCGCCGAGCTGATAGGACCGGTAACCGAGGCGCAGATAGGCGAATTCAACGCCGGACTCTTTGACCTGACTCCAGTCGATCTCTCCCTGGTGTTCCGAGACGTCGATCCCGCGACGTGCGGTAAATGCGTCGTCTTCATAGCTGCGGAAATTGAATTCATCCTGGAAGAGATTATCCCAGTCATAGGCGCGCATGGGAAACCCACTATCCGTATCCGGAAGCCCGTCGTAACGGTTGAGCCTCTTCTGAGTAAAATTATACGACAAAACGATCGCCAGTAACGCGATAGCCAGGGAAATGAGGAGGATGATGACGTTCTCCGGCCTCATATAAGTTTTTATTCGTTGCATCAGTCTTTTCATAGGGGTATCTTATCACATTTTCACCCAGTCTGAAACGAAAAAGATTCTTACGAAGTGTTTACAATTCTCGTTCATGGTGGTACATTATAGGTAGTTTAGCACTCATCGTTTATGAGTGCTAATAATTTGGAGGTATGATATGGCAAAGAAACAATTTAAAGCAGAGTCCAAGAAGCTGCTTGACCTTATGATCAACTCGATCTATACGCATAAAGACATCTTTCTGCGGGAACTGATCAGCAACGCGAGCGACGCGTCCGACAAACTGTATTACCGCTATCTGCAATCCGGAGTTGCCGGAGTCCGCAAAAATGATTTCGTGATCGATCTGATCCCGGATAAGGACCTGCGCACCCTGACCATCCGTGATCATGGCATCGGCATGACGATGGAAGAACTGGAGAGCAATCTCGGCACCATCGCCAGGAGCGGTTCCCAACTCTTTAAGCAGGAACAGGCAGGAAGCGAGTCCGCGGAAGAAGCGGCCGGGGCCAAAGCGGCGAAAACCATCGATATCATCGGCCAGTTCGGCGTTGGCTTCTACTCCGCTTTCATGGTCGCGGATCTGGTGACCGTCACCAGCCGGGCTTACGGTTCCGATCAGGCCTACCGTTGGCAGTCCCGCGGTGCTGACGGCTATACCATCGAAGAAGCGATCCAGGACGAGACCGGTACCGAAGTCGTCCTGCATCTGAAGGAAGACAGCGGGGAAGATGAATACTCCACCTATCTCGATCCCTATACCTTGAAGGCGCTGGTCAAGAAATACTCCGATTATATCCACTATCCGATCCGCCTGGCTGATGAGACCCTGAACGCGATGGAACCGATCTGGAAACGTCAAAAGAGCAAGGTCAAGCCGGAAGAATATAATGAATACTATAAGGCGAAATGCGGTGATTACCTGGATCCTGCCCGCGTGATCCGCACCAGTGTGGAAGGCGTTTCCAGCTTTACCGCCCTGCTCTTCATTCCTTCGCACACTCCCTTCGATTATTACAGCAAAGACTATGAAAAAGGCCTGTCCCTTTACAGTTCCGGCGTCATGATCATGGAAAAATGCCCGGACCTGATCCCGGATTATTTCAGCTTTGTGAAGGGCCTGGTCGACAGCCAGGATCTGTCCCTGAACATCTCACGGGAGACCCTGCAGCAGGACCGCCAGCTGAAGAACATCGCTAAGAACGTGGAAAAGAAGATCCGGCGTGATCTGGAAAGCTGGCTGAAAGACGACCGTGAAGGATATGAGAAATTCTTCGCGGAATTCGGCAAACAGATGAAAGTCGGCCTTTATGAGAATTTCGGCGCTAACCGCGACGTGTTGCAGGATCTGGTGCTGTTCTGGTCTTCCACGGAGAAGAAACCGGTCACTTTCGCCGAATACGTGAGCCGCATGAAAGAAGATCAAACCTGCATCTATTACGCGGCCGGTGAGTCGGTCGATAAAATCGACCTGCTGCCTCAGACGGAATACGTAAAAGCAAAAGGATATGAAATCCTCTATCTGACCGATGAAGTGGATGAATTCGTATTGCAGATGCTGATGAACTATAAAGAGAAGCCTTTCCGCTCCGTTTCAGCCGAAGAGATGAGCGAGAGCGAGACCGAAGAAGAACGCGCCCGCATTGCCCAGGCGGAAGAGGAAAATAAGGACCTCCTCGCCTATCTGCGGGAGATCCTCACCGGTAAGGTTTCCGAAGTAAAACTTTCTCCGCGCCTCACTGCTTCCGCTGTCTGCCTGACGACCAAAGGCGGCATTTCCCTGGAAATGGAGAAGGTATTCCAACAGATGCCTTTCGATCAGGGCTTCCGCGCGGAACGCGTCCTGGAACTGAACCCGGATCATGAAGTGCTCGGCGTGCTCCGGGAAGCTTTCGCTGCCGGAGAAGAAGGAAAAGAAAAAGTGAAGACGCTCGCTTCCCTGCTCTACGATCAGGCGCTGCTCATCAGCGGCCAGCCGATCGACGATCCGGTCGCCTTCAGCCGGTTGATCAATGAATTGATCGTAAAGGCCCGTTAAGCATTACGGATCAACTGCTCGATAATGGGGACGGCATTCGCCTGGAACGCTTCCAGCGGCTGGTGCCGTCCTCTTTTTTCGTTCCAATACATTTCCGTGAACCGGCGCAAGATCTCTTCCCGGCTGCAGCCTTCCCGGTAAGCGGCTAAGACCATGTCCCGTTCCGCCAGGCAAGCCGCCCGGAAACGGTCAAAATAGGTACTCTGCTGTTCTTTTGGCAAGCGCCCGAAATGCAGGAAGACCAGATCCTCCGCCTGTAATTCCCGGCATTTTTCGGCTGAGGCGAGGCATTGGTCGAGGCTTTTCAGCATCGCCGGTTCAATACCGCCCGTCGCCGTGGGAACGCCGAGACTCTCCGACAAAAAGAGCGTCCGCTCCGGCAGCAGCAGATAGCTCATACTGCAGTCGGTATGGCCGGGTGTAAAAACCGCCCGTATACGCCGGGTGCCGATGGGGATCTCTTCCCCGTCCACCAGGGCGTGATCGAGCCGGAACCCGGACGTACGGATCTCTCCCTGCCGTTCTTCCGGCGTTCCGTAAAGATCCCGCGCGATCCGGCCGAGACGTTTCATCGTGGCGAGAGCGCCTGTACTCGCGAAGACGGCAGCAGCTTTTGCCGCTCCGTAAACGGTCAAGTCCGGCCAGCGTTCCAGAACGTAGGGCAGCGCGCCGATATGGTCATAATGCGTATGCGAGAGAAATACGCCGGAAGGTGCCTCATAACCACATCGGTCGAGAGCTTCCTCGATATGGCGGATGAGACCGGCGTGGCAGAAGGCCATGCCCGTATCGTAAAGGACTGCCTGTCCCCCACCGTCGATCAGAAATGCTTCCCCGCCGCTGCCGGCCGTCACCCGGATGATCCACTCCGGCAGGTGGAAGCGTTCTTCTTTGCTTATATATACGGACATCTCAGGCCTCGATGGCTTTCAGGATGCGCTCGTAAAGCTCTGCTGCCAATTGTTCACCCGCAGCCAGCAGCTGTTGGCCCCTCTCCCGATAGAGAGCCGCCTGCTGCCGGTCTTTAAGGCTGGCCACGTTGATCAGGACGTTCAGCCAGGCTCCCTTCAGGGCGGTCTGCGCTGCCAGCACCGCCACGCCCAGATCACTGGCCGCGTTGGTATTGTAAGCGCGCTCCAGTTCTTCCATCTGCCGCAGTGCCTGCAGGGCTTTTTCCATCACCGCGAGCGGCGACTCCGTACAGGTGCGCAGGCCGGCCTGGATCGCGGAGGAACGGTTAAGTTTCTCTGCCTCCGTCTGCTTGGGCATCGCGAAAGCCGCCGCCACCTGCAGGAAGGCTTCCGTATCGCGATCGGCAGCCGTGAACAGCTCTTCCATCAAAGCTTCGGTCCCGGTTTCGCGTTGGGAAAGTTGCCCGACCATCGTCGTCAAAGCCGCTCCGTAGGCGCCGATCAAAGCCGCTGCCGAACCACCGCCCGGCGCCGGCGCGTCGGATGCCAGGCTGGCCGCGAATTCTTTCGTCGTCATGACGGCGAAGCTCTTATTTTCGTTCATGCGATCTCCTTTTATTCTGTGATCAGGTGGTATTCCATCACCTGGTTTTTGCAGTCGAAATCTTCTACGCGCAGATAATAAGCAGCGCAGTCGATCATAGCTTCCGCAGGCAAAAGCCCGACGATCTCACTGCCGACGACGGGCACGCCATAACGGCTTGCCAGCGTTTTGATCATCTCGTAAGCGTAATAGAGAGGCGTCTTCTGATAGTTTACCATATTCATGGAAACCTGCACAATTCCGCGTTCTTCCAGCTTGACCCCGATCGCTTTGCAATAGCGGAAACCGCCGGATGAACCCCGGATGGCACGGGCGATCCGGTCGGCGACGGCCAGGTCTGCCGTGCCGAGATTCACGTTAAACGCGACAAGCGGCATACGGGCCCCGACTGCCGTTACGCCCGCCGTCGGATGGATCTCACGGTTCCCGTAATCGGGAGCCCACTCCTCCTGACGGAGTTTTTCCGGCATACCTTCAAACTGGCCTTTACGGATGGCAGCGAGATTCACGCGGTCGGGACCGCTCGCGGCGTCTTCATAGAGGAAACAGGGAATCGCCAGTTCCGTCCAGATGCGCTGCGCCACGGCTTTGGAAAGGTCTACCGCTTCTGCAACCGTCATGTTTAAGGTCGGCACGAAAGGAATGACGTCCGTTGCGCCCATGCGCGGGTGTTGCCCCTTGTGCTTACGCATATCGATGTTCTCGGCAGCCAGTTTACAGAGTTGGAACGCTGCTTCCGCCACCTGCTGCGGCTTGCCGACCAGGGTAAAAACGCAGCGGTTGTGATTCCCGTCCGACTGTGCATCCAGGAGCGTACACCCCGGCACGCTCTCCGCGCAACGGACGAGCTTGTTAAAAGTCGCGGGATCCTGCTCGCGGCTGACGCTGAAATTCGGAATGCATTCGACGATCTTAGTCATAGATCTTTCCTTTCTTGATGACGGTACGCACCAGATTCCGTCCCATGCGGTAACAGATATAATTCAGGTCCGGGGCATCCCAAATAAGGACGTCAGCCTGTTTTCCGGGATCGAGCGAGCCGATCTCCTGCGCTTTGCCCACTGCCGCCGCGCCGTTTAAAGTGACTGCGGTCAACACTTCTTCCGGCGTCATCCGGTATTTCAGGCAACCGAGATTGATCACCAGTTGCAAATTCGCGGAGGGACAGGAACCGGGATTGTAATCGCTGGCCAGCGCCACCGGGACTCCGGCAGAGATCATATCCCTGGCCGGCGCGTAATCGGCGCCGAGATAAAGACTGGTAGCCGGCAGCAGACAGGCGATGACGCCACCTCTCGCCAGATCTTGGATGCCCTCCTCCGTACAGCGGATCAGATGCTCCGCGGAAACCGCGCCGACGTCCGCCGCCACGCCGGTACCGCCGATGGAACAGATCTCATCGGCATGAATCTTGGTGCCTAAACCGTTCTCTCTGGCAGTTTGCAGGATCCGTCTGGACTCTTCGGCGGTAAAGACGCTGTCCTCACAGAATACGTCGCAGTATTTCGCCAGTTTCTTTCCCGCTACGTAAGGGATCATTTCCGTACAGAGGAAATCCAGATAGGCATCCCGCTTCTCTTTATATTCTTCCGGCAAGGCATGCGCGCCCATGAAAGTCGGTACAAGATCGACCGGGCTCTTGGCATCCGCCTGCTGGATCGCTGCCAGCTGCTTTAATTCCGTCGTCCGGTCCAGTCCGTAGCCGGATTTCGCTTCGCAAGTCGTCGTTCCGTGCGCGAACATCACGGCCAGTTCATCGAGGGCTTTCTCCGTGAGTTCCCCGAGATCCGCCTGACGCGTGGCGCGTACTGTCGACAGGATGCCGCCACCGGCTGCCAGTATATCGAGATAAGAAGCGCCTTTCAGTTTTAATTCCAGCTCGTGCTGCCGGAAGCCGCCGAAGATGAGATGCGTATGCGCGTCCACGAGCCCCGGCGTAACCAGCCGGTTCCCAGCGTCGATGATTTCAGCGTCAAAGCAGTCGATCCAGGCCGGAAGCCCTTCTTTCTCCTGTTCGCCAAAAGCCGTGATCCGTTCGCCATCGATGACCAGCCAGGCGTCTTTCAGGATCCGAATCTTCCCTTGGGCGTCACCGGCATGAGCCGTACCGCCTTCCGGCGTCGCCAGCATACCGATATTCTTTATAATGATGCGTTTCTCCCCTACCATGTTTCCGCCTCCTTATCCTACGCTTTGATCTCGTCGAAAGCCTTACGGATCACCTCATCGTCAGCGAGCTCCGGGATCGTGATCAGATCCTGGCCGGCATAAAGCTCATTATATTCGCGGGCTACGGTAATCGCGTTCTCATTTCTGGCCCAGGCCCGGCGGGCGACGCCGACCATGGTGTCCCAGGGCATCGACATCCGCAGGATGGTATCGACCCGCTCGGAACCGTCCAACACCATACCGAAACCGCCGTTGATCGCGCGGCCAATGCCCGTACCGCCGCCGTTATGCAAGGCGATCAGGCTCATCCCGCGCGCGGCATTGCCGGCATAGCACTGCGTCGCCATATCGGCCATGATATTGGAGCCGTCCTTGATATTGGACGTCTCGCGGAAAGGTGAATCCGTCCCGCCGGTATCGTGATGGTCGCGGCCCAGCATGACCGGTCCGATCTGTCCTTTCCTCACCATCTCGTTGAATTTCAGGGCGATGTTCATGCGCCCCATCGCGTCCTGGTAGAGGATGCGGCACTGGGTGCCGACGACCAGCTTATTCTTGCCGGCATCGCGGACCCAGACGTAATTATCGTAATCCTGGTAACGGCGGTTGTGCGCGGCGATATATTCGGCTGCTGCCTGATCGGTCTTAGCCAGGTCTTCGGCTTTGCCGGACAAACAGCACCAGCGGAACGGCCCGTAGCCAAAATCAAAAAGCTGCGGACCCAGGATATCTTCCACATAGGACGGGAAAACGAAACCATCCAGATCGTTGTGACCGTTGCGGCAGACTTCTGTCACCCCGGCGTCAAAGACGGCCTTCAGGAAACTGTTCCCGTAATCGAAGAAATAGGTTCCCCTTTCCGAGAACTTTTTGATCAGTCCGAAATGAACGCGCAGGCTGCGGTCGACCAAGGTCCGGAAAGCAGCCGGATCCCGGTCCAGAAGCTCCGTGCGTTCCGCAAAGGTCAGTCCCTGCGGGCAATATCCGCCCTCATAAGGCGCGTGGCAGGAGGTCTGGTCGCTCATGAGATCGACGTGCACGTCTTTCTCATAGAGGAATTCCAACAGGTCGACAATATTGCCGTGATAGGCGATGGCGCAGGCTTCCCGGGCTGCCAGCTTCTCCCGGGCGATGGCCAGGACTTCTTCCAGATCGTCACTTGTACGACTGACCCAACCTTGTGTATAACGGGTCTCAATACGGGAATCGTCGACTTCGGCGATGATGGCGACGGCACCGGCGATTTCCGCCGCCTTGCCCTGGGCACCGCTCATGCCGCCCAGACCGGCGGATACGAAGAGCCGTCCGGCGAGATTGCCGTCGGCAGGGATCCCGAGTTTCAGGCGGCCGGCGTTCAGCAGCGTGTTAAACGTTCCGTGCACGATGCCCTGCGGCCCTATATACATCCAGCCGCCGGCGGTCATCTGTCCGTAATTCGCGACTCCGAGCGCGGCAGCGCGGTTGAAATTGGCCTGGTCATCAAACCCGCCGACCATGAGGCCATTGGTGATGATACAGCGCGGCGCCAGTTTATGGGAATGGAAAAGGCCCAGCGGGTGGCCGCTCATGACGACCAGGGTCTGTTCATCCGTCATGATCTCCAGGTATTTTTTGATCAGGCGGTATTGCAT
Source organism: Bacillota bacterium (assembly GCA_017437565.1). Lineage (GTDB taxonomy): Bacteria > Bacillota > Clostridia > Peptostreptococcales > Anaerovoracaceae > Eubacterium_B. The sequence goes on from JAFRYQ010000050.1 coordinate 32,144, forward strand.
CCAGTTCTGGCAGACCTGGCCGGTCTCGCCATAAGTGACGAGTTCATAGGGATAGAGTGCGACGTCAAAGTCCAGATTGTTGTCGATCATGACCTGGAAAGCTTTCGCTTCCGTAATTTTCCCTTTATAGGTATCGATCGGACGGCCTTTGATGGCTCCGGCCGGCCGGAAACGGTAACCGTAGATGCGGCCATGTTCTTCCAGTTCCTGCGCGAATTCCTGCGCCATTTGGGCGTGGTGCTGCGCTGGGATATAACGCAGGGCGTTTTTCACGGCGAGGATCTTATCCGCTTCGGAAAGGTTCGCTTTACGGTGTGGCGCGCGCCTTTTGCCGGGCACGAATTCCGGATATTCCGGCAGTTCATCGTCGAGTCTGACGATTATCGGTTCTTCTCTCATTTCCTATCCTCCTCTTTACCGGAAATCCGGCAGCATGTCGGTAAGCAGCGCGGACAGTTCACCGCTGCGAACCAACTTTTCAACGATTGATATATCCTTACGGATCTCGCGGTCTGCTTCCATGAAATTAACGTCACGCCGTACCCGCTCATATGCCGCTTCCACGACCGGTGGCATTGAGTCATATTCCCGGCCGCGCATTCTGAGATCCAGCGCCTGACAGGCCGTCAGGAGCTCATAGGCGAGGACTGAGCGCGTGTTTTCCAGAATTTGTCCGGCCTTGCGGGCAGCCGTGGTGCCCATGGAGACAAAATCTTCCTGGTTGGCTGAAGAAGGAATACTGTCTACCGAAGCCGGATGGGCCAGCACTTTATTCTCCGATACCATGGAGGCCGCCGTATACTGGACGATCATGAAACCGCTGTTGATCCCGCCATCGATGGTCAGGAAGGGCGGCAGGCCGTTGCTCAGTTGCGCGTTTACCATGCGCTCCAGCCTCCTTTCGGAGATACTTGCCAGTTCCGCGCAGGCAATGCCGAGAAAATCAAAGGGCAAAGCCATCGGCTCTCCGTGGAAATTGCCGCCGGAGATGACGGCTTCATCTTCCGGAAAGATCAGCGGATTATCGGTGACCGCGTTCAGTTCGATATCTACCTTTTCCTTCACAAATTCCAGCGCGTCCCGGACGGCTCCGTGCACCTGGGGAATGCAGCGCAGGCTGTAAGCGTCCTGTACGCGCAGGCCCTGGCTGGCCTTAACGATATCACTGTCCGCAGTCAGAAGACGCATATTCCGGGCTACCAGGATCTGTCCGCGGTGGCCCCGTACCAAATGCATGCGTTCCTGGAACGGACTGAGCTGTCCGGTCAAAGCGACGAAGGTCATGGCGCTGATGAGGTCGGCCAGGCGGGCGGCTTCCATGGCGTCATAGAGGTGCAGCGCGCCGACGGAGGTCATGGCGCAGGTGCCGTTGGTAATGCCCAGGCCCTCTTTACAGACCAGGGTATCGAGAGTCGGGATCCCGGCTTTCTGCATCGCTTCCGCACCGCTTAGCCGTTCCCCTTCATACCAGGCTTCGCCGCGGCCGAGCAGGACCAGGCCCATATGGGAGAGCGGCGCTAAGTCCCCGGAAGCGCCTAAAGAACCTTTTTGCGGAATATAAGGCGTTACCCCTTGATTCAGCATCGCGCACAACATCTCGACGATGACCGGCCGGACACCGCTTATCCCGACACAGAGCGCGTTCGCGCGCAACAGCATCATACCGCGCACCTGTTCGACGGTATACGGATCACCGGTTGCCGTGCTGTGACTGAGGATCAGATTGGTCGAAAGCTTATTGGACAGTTCTTCCGGTACGGCCACGGTGGCGAAATCGCCGAAGCCGGTCGTGATCCCGTAAGCGACGCGGCGCTCGGCCGCGATCTTCTCTGTCAGCTCCCGGGAGCGTTTCATCGCCTCCATAGCCTCTTCCCCGATCCGGACCGCGGCTCCGAACCGGGCTACCGCGACCAGTTCCTCCAACGTCAGATGATGGCCGTCGATCACGATCTCCTTG
>JAFRYQ010000051.1 GCA_017437565.1 Bacillota bacterium
AATCAAAATAGCAATGCTTTCAAGTAAAAATCCGGTGCTATTTTGTCATAAAAAGCGAAATAGCACCGGATTTGATTTTCTAAATACCGCGTCCCGGTCCAGCGTCCCGATACAGCGTCCTGCTATTCCGGGATATAATCGTTCTCTTCCGGGGCGGACGGCTGCGGTTCCGGCGCCGGCTTGATCGCCTTGGAGAAACGACGCAGCATGTGTTCGGTAAAGAAGATCGCGATGCAGCCGATCACGGCGCCTTCGTAATAGCCGATACCGATGGCGAGGCCCAGGGCCGCGGACGCCCACAATCCGGCTGCCGTAGTCAGGCCGGAAACGTGCTTATCCCGGGTAATGATGATCGAGCCGGCCCCCAGGAAGCCAATGCCGGAGATGACCTGGGCCCCGATACGGGTCGGGTCGACCGTTCCGTAATAGATGGAGGTGAACTGCCCAGTGGTCATCGCGAGCATCGCCCCAAGGCATACCAGGATGTGCGTCCGGAAACCGGCCGGCGCGCCGTGGACGTCCCGGTCAATACCGATGATGCCGGCACATATGAGGACCAGGATCGTGCGTATGATGATCGTGAGCAGCGTCGGCTGCAGCAGCCATGGAAAACGGTCAACAAGCATGGTGTTTTTAAATCCCCTTTCGGATCTTTTCATTCATATCGATAGGATTGCATCATACACCATTTCCGCGGCGCGTTCAAGGGACACCGGCTAAAGTCCTCCTACAGCAATCTCTTATAGATGTCCAGCATGCTCTCGATCTGGTATTTCAGGAGCCAGTATGCGTTGTTGTATTCCAGCGTATCCTTCAACACCTGCAGCAGCGCCGGATAATAGGTTTCCGTTTCGCTGATCATGCGGAAGATCCGCTCCCGGCTGAGACCGCCGGCCATGGTGGAGAGATTGTGGCAACGGTCCAGGCATTTTACCAGCACCGCTTTCGGGTTTGCCCGCATCTCCCGGTAATAGGCGCGCATCACCTCATCCCGGTTCTCGTCCGTTGTATCGGCATGCGTCACCAGGCGTACGATCTCCCTAGCCTCTTCGCCAGTTGGCAGGTCTTTCAGCCCGATTCCCGGACAATCCTCTACGACGTCGTGCAGCAGGCAGGCCGCGAGCAAAGCGTCATCCCGGATATCCAGCGCTAAGGCATGGCAGGCCAGGCTGTAGGGATGATAGATATAGGGTACGGCGGATCGTTTCCGCGATACGCCCTTATGCGCTTCTTCCGCGAAATCGACCGCTCGCAGCGTCTGGGGCAGCTTATAATTCCGGGCGCAGGTCTTGAGATAGGTCTTCATATGCGTCCAGTCATAGATGGCATCCTTCATCTTGAACGTTCCCGGCTTTTCTTCCAGGATCGCCGATACGGAGACATCCAATGCCGCCGCCAGTCCGATCACGTTGTCAGTATCCGGCTTATAGGCATCCCGCTCCCAGGCCGATACCGCCTGGAAGGTCACGCCCAGTTTTTCCGCCAACTGCTCCTGGGTCAGCCGCTTTCCTTCCCGCAGCGCTTTGATATTCGTACCGATGCTCATGCTCAAGCCTCCCTTCCAACAATCCGGCTCAGGACAGCCAGGAGAAGAATTCATAGCGGATCCCCCGCTCCTCCATCCACAGGCTGATGCTCTGGCGATCGAGGTGGCTCCCGAATTCTTCCCGGATCATCTGCTCCAGCGGCCCCTGGTGGGTCTCCGCCAGCTTCCCCGCGAACTTCCGCAGGTTCTCCGCGTCCAAGGTGTAGATCATCTCATAGTCTATGCCGTCGAACATCTCCACGTCATAGTCCTCTATCCCGATTGATGTTCTCCCATCCTGCGCGTTATTGATCCAAAATGTCCCTTTGATCATGACCGGCCTCCTTTCTTTCACACGTTTCTCCTTACATGCTTAGGATAAGGGGCCTGCCCCCATTATTGTAGCGAGCGCCGATTGAACATACAATCAAAAACTCAAGCCACGCTTGAGTTTTTCAGTGCCCGTCTTGGCCGCATCGCCACCCCTAATCCAAAAGATGCCGGGGGAATTCGAAACGGACCGAATACTGCGGATCGACGACCTGGCAGAATTTCAGATCTCCGACCAGACTCATCAGCCGGCCGATATCACCGTCGGAAAGAGCGGTGTTCTCCTTAAGGAAGTAAAACATATGGTCGATCGCCATCTGGTAAGCTTCTTCCAGATCTTTGGAGGACGCGATCGCGACGTAAAGATCGTCCGTCACCAGGAAGGGCGTCTTCAGCTTCAGGTTTTCTTCCCGCTCGATGGAGAACTGCACTACCGCCGGTGTTTCGGCGCCACAGATCACCACTTCCCCGTCGCCCATCCGGGCATGTACGTCCCCGCAACCGAAGAGCGCCCCCTCGTGATTGGCGGTGAGATAAAGCGTCGTCCCGGCGCCGATCAGCTTGCAATCCATATTGCCGCCGTGCGCATCCGGTACCGCGTTGGAACAGGCGCCTTCCACCGGCGCGACGCCGATCACGCCGATCATCGGTTTCACCGGCAGAGATAATTCCCCGCAGGCCGTCGACACCCGGAGCCTATCGTCAACCACTTCCAGAATGCTGGTCTCCGGCGTCACGATCCCTTTCACCTTACCGGATCCCGGCCGCGTAAACATGACCGAATTCCCGGTGAGTTTCAGATCTTCGATTTGAACCCGGATGACGTCACCCGCTTTGATCCCTTCCACGTAAACCGGTCCGGTCGCCGGATTGGTCGTCGCCCAGTTCATCCGGTCCAAGGTATCTTCCGGCGATTTCAGCTGCCCGCCATAGCAATCCATCGTTTCCAGGACAAAGGATTCTCCCGCCGCGACGGTGAGTGCCGGCGCCAGTTCCGACGAGAAGGCATAAAAAGGTTTGCTGGCATCCAAACGTTTCATAATCTCTTCCTTTCCCGATTCCAGTTCTGCAATAACTGCATATCAACGCCCGGTTTCACCGGCGTTTGCTAAGCTCCGCCGGATTGCGCGCTTCACAGGGCACGCCGACCTGGCACTTCCCACAACCGTAGCGCGGCCGGTACCGTTCCCGGGAAGCATGCACAAAGGCCGAACAAAGCCTTTGATCTTTCCCTTCCGCGAGGCTGATCGCCTCCGCCGGGCAATGCCGGATACAGGCGCCACAGCGAATGCAGTAATCATAGATACCGCTATACGGCCTGTCGTCCGGCGCCAGCTTTTCCGAGATGAGGATGCTGCCATAGCGACCGGCCATTCCCTTCCGGGTGATCAGGCCCCGGGAAATGCCAAAGGTGCCGAGCCCGGCCACATAAGCGGCGTGCCGCTCCGACCAGGCGCTGCCATAATGGACGTCTTCATCCGCGCCGCCGCTTTGATGCTCCGTCCGCAAGGTGGAGAAGCGCGGATCGGTCGCCGGTACGCAGGCTTCGATTCCCTGCGCGGCAAACCAGTTCTTCAGCGTTTCGGTATAGCGGTTGAGAAAAGCCTGGCCCTCGATGCGCGCGTGCAGCCATTCATTGGACGCGTTCTCGTAATTGCCCCGGTTGGACTTGCGCACTTCTTCCGTAAACGGCAGGAAGAAGGACAGCACGGTCTCCGCCGCCGGCAGCCATTCGCGCGGCGTCATAAAGGGCGGACCGATGATTTGCGGCTCCCGGAAGGTCCGAAACAGCGGATCATCCGCGGACGCCGCCCCAAAGAGAGGCGCCTCAAACATGACTAAGCCCGCGCACCCGGGCAAAGCCTCTTCTTCCTTTACATAATTGCCTTCACATGCCGCGAACAAAGCGGTCATCTCATCAAAGCGTTTCTGTTTCTGAGCGTCCATACTCTTCCGCCTTTTCTGTTGACTGCTTTCCTACCTTCCTGATGACGACTCTCCTATTGCCCGGCCTCTTCTTCCATGGTTTCCAACAGGAAGCTCACCGGCCGGAACCCGTCGTTGCAGGAGATCATCGCCGACTTCGGATTCTTCATCCACCCGTCATAGAAATTTTCGCCGCCATGCGCCAGCGTCATGACGAAAAGCGAAATGCTTTCCCAGGCACTTTCGCAGAATCCGGCCGGTCTTTCCCAGCCGTTGGCGATGAATGTTTGTCCTAGTTTCATCTCACAGGCATGTTCGATCGGATTCTCGTACTGCTCCATGAGATCCCGATAGCATGCCATTTTCATTACCTTGATACGAACTTTTTTCATCTTGCTTTCTATCCTCTATGCTGCCGGTCATGCCGGCAGGTCCCCGCCTGCCGGTCTGGCGCTGATCTCATCATACTATATTCTCTGGCCAGCGTGCAAAGGGAACGCTCCCGTCCGGCGACGCGGTTCCCTTTAGTCTTGTTTTTTGCCAAAAGGGTTCCTATTTTTGCTTTTTTTGCCAAATGTGAACCGCAACATTTTCGGGCACTTTAGCCGCGCGGCAACGCGGTCCACTTTTGGCTATCTTCTTGCCGTCACATCATCACCCGCCAACATACGCACTGATAAATGCGTCGACGTCGGGATAGATCTGGAGTCTTACACCGGCCGACGTGCAGATCCGCCGGTATTCCTCCAAAAGCGCGTCAAAGTGATCAGCCGTCGCCCCCAGGTCTTTCGGATCGTAGATCCCCAAGGCTTGTTCACTACCCGGCAGGGTTAGCGGTGCGCCATCCGTGTTTCTCATATCAGCCACTGCCTCTTCACCGCGCAGCTCCTCCAACATGGCATCAAAGCTGATCAGGCTCATAAAGGCGAGATGCCGGTTTCCCGTCGTTGCTGCCAGACGCATTTTATTTCGCCAATTGGAGAACATCTCTTCATAAGTGCCCGTCAGGACGCTGCCCGCCGGCTGGTTGCCAACGGCAGACTGGCTATCGGTAGCAGTGGCTAGCTGTTTCACTGCCCCGCCGGCCGGCTGTCCGGTTGCCACTGTTTCTTGATGATTCACTGCTTCGCAGCCTTGCTGCCCTGCTGCTGCGGCTGGCGGCTTTTCTTCCGCCTCAACCGATGGCAACGCATCCTCGATCTGGCAGAATACCTGCTCTGTCTCCGCCAGCAGGGTCGATAGACTATCCTGTAAAGCTTCCCAGGATGTGGCGGCAACTACGGCTTCAAGCAGCTGATCCAAGGCTGCCGGTCGTTGGGCTAAAGCCATGAGTTCCTCATAACAAGCTTTCACGCCGCGCCGGAAATAGGCCTTGTTCAGCAGCATCAAAGCATTTTCCAGACAATAGATGCATCTCCCGGCGCTCTTGCGCGCCACCGCCAGATCGCCGGCATCCCGAGCCAGGACGGACTGCTGCCGGGCGCGCGCCAGTTCGCGGGCGGCTTTTTCGTAATCCGTCCGCGCGAAGGCCGAAGTCACGATTTTCCGGACCCGGTCCCGCAGTGTTTCCAGGCGTTCTTCATAGCTGGGAGCGGCCGCGTAAACGATCCGGGATCCCATCAGCTTGGCCAGATGCGGGTTATGATAAGCCGCCAGCCTTTCCAGATCCGCCCACATGGTACAGTAAAGATCGTGCCCGACCTGCAAGTCCTCCTGAATGAACGCCGTCGCCAACTGTTTGCCGCGCTCATCGTGGATCAGGATCAACAGATCCAGATCGGAATGATCATAATAGTCACCGCGCGCGAAAGAACCGCTGATCCCGATCAGATCTACCGCGCCGGGACAAAGCCGTCTTTCCTTTTCCAAGACGGCGGCGATGATCTTTTGATTCCGTTCTTCCAGGCTTTGTTTCATAGTGGTATCTCCCCTCCGCTTTGTTCCATCATACACTATACGCAGCAGGCTGTTCAAGCTATGCCGGCCATCATCGCGCCCTATGTGGCGGCCCACCCTTAGCTTATTCTGCGTCAACAACGGTACAGCAATGGTCAATAGACTTAAATAAACAGCAACGTGGAAATCAATCCTTCCCCAAGAGAAACCGTAACCGGATAGCTGGGACTATCCGGTTACTGCTACGGTCGGTTGGAAACTATCCGGTGACTGCCGCAAATTGGCTGGGAACAGGCGAGGACACGAAATTAGAAATGTTCTTCGATTTAGTCCACTTTTCGGTCAGAAAGGAAAAATCGTGTCCTCAAACTTCCCCATTTTGCCGATTTCAAGAAGGTTGAGGACACAAAATCAGGAAACATCTTCAATTTGGTGTCATTTTGGATCAGAAGAGCAAAATCGTGTCCTCAGCCGAGAACGGAGGCTGCCGTGGTTGATTGGAACCGGTGACGAAACCTTTTACTATCGAGATGAAAGCTTTAATTCGTAAAAAAGAAAAAGGGCTCCTGGTTGGGGAGCCCTCCAAAATGCGATCTCTACCGGTCGTGGATATAGGTCATCGCCTTCAGGCCGGCTTCGAGCTGGATATTGACCAGGGTGCGGATGGGAATGACCTCGTAATCCATCTTCGCTTCCAGTTTGTACGCGAGTTCCTGCCAGGCGGCTTTGGCGCGGGCCAGGCCGGCGGCCAGGATCTTCCTGCCTTCCGCGGGAAGATCATCTTTTTTCAACGCGTCCTCGTGCATGCGGACCAGCATACCGAGGGAAAGGAGGCTGTAGAATTTCATGACTTCCAGAGTGTCGAAGCATTCCGCCTTCGTCGCCAGGCGCCGGTATTCCGGATCCTCCGCGGCCATCTTGCGTTCGGCGTCGTCGACGCCCTCGATCAGGGCTTCCTTCAGATTCAGCAGATAGACGTCATCCGGATCCATATAGGGTTCGGCAGCCGTGACCAGTTCGCGCAGGAAGGCGCGCGATTCCTTATTCCAATCCAGCTGCTCGATGATCACGTCCCCGCGGATGCGGTCGGAATCGCTTTGATCGCCGATGCGCGGATCGTAGAAATACGGGAGCTCGGTCAGGAAGGTGAAAGTGCCGTAGTTGCGGCGCGAATAGTCGTCGCTGCAGGTGCCGGACTGGAGGATCGAGCAGATATCCTCCGCCCCGAATTTCTCCAGGAAATCATAGCTCTTGTCAATGCCTTCCGCGAGCAGGACCGCCGGCGCCAGCACCGGAATCTCCGGCGCTTCCGGCTCACCCAGGTGGAGCGGGATGCTCTGGCGGTAGGTGGCATCATAGAGCGATTCGTAGATAGCCGGCACGTCTTCGGTCACGTAGAAGAAAGTGCCGCCAAAACCGGCGTTATGCAGCGCGTAAGTGAAAGTCGGCCGGATGCGGTCGATCAGGTCCTTCATGCCCTGCGTCTCGGAGATCACATCGTGGAAATGATAGTCCTTATAGTCGATCGGGAAGGTCCAGTCCACCTGCTTATAGCTGACCGGCCGGTAAAAATGGCGGGAATAATTGGTGATCGTATAGGGGCCTTTCAGCCAGCCTTCGTTGCGCACGAACCCGTCCGCGTCCCAGCATTTCACCACGTAGAAGGTATAATCGAGCGTCTGCCGCAGTTCTTCATTTTCGGCCAGCGCCCGCGTGAAATGCTCCAGCATCATGGTGCCGATCGGCTCATTGGGATGCGGGCACCCGAAGATCAAAGCATTCTTGCTCCCCTCACCGATTTTCAATCCCAGGATCGTCCGGCCTTCCGTGGATTTCCCGAGCTCGAACAGTTCCACCACGTCCGGATATTCCGCAGCCAGCGCCCGGGAGCTTTCGTCCATCTCCGCCAGCGTTAAGAATTCCTGATAGTCCGGAACCGAATTCAAAAGATCCCATAATACTTTTTTCATTGCTTGCTTCTCCTTTCGCTTATGCGTTTAAGATGTCGGCCGGATTTCCCTCGGGCCTGCTCTTCCCTCAGGGAGTCAGAAGCGGGAAATAGCGTTCAGCGACCGCGTATTCCGCTACTTCGAAGATCACGTAATCCGGAGCGAAGGTGTCCAGATAGTAATCGTAATCCAAACTATTCTTATAGGCGTGCACACCGATGTAGACGGGCAGCGCGTTTTCCATAAAGGTATGGCCGTAGACGTTCATATAACTGCCCTGGAAACAGAGCGTTCGCGGGACGCCGGCCGGGGGTTCCCCGTTCACGGTCTCCCGGCCACCGGCCAGCTCCTGATTATACCGGTAATAGAAGGTGTGATAGCGCTGATCGAACTGCACCTTCTCCCCGATCTCTTTTTCCAGCCAGTCCGTTTCTTCCGGCAGTTCATAGACAGTCACGGTCTCGTCGATCGGGAATTCCGAGGTCGGCAGCTTCGTCTGCTGTTCTTCCCGGATCACGAAATCTGTCTTTTCGTTCAGCCGGACGTCCGCCCCCTGCTGTTGCATCGCGGTGAGGATGGCGTTGACCCCGTAATAGGCGCCGAGGTGGTTCCAGTGGCCGGCATCGTATTTCACGTTAAATACGTCTTCCCCGTCCGCGCGCGCCGCCTGCAGGGTGACAATATTATCCACGACGCTGACGCCGCGGGCCCGCAGCTCTTCACAGAGCCGCTCTGCCCAGGCCCGGTCGTAGCAATATCCCTCCGGCAGGTATTCCGGATAAACGGATTCCTTATTCGGATTCAGGACGAAGGTGAAGGGGATCCCCCGCGCCTCGCACTCCGCCGCGATCCCGGCCACGAAATCCACGAAAGCCGCGTGGAAGGCGCCGTAGGTGACCTGGGCTTCCGGTTTACGGTAGATATAGCCGCTCTTGCCATAGGCGTAAATCGGGTGGACGAGTTCGCCAAACAGGCGGTCGTTGATCTCGGTATAGGTCTTGATCATCTGTTCCCGCCAGCCCAGCCGGTCGCTTAAATACTGCTCGCCCATGGCTTTGATCCCGCCGGCCTGCACGAGTTCGGCAGGTTCGGCCGTAAAGGGATTATGCGTGAGAACCCGGTTATCGATCTCCGAGGACGCGTCCTCTTCCCAGCGAAAAGTGGCGAGCGGCAGGATCAGCAAAATGAGCAGGAGCAGGAGGAATCCGGTTTTGATCTTCTTCATCGCGCCGCACCCCCTAATACTGGAAATAGATGAACGGCCGGTAATCGGCGTTCACCATCATCATCAAAGCCAGTAAAAACAGCAGGACCAGCCCCAGGTTGGTGAGCACGGCCCAGGCCGGCTTCCCCTCAGCCAGCTCACGCAGCCGCCCGAGCGCTTTCTCATGGACGCCCAGGGCTCCGAGAACTCCGATCAAAGCCATGGTCACCAGCCGCGGGTTCAGGAAATAGCGCCAGGTAAAGGTGACGATGCCGATCTCCCGCGGATCCAGGAGGTCGCGGTAGAACGAGAAGAGCGCTTTGCCGCCGTCCAGACGGAAAGCCTGCCAGCCGATCCCCACGATAAGGATCGTGATGATCCAGCCCAAGCCAGCCGCCAGCGGCTTCTTTTCCGTCCTTTTGGCCCAGCCGGTGACCCTTTCGATCAGCATGGCCACGCCGTGCAGGCATCCCCAGAACAGATAGTTGAGGCCGGCGCCGTGCCAGATGCCGGTTGCCAGGAAGACGATAGCCAGATTGATAAGCGTCCGGGCCTGGCCACGGCGGTTGCCGCCTAAGGGGATATAGAGATACTCACGGAACCACTCCCCCAGGGAGATATGCCAGCGGCGCCAGAATTCGGTAACGGAGCGGGAGCGGTAGGGATAGTTGAAATTCTCCCGGAAGCGGTAACCGAAACAGCGGGACAGGCCGATGGCAATATCCGAGTAACCGGAAAAATCGTAATAGATCTGGAGCGTATAGAGGACGGCGATGAAGACGCGGGTCAGCCAGTCGGAGCCGCCGGCCGTACCGGTCTCGATGGTGACGATCACCGAGCCGAAATAGTCCGCCAGAAGCAGCTTCTTGGCGAGGCCGATGACCGCCCGGCGACAGCCCGCGTAGAGATCGTCCAGCGTGCTGCCGGAGACCGCCGCGAGGTCTGTTCCGGATGCTCCCGGCTGCGGCCCGGCCGCGTTTCCCGGCTGCGGACCGCAGGCCCGGAATTCTCCCCAGCGCACGATGGGGCCGGAGGCCGCCTTCGTGAAGAGGAGCAGATAGAGCAGCGTCTCCGGGAAGGTGCCGGCCGGCGCCTGGTGACGACGGACGTCCGTCACGTAGGAGATCGCCGAAAACGTGATAAAGGAGATGCCCAGCGGCACCGCGGCTTTCAGGACGATCGCCGGCAGACCCACGCCGAAGGAGCGGATCAGCGCCCCGGTATAATTCCAGTATTTAAAACAGAACAGAGGCGCCAGCGCCGCCAGGACCGTGACGCCATAAGCCAGATCTCTCCGCTTGCCCTCCGCCAACCGTTCCTGGGCCCGGCCGCAGACCCAGATAAAGGCGGCGACCACGAGCATGAAAAGCAGGCCTTTGAGCCCGCTGTAGGCATAGAACAGCAGACTGAAGGCCAGCAGCACGGCGCTGCGCGGGCGGGCCTTCTTCGCGATCAGGAAGATGATCAGCGAAAGCGGTAAAAAGAGATATAAAAAAGTATTCGACGTGAAACTCATCGCCTGGGTCCTGTCATTCTGATCCCGTTATCATTCTGTCCCCGTTATCATTGGATCGCCAGCTTCTGCCAGGAATCGCTGACCGAGTCGTATTCAAAGAGCGCCGTGATCTTATCGTCGATGGCGAAGGTGCGTTCACGGGTGATCTGGCCCCGTTCTTCCTGATAGGTCCCGTAGAAGACCTCCCGGTACCGGGTGCCGTCGATCTCGACAATGCCGGTGATGCCATCCGTCTGCATACCGGCCTCGATCTCCGCCTCGAGATCCGGGGCGCTCGCCTCGATCCGTTCGATCAGGAGTTCCGGATCCCGCGGCTGTCCGAAATAGTCGACGCTGAAGTTATAGGCCGGCGCGCCGCTCGAAGGCAGGTCGTCCAGCGACGGATAGAGCATAAACTCGATCTCGCTCTCGTCGGAATTGGTGATGGTGATATGCACCGGCGCGTATTTATACTGCGCCGTCGTCAGCACCACGAAAGGTTTGCCGTCCCCGCAGGTCCCGATCAGGGACTGGTGATCCTCACCGAAACGGTACCCCTCGATCTTAACGGTCGCCTGCGGGTCCCGCGGTACCACGACCATGATCTCCTGGCCGTCGACATGCACATAGCGGTCCGCTTGGATCTCTCTCACGAAGGGGTAATACTCCGCCAGTAACGAATCGGCCAGCATCTCGTCGGCGCCACGTCCCTGTTCCAGGGCGGCGGTAGCAAAACCAACTTCGCTGCCGCGCGCGGCGAGTTCCTCCCGGAGCTTCGCGAGCGAGTCGTCATCCTGCTCGTTCTCCTTGATCTCGCCGGTCACCCGCTTCACCGTATCCTCGGCGACGGATCCTTCCCCGCCGAAGGTGAGGAAATGTTTAGTCCCCTGCTCCTTCGCGTAATCACGGGCAAAGCCGTAGCTGTTCGGGCCGACCAGAAGCAGCGGCGCCGCGTTGATCATCGCCGCCGGGCCGCCGGCCAGGCCGTCCGGGAAATTGAAACCGGAAGCCATCGTCAGCGTATCCATGTCCTCGCTATTGAAGAAGCGCTTGGCGATCAGATAGGAAGTCTCAAAACGGTCCGCGCCGCCGAGCCGTTCCACGGGCACGCCGAATTCCTTCAGCGCGGCTTCCACGTCCGGGCTCACCGATCCGGGCCCGCCCAGGATATAGAAACGGGTCGGCTCGATCGCCTGCAGATAGTCCTTCTGATCCGCGGTCAAAGCGCCCCCGACCAGGAGCAACGGTTTGCTCACCGCGGAAGCGGGAAGGCTGTCCGGGAAATTCATACCGCTCGCCACCAGCATCTCCCGCCCGCTGTTATCGAGATTCCTGAGCAGCGTGAGGTTGGTATCAAAGCGGTTTGGTCCCGCGATGCGGATCACATGAAAGCCGGCCGCCGCCACCTTATCTTCAAAGGCTTTACTGACCGATCCTTCCCCGCCGATGAGGTAGACGTAGCCGCCTGGCCGGGCGGTGGCCCGGATCTTAGCCAGGACAGCGTCTTCTACCGCCGGAGAGACCAGGAGCATCGGTGCCTTGGTCACATAAGCGAAATAGCAGGAGGAGAGCGCGTCCGGATAATTCAGGCCGCTGGCTACGCAGACGCTGTCGAAAGTGCCCCAGAATCCGGCCAGATAATCTTCGATCGCGTAAGCGGTCTCAAAGCGGTTGCCGCCGGCCAGCCGGGTGTGGTCCGTTTCCGCGGAAACTGCGGTTGGCGGCGTCAAAACGCCGAAAACGAGCAGGAAAATCAGCAGGATCACTGCCAGGTTCCATTTTCTTTTCATACGCGGCCTCCTTCATCATTTTGTTATTATCTTTAGTCACGCTGTTTATAATTGCTTTGATTTTAGTATATCACATGTGCCGCGCCCGTTTCGATTTTTTGTGCTTTTTTCCCGACTCTGTGGTAGACTTATAGCATCACCATCCGTGTATAGAAAAGAAGGGAATCAGCATGAAACATAAATACGTTGCCAAACGCTACTGGAAGGATCACAGCACGGCCCTCGGCAGCCGGGTGATCCCGGCGGACGCGAGTGACCTCATCGAACTCAGTGTCGGCGATCCGGATCTCAATACCGACGACCGCATCATCGAAGCGGCTTTCCGCGACGCGAAAGCCGGCCATACCCATTACACCGATTTCCGTGGCGATCCGGAACTGCGCGAAGCGGTCGCGGATTATTACCGCGAGGACTTCGGCATTGAGGTCGCGGACGAGGAGATCTTCATCTGCGCCTCCGGCTGCTATGCCATGTGGCTGGTCATGGAAGCCATCTTGGACGACGGCGACGAGGTCATCCTGCAGGCGCCTTATTTCACCCCCTACCCGCAACAGGTCGAACTGGCGCGAGGTATTCCGGTGGAACTGCCGACCTATGAGGAAGAGGATTTCCAGCTGAATACCGACCGTCTGGAGTCTTTGATCACGGAGCGGACGAAAGCCATCGTCATCAACTCGCCCAGCAACCCGACCGGGAACTGCCTCTCGGTGGAGACCATGCAGCGCCTGGCGGAGATCGCCGAAAAACACGACCTCATCGTCGTTTCGGACGAGATCTATACGGCTTTCAGTTACCAGCGGCCTTTCGTTCCCTTCCTCTCCCTGCCGGGCATGAAGGAACGCACCATCACCATCAATTCCTTCTCCAAGAACTTCACCATGACGGGCTGGCGGATCGGCAATATCATCGCTCCGGATTATCTGGTCGCGACCATCAAGCTGATCAATGATAACGCGGTCTTCACCGCGCCCTCGATCTCGCAGCGCGCGGCGATCTACGCGCTCCGCCACCGGCAGGAAGTGCAGCCGGCCATGATCGCGGAATACCGTAAGCGCATGTTCTACGCCGCGGAGCGCATCAACCAGATTCCGAAGATGTCCGTCATCTACCCGCCGAAGGGGAGCTTCTACCTCTTCCCGAACATTAAGGCCACCGGCCTTAGCAGCGTGGAAGTCGCCAAGCGCATCCTGGAAGAAGCCCACGTCATCGTCCTGCCGGGGAACGATTTCGGCTCCTGCGGCGAAGGCTACCTGCGCATCGCCTGCACCGTCGACTGTGACAAATTGGGCGAAGCCTTCGACCGCATCGCGAAGATGGAGCTCTTCCGCTGAAATACTTTTGTCAAGAAGCGGACTGATTCAGTTTGCATGCCATTCCCCAACAGCCATCCCTTACAAATGGGGTGGCTGTTTCATTCGGTCGGCATACTAAAAATCTAAACTCGTTTGAAAAATGTTCCGTTTTCTCATAAAACTCCCTTTATAAATATTTGTTTCCATTGGAAACTCCCTTGAAAAATATCTCGGTCTTGCATATACTATAACAAAGGGGGATTGGATATGCTGAAACGAAAAATCGATACGGTTTTAAAGAATTGGAAAGACACTCCCGGACATAAACCACTGATCATCAAGGGATGCCGGCAATGCGGGAAGACTTTTTCAGTTCGCCAATTCGCACGCGATCATTACGACCATGAAATCTATCTGAATTTTTACGAGAACAAGAGCTACGCCTCCGTTTTTTCCGGATCCCTGGAAGTTGACCATTTAACGATGCTGCTCTCTGCTTTGTTAGGGCCGGATGCCATTTTCGAAGCGGGTAAGACGGTGCTCATTCTGGATGAGATACAGGAGTGCCCGGAAGCACGGACCGCGCTCAAATTCTTTGCCTTGGATGGCCGGTATGATGTCATCGGCACCGGCTCTCTGCTTGGTGTCAAAGGTTATGGCCGAAAACCGGTATCCATCCCGGTCGGATATGAGCAGATCGAAGAAATGTATCCCTTGGATTTTGAAGAATTTTTATGGGCTAATGGAATTGGCGATCCGGTCATTCAGTATTTAAAAGAATGCCTGAAGAATGAGGCTCCTGTAGCAGAAGCATTGCATGAAAAGCTTCGACAAGTTCTGTTGCAATATGCGGTAGTGGGAGGGATGCCTGCCGTTGTGCAGACCTTTGTCAATACCCACCAAATGAACACAGTTCTCCGTCTGCAGCGTGGTATTCTGTCTGATTATGAAGACGATATGGTCAAATATGCGGACGATAAAGACAAACCGCATATTCGCGAATGCTTTCAATCCATTCCTCGCCAGCTCAGTAAAGAAAACAAGAAATTCCAATATTCAGTCGTAAAAAAAGGTGCTACTGCCTCCAGATTCGCTGGCAGCTTACAATGGATCGAGAACGCCGGTATTATTCGTCGTTGCTACAACCTCACTCTTCCGGAACTGCCTTTGGAAGGAAACGCTATTCAGGATATCTTTAAAGTGTATATGGTTGACAGCGGGCTTTTAATCTCCATGCTGGAAGACGGTACGCAGTTTGATGTGCTGCAAGGGAATCTATACGGCTATAAAGGCGCAATCTTTGAAAACCTGGCTGCCGACATGCTGACAAAGATGGGCCGTAAGCTGTATTACTATCATAAGGATTCCGGTTTGGAAATTGACTTTGTTATGCGCTATGCCGGTCAATGCACTCTGCTGGAGGTCAAAGCCACCACCGGAAACACCAAAAGCACTAAAACGGTGCTCAATCATCCGGAAAAATACCATGTGGACGGCGCAATCAAGTTAGGTGATTATAACGTCGGCCGGACCGGAAAAATCCTGACGTTACCATTCTATATGG
>JAFRYQ010000052.1 GCA_017437565.1 Bacillota bacterium
AGCTTGGCGTCCTTGCAGTCGATGGTGAGATCGTGGCCCTGGCTATAGATCATGGCATAGTGCTCGGTCCTGCCGTTGATGGTCGGCGTGCCTTCCAGCGTCAAGGTGTACGTCTCCGGATCAAAGCTCCAACCCGGTCCGCTCAGGTTCTCCTCGGTGACCAGCGTGTCGCCGACCCAGACCTCGGCTGCCACTTCGCCGGAAGCGAACACGCTCTCCCCTTGTGGGAGCAGTAATAAGATGCTGATCATGAGCGCGATCAGCAGAAGCCCCATCCTTCTTGCTTTCATTCTTGTTTCTTTCTTCATAACGCCTCTCCATCTCCTCTCTGAGTTCCCAGACTTTTTGATTCGTGTTCTGGCGACTATATCTTCTTACTTTCTGATTCGGCAACGCCCCGGTTTCCGCACCTCTTGGGTATTTTATTATACCCGATTTTTCCGACTTTGACAAATCGCGGCGCGGCCGCCGTCCTGCCACCCCTTCATCTCTATACACACCGGAATTGCCCGCGCGTCACTCCTCCCGCTCTTTTTCTGCCTTTTGCCTAGGATTCTTCCAATGTATAGACGCGGTAACAGGTGAGGCCCCGCCTCGCTGTCAGTTCCACGACCGGCGGGGGCACATCATTCCTTTCGTGCGGATCCGGTTGCTTCTATAGTCAATCACACACCGATTATGCTATACTGTCATTGTAATTATCCTTTAGAGAAAGGCGGCATCCTATGAAACTGATCAAAAACTGTACCGTATACGCGCCGGAGAAACTGGGCGTAAAAGACGTATTCCTGGCCGGCGGCAAGATCTGCCGGATCGCCGACCGGATCGACCTGCCGGAAGATCTGGGCGTAGAAGTCATCGACGGGACCGGCAAGCTCCTGCTCCCCGGTTTCATCGATTCCCATGTGCACGTTTTAGGTGGCGGCGGCGAAGGCGGCTTTGCCAACCGGACTCCGGAAGCGACCTTATCCGGACTCACCCGCTTTGGTATCACCACGGTGGTCGGCTGCATCGGCACCGACGGCTTTGGCCGCGATATCAAAGGCCTGGTGGCCAAGCTAAAAGGCCTGAAAGAGCAAGGCATCTCGGCATACGGTTATACCGGCAGCTACCAGGTCCCGGTCCGCACTCTGACCGGCAGCATCATCGAAGATATCATGATGATCGAAGAGCTGATCGGCGTCGGCGAGATCGCCATTTCCGATCACCGTTCCTCGCAGCCGACCTTTGAAGAATTCGCCCGCCTCAGCGCCGACGCCCGCCTCGGCGGCATCCTAGGCGGCAAAGCCGGCATCATCAACGTCCACCTCGGCGACAGCCCGCGCTGCATGGACCTGATCGACCGCGTCATCGCGGAAACGGAGATTCCTTCCACGCAGTTCCTGCCGACGCACGTGAACCGCAACGCCATGCTGTTTGAAAAAGCGCTGGAATATGCCAAGCGGGGCGGCACCATCGATTTCACCGGCAATGAAGATATCGATTACTGGGAGACGGTCTGCGACGAAGTCCGCGTCTGCACCGGCGTAAAGCGCCTGCTGGATATGGGCATCAGCGACGACCTCTTCACCTTCTCCTCGGACGGCCAAGGCAGCCTGCCCCTCTTCAGCCCCGAGGGCGTCTTCCTCGGCATGGGCATGGGCCAGTCCAGCTGCCTCATGAAGGAAGTCCGCGAATGCGTCAGTAAGGCGGGTATCCCGCTCGAGATCGCCATCAAAGCCATCACTTCCAACCCGGCCCGCGTCCTCAAGCTGGCGAACAAGGGTCACATCGCGGAAGGCATGGACGCCGACCTCTGCATCCTGAAGGACGACCTCGCGATCGACACCGTCATCGCCATGGGCCGCGTCATGGTCCAGGATGGCGAACCCATCGTGAAGGGCGCTTTCGAATAGACTTCTGCCGGCTGGCCTGAGCCATAACGGCCGCGATCCGTTGCTGATCCGCATGAAAAATCAAAATAGCAATGCTTTCAAGTAAAAATCCGGTGCTATTTTGTCATAAAAAGCGAAATAGCACCGGATTTGATTTTCTAAATACCGCGTCCCGGTCCAGCGTCCCGATACAGCGTCCTGCTATTCCGGGATATAATCG
>JAFRYQ010000053.1 GCA_017437565.1 Bacillota bacterium
AGACTTCCGGGAAAGCGAACCGGATGTTGCCGGACGCTGCCCGCGCGTCAGTCATAAGCAAGATCACGAGCAAAAGCTCCGCGGTCGGCACCAGCCAGGAAACCGCTGCCCGGAGTTTTTTCAAGCCCGCGCTCCCCTGCCGGTCGCCGGCCGTACCCGTGAACCAGCAAAGCAGGCCGCCGAGGACCGGCAGCAAGACCAGGACGGGAAGAAGGATGGCCATTGTCTGTTCGTTCAACATCAACTTCCTCCTTCCTAGATCAAGCCTGCCCCGTAGGCAGTGAGCACGTTTTGCAGAAGCGGCATAAAGAAGATCAAAAGCAATCCCAGCAGGCAGGTCGCGTAGAGGGCACTCTTCATGCGCCAGCCGCAGTCGGTGAGTTCTTCCAGTCCGCGCGCGTCAAAGTCATGCGGCGGGAAATAGCCCTTCACGATCAGGTCGAGCAGATACATACCGGTCAGGAAAGCCGAGATGGCCAGCGCGGCGAGACCGCAGACCGCCAGCGGCGAGCCCTGCAGCATTCCGGCCAGGGCAATGGCCCATTTGGAAGTGAAGCCCGCCAGCGGCGGCACGCCGATCAGCCCGATCGAGGCTACCGTGAAGACTCGGAAAATGGACGGGGTCTTTTTCGCGTAACCGACGTACTGGAAGACGTATTCCTGCACGCCGCCCGGCAGTTCCTCCGTGCGCGTGAGCAGCGCGCCGGCACAGAAGAAGAGCGCGATCTTCAGAGCGCTGTGGGCGATCATATGCAGGATGGCCGCCGTGAAACCGGCGCCGCTGCAGAAGGCCGCGCCGAGCAGCATATAGCTTAAATTGGAGACCGTCGAATAGGCCAGGCGCCTTTTCAGGTGCTGCATGCGGAGCGCCATCATGGATCCGTAAACGATGGTAAAGGCGGTAACCGCCAGCATCACGTTCTGGGCAAAGGTACCGGCCAGGAAGGAAGCGCCATAACCGTAATACAGGAGCCGGAGCACCGCGAAAATACCCGCGTTTACGACCGCGACCGCGTGCAGCAGCGCCGTGACCGGCGTCGGCGCGACGCCTGCCGAAGGCAGCCAGCCATGGAACGGGAAGACCGCCGCTTTGACGCCAAAACCGAAGAAGCCGAGCAGGAATCCGGCGCAGAGCAGCGTTTCCTTCCCGTAAGCCAGTTCCGGGGAGAGCGAACCGCCCGGCGTGAAGACCAGTCCCCCGTGACGGGAGAGGATCATCATGCTTAAAAAGGCCAGCGCCGCCCCGCCCATGGAATAGAGCAGGTATTTCAAGCCGGCATGCTTGGCAACGCCGTCCATCTCGTGCATGACGAGCGGCAGCGTGGCCAGGGTCAGCAGCTCGTAGAAGAGATACATCGTAAAGAGATTGCCGGCCATGGCGATCCCCAGCACGACGCCGTAGGTCATGGTAAAGAGACCGAAAAAGCGGTTCTGGGCGTGATCGTGCTGCATATACTCAAAGGCATAAAGATCCGTGAGCGGCCACAGTACGGCCACGATGGCCAGGAAGACCGCCGACATCCCGTCGACGCGCAGCGTAATGGAAAAATCAGCGCCGAGAATCTGGAGGAAGCTGATATCCGCAACGCCGCTTACTCCTCCCCCGCCGCTTACCAGAACACGGGATAGAAGCAGGGCCAGGACGCCGGCCGAAACCAGGCTGCAGACGGTCATCACGAGCGTATTCCGCCGGTGCGTATTCTCCACCGGCCGGATCAGCAGGATGAGCCCGCTCAGGAAGGGTACCAGGATAAGGAGTGGCAAAATCCATTTCATCAGATCCATTACCTCCCCTCCCTTCACATTAAGCCGGAAGCGATTCCGGAAAGCCAGGTGATCAGCTGCCCGGGGAACAGACCCAGGAGCAGCGCGGCCGCTGTCAACAGCGCGAGCGGAATATTGATGCAAGGCCCGCAGGCGATCCGCGGCGCGTGAAAATCCCCGCCCGGGAAGAAGCCTTTGCTCACCGGCACGAGCAGATAGCCGGCCGTCAGCAGGGCCGAAACGAGGAGCACCGCCGCGCCGATCCAGCCGTAAGCCGGGAACGCCGCCAGGCTCCCCTCCGCGAGATACCATTTGGAAACAAAGCCCGCGAAAGGCGGGATGCCGATCAGGGAGAGCCCCGCGCAGGCAAAGCAGAACAGCGGCAGCGGCATGCTGCGGCCAATGCCGCCGAGTTCCCCGACCCGGGTCTTGCCGGTCTTACAGATAAAGGCGCCGGCACAGAGGAAGAGGCACACTTTCGCTACCGCATGGAAAACGGCCTGCAGGATCGCCCCGCCAAAGGCATAAGGCTGGAGCAGGAGCAGTCCGAAGACCACATAGCTCACCTGGGAAACGGTGGAATAGGCCAGACGCTTTTTCAGGACTTTCTCTTTATAGGCCAGCATGCTGCCTGTGAAGACGGTCAGCAGCGCCAACAGCAGGACCACCTGCTGAACGTAAGTCCCCCGCAGTGTATCCGCGCCGAAGAGGTAATAAACGGTACGCAGGATGCCCAGTACCCCGCCCTTGGTGATGACGCCGGAGAGGACCGCGGAAGCCGGAGCCGGCGCTTCCGGATGGGCAGTCGGCAGCCAGTCGTGGAGCGGGATCATACCGGCTTTGCCGCCAAAGCCGATGATCATGGCCAGCGCCGCCGCCAACAGCAAGGGAGTGGCCGGCGCGGTAAGCGCGCCGCCGGCGGTGAAGACCGCGCCATTGGTCGCCCCGGCTACCGTAAAGAAGCCGAAGAGCGCGAGCGCCGCCCCGAACAGGGAATAGCCTAAATACTTCACAGCCGCCCGCCGGGCGCTTTCCGTTCCCTCATGCAGCACGAGCGGGAAAGATAGAAGCGTCATCGCCTCGTAGAACAGGTAGAAGGTCAGGAGATTCCCCGCGAAGCACAGGCCGATCATGGCTGCTTCTGTCAGGCAATAGAAAACATAATAGGTGCCAAGCCGTTCGTGCAGGTATTCAAAACCGAAGATGCCGGCCAGTAGGAACATGACGGAGAAGAGCACCGCGAAGATCAGGCCAATGCGGTCCGTCGCCAGCATAAAGTCCATACCGGGCACGCAAGGCGCGGTAAAACTGCCGGTGGCCGTGCAGGCGCAGGCCGCGACTGCCACTGCCTCCAGGATCAGGAGCGGGATGAGGGTTCCCTTCACCGGCTTGAGCCAGGCGATGGCTGCCGTCAGGACCGGCAGAAGGATGGGAAGAAGGAGCAAATACGGCATCATCCGGCCTCCTTCCCTATAACAGCGCCACGCCAGCCGTGATGAGCTTCATCACCGGGACGGCGAGGACGCCGAGTAAGATCACAAATACGCTCATACCGTAGACAGCCAGGCGGAAGGAGAGATCCGGCTGCCAGGAGTGTATTGCGGCAACTCCCCCGGTCTCACCCGCCGCACAGACGGCTTCGCCGGCTAGGGCTTCCGCAGCTGCGCTTTCCGCAGCCACAGCCGTGATCGCGTCGCTGACCGCGGCAGTAGCTTTTGCTTCCTCTACCGCGGCCTCTGCTTCCCCGCCTTTCCAGATCTGCAGGATGGCCGGGATATAATACCAGGCGTTCAGCAGGCTGGAGATGGCGATGGCGGCGAGGGCCACGATCATTTGCCAGACGGGCAAATCCACGTCTAGCGACGCACTCGTCAGTACGACTTTGGTGATAAACCCAGCGAAAAGCGGAATGCCGACCATGGAAAGGCCGCCGACGGTAAAGCCGATTCCGGCTGTCGGGCAGCGGCGGCCGGCGCCGCGCAGGAAATAGAGTTTCTTTTGATGGCCGGAAGCGTTGATCAGACCGCCGGTGGATACGAAGAGGAGTGGCTTGGCGAAGGCGTGCGCCACGATCTGGAAGATCGCCGCCGCGATGCCCGCTTGTGTGCAGAGCCCGAGGCCCAGATAGATATAGCCGACCTGAGCGACGGAAGAGAAGGCGATCATGCGCTTGGCGTGCGTTTCCCGCACCGCCTGCACCGACCCATAGATCATGGCCCCGGCGCCAAGCACGAGCAGGATGGACCCGGCATGCAGATACGCGACCTCAAAGGGCGCAAAGACGCGGCACATGATCTTAATGAGCAGGATGATATATCCTTTCAGCACCACGCTGGACAGGATCGCCGACGAAGCGGTCGTAGCGCTGCCATGTGCCGTTGGCAGCCACGTATGGAAGGGGAAAAGCGCGCTCTTCACGGCCAGCCCCACCAGGATCATGCCGCAGACCACCGCCAGCGGATAGTGGTATGCACCGGTCGCGATGAGAATGCGGATTTCCGAGAAAAGATTCGGCATCAAAAGATGTCCGGTGATGGTATAGAGCATCGCGATCCCGAACAGATAGACGCCGCTCCCCACCAGACTCATGATCAGGTAGCGGATCGTCGCCAGGATCGTCTGCCCCGAGTCCCGCGCCATGACAATGCTGCAGGCGGCGATGGTATTGATCTCGATGAAGACGTAGCCGGTAAAAACGTCGTTCGTATAGCAAAGCGCGAAGACAGACGCAGTAAGCAGGTCCATCATAATATAGAAAAAGCTTTGTTTTTCCGGTAAAAGATCCGCTTCCAGATCGGCTTTTCCCCCCATTAAAGAGAAGAAGATGACCAGCGAAAAAACAGTCGCCAGCAGTGCCTCCGCCGGACCGGCGCGCAGCTCATTCCCCCACGGTGCCGGGAACTGGCCCATCGTATATGTAAACGCTTTGTTATGGATGGCCGTCTCCGCAAAGACGATGCCGTTCAGGCCGGCCAGGACCAGGAGGATCGTGCACGTAAAGAACCGCGCTTTCCTGCCATCCCGGATAAACGTCGTCAGGATGCCGGCAAGCAAGGCGATAAAAACACAGAAGAATGGAAAATTCTCGTAGAACGGCCGCATCTCTAATCCTCGTTTTTCCTGGCTTTGGCCATGATCTCGTCGATATCCAGCGAATGGTATATCTTATATAGCCTCACCGTCAGCGCCAGACAGAAGGCGGTGAAGGAGACCGAAACAACGATCCCGGTCAGTACCAGCCCCGCCGGCAGCGGATTGGTGTACGCGGCCAGTGTCGCCGGAATATCCGGGTC
The DNA here is from genome assembly GCA_017437565.1 of Bacillota bacterium. GTDB lineage: Bacteria > Bacillota > Clostridia > Peptostreptococcales > Anaerovoracaceae > Eubacterium_B. The sequence continues at coordinate 5,058 of JAFRYQ010000053.1, forward strand.
GTCAACGATGGGTGGGATCCGGCTCTCCACGTAACCCGTGCTGGTCAGGAAGAGAAAGATCGCACTGTCCATGAAGCCCATGGACAGGACCTTCTTAAAAAGATTGCGGTTAAACAGCATTCCCGCGAAACCCACCACGAACAGAATTACGGAAAAGGTCGCGAAATGGCTGTCGTTCAGGCTGGCGATGATCGCGTGAATACTCATTTAGAGATCACCCCTTCCGAAATAGGTATAGAACGCATACATCGTGCAGGCGACCTCCAGACCGACCATGAGATTGATCGGTAGGACGATACCGCCGGAAAAAATGCTCCCCGCCTGCCCCGGTGTAAAGACGCTGGCAAGCCCGTTCGCCCCGGTGTAGATCGTATAGCCGATCAGGATGGCGTACAGCACCAGGGCACCGACCTTTACGGCATGATAGACATGGTGCGTAAAAAACTGCCGCACACGCCCGATACCATAAGCGTTTTCGCAGAGCATCAGGGCCCCGCCCAGGATGCTTCCGCCCGCAAAACCTCCGCCCGGCGACAGATGCCCGTTGCAGAGGATATAGAGTCCGTAGAGGAGGAGGATCGGCAAAAGCGCTGCCGAAACATGGCCGAGGATCTGGTTCCTGCTGATCTCGTCCTGGGCATCAGCCTCAGCCAGCACCCGTTCGTCGGCTTTGGTGGTATTCTTCCTGTCGGCAGCCAGCAGCATGATCACCGCAGTCGCGCCTAGGAAAAGCACACAACTCTCGCCATAGGTATCAAAGCCCCGGTAAACGAGAATGACGTTGGTCACCAGATTCACCGCCCCGACTTCCCCGACGCCTTCTTCGATATAGCGTCTGGCGACCTCATTTTCCATGGGGTTTTCCGGGTTCTCGTAGCTGGGAAGATAGGCCACCGTCGCCAGCATGACCAGACAAAAAACCGCACAGCAAATGATGCCGAGCACCGTCGGTACCACGCGGGTCAGCGCTTCGGAAGCGCCGGAAAGAAGTGAGCGGCCGCGGGCGAATCCGCCTTCTCCCGCATGGCTTTCCCCCTGCGGGGCGTAGCCGTCTTCACGATGGGCTTCGGGTTCCGGAAGCCCGGGACTCTCCCCTTCCACCCAAAGGTTCAGTTTTTCATACCAACTGGGTCTCTTCATTTATCGTCCCTCGTCCGGTCGGTCCTCCGGAAACTGCGCAAAGCCAAAAGGAACAGGATCGCTTCGATCCCCACGCCGACGGAAGCCTCGGTGACCGCCAGATCCGGTGCCTTTAAAAGCAGCCAGATCACACTCATGATGGTGCCGAACGCCGCGTAAATGATGACGGAAGAAAGCAGGTTCCGGGTGAAATTCGCCGCTATGGCGCAGACCACTAACCCGGCCAGTAAGAGATATTCAATCGCCAGCATCCGTTTTCACCTCGCAGTGCTTCATATAGTCCGGGTTGGTCAGTGTCTCCACCCGGCTGATGCGGTGGGTCGAGACCGGGCTGGTCACCCACTGGAAGATCAGTACCAGAACGATTTTACCGGCCGCCCAGCCGAAGCCGCGGATGAGCACGAGACCCGCGAAGATCAGGAGCGTGCCCAGCGTATCGATGATCGCCGCGGCATGGATACGGCTTAAGACGTAATCAAAGCGGTAGACGCCGATGATGCCGATCAAGCAGCAAAGCACGCCCAATCCGATGAGGACGGCGGCGATGATTTCCAAGATCATTTCATCGCCTCCTTCTTCTTTTCTCTTTTACGTGAGATCTGGATCCGGTTCTGCACGAAGCGACAGAGGATGATCACCGTCAGGAAGGAGAGCAGGGCGAAGATCAGCCCCACATCCAGGATATAGTCCTTTCCCTGGAAGACAGCGATGATGACGATGATGTTCACACCGAGTGAGCCAATCATATTGGTCGCCACGATCTTATCCGTAAAGCGCTTCCCCAGGATCGCGTAGATCAGGGACAGGAAGATAAAAAAGCTGAGCAGGATCGCGGTTACGATCAGATAGTTATGCGTAAACGTACTCATCGGCCGCTCCTTTCCGGCGCGGCAGCGTCATCCGCCTTTCCGGCGGTCCGTGGGCCGTCCAGCCGTTCCTCGATGCCCATTAAAAGCCGGTTGCAGCGGTTGCCCGAGGTCTCGTTGGCAAATTTATCGTTCAGAGCATGTACGGTCAGATGCCCCCGGTCGATCCCGATCGTATAGGTCCCGGGCGTAATGGTGATGGAGTTGGCCAGGATCGTCCACAGGAAATCACGCCGGAGCCGGCTGTCGAACTGGAAGATCTGCGGCCGGTACGCGTTCGGATCGCGCGAAAGGATCACCTTTATGGTCGCCACGTTGGCACTGATGATCTCAAAAACCAAAAGGAAGAAATAAGTCAGAATCTGCGGCAGGCTTAAAAAAACGCGGCGGCTCATGCTGACCGACCAGTTGCAGACTTTGACCGCGAATATGGTCACGACCGCCGCCAGGACCATCCCCACGATAAGGACGTCCGGCGTACACCGGCCGTTAAAGAGTATCCACAGCGCTAAGAAAAACAGGAACATCAGCATGAGATATATTACCTCGCGTCGCTCGAGCCTCAATAAACATCCAATTTAATGATAAAGAAAAGAGCCCTGACCGTCAAGGCATAATTCCGCGAAGCGATATGCGGATTCCTCATAACAGTTGCTTAACTGCTTCCTGATCGGTTCCGGCAACTGAAAAACGCCCGCGGGAGCGAGTCAGCCGCGGGCGTTTCGAAAGGCTGTTATTGTGACCTGCTTTGATGGGAATGACTATTTGGCCTGGAAATTGTCCATCATCTCGTAGAACTTCTTCAGTTCTTCCGGATCCATGTGATAGCCATGCTTGTCTTCCGGATATTCGCCGCTCTTGACATCCATCAGCCAGCCCATATAGGCTTCGCAGAGGAAAGGCATCAGTTCGGCGTAGGCCTTGGCGTGGGAAGCCGGTTTCGGCATCATGCCGAAGGTATCCATGTCGACCATCTCGGAACCGTCGCAGGGAGCGCCGCCCGCGATGGAGACGACCGGAACGCGCAGGGTCTCGGCGATCTTCTGGGAAACTTCCATCGGGGTGAGCTCGATGGTCATGCCGCCCATGCCGTTCTCCTGATATTCATAGCCCCATTTGAAGATCTTGAAAGCATCTTCCGCCGTCTTGCCGACCTTCTTATAGCCGGTGGCGTTGGTCTGCCAGCCGGAGATGGCGCCGATGTGGCCGTAGGTCGGAACATAGTTATCACTCATGTATTTCAGGACTTCATTGGTAACGCCCATCGGCAGGATGGAGTCGGCACCGTAGATGACGTACTGCGCGCCTTCCTGCACCGCTCTGACCTTATCCGCGTAGAAGTAAGCGCCCATATAGAAGTTCATGTGGATGACCTGCACGAATTCGCGGAAATTGCGGATCGTCAGGCAGGCTGCCGTATGTTCTTCTTCCATGGAGATGCCGGAACGCATGGACAGCATGCTCGGAATACGCATGATATCGCAGCCGACCATTTCCGCGGCGATGGCGAACATGGGACCGAGGACTGCCGGGCATACCTGGACGATCTTCTCGCCTTCTTCTTTCATCTTCTGCAGTTTGTAAAGGCTCTTTCTGGTCTTGGAAGCGGTCGACATCTTGACGTCGGCTTGGGGTTTATCTGCCATAATGATTCTCCTTTTTCTAAATCAGGTTTCCGTAAAAAATGGTGTTTTGTTAAAGCTTCCGGCTTTGCTTACGCATCCAGGCCGTCCAGCTTCTCCAGCAGCGCGTTGACCTGGTCTTTCGGCAGACCGACCTGCGGGAACTTCAGCAGCATGCCGATCTTCATGCCCATAACCGGACCGAACTGATCCGCTTTGTCCATGAAACCGGGGATGAATTCGTCGATGATGGCGACTGCTCTTTCATCTGCGAGAACGTCTCTTAAAGAACTCTTGGAACTGATAGCCATGGTTTTCCTCCTTGCTTATCTCAGATTGCGGTACCTTTTCACCGCATTACTAACACCTTACCCATATGATATATTCAGAAAATTCGAATCTCCATGGATAAAATTATGTAGTTTCTTGCCAAAGCGATCGTTTTTGTTTTACAATGTGAACAGAACAAAGGTGGTGAAAGGTATGAGCCAACAGTTTGTGAGAGAACTGATCGATATCGCGCAGGAGCCGGACTGGAAGAGAGTAAATGAATTTCTCCTTGCCTGCGGACAGGTTCACGACCCGCAGAGTTTTGTGGCTGCTATTTTGGAGTACGCGGTGGAACTGGCGCCTTTCGATCAGGCGGCGGTGTTCTTTTTCGACGCCAACCAAAATATCTATAAGCAGCACATGCAGAACTTCCCGAGCGGCATGACCAATACCTATCTGGAACACTATGCTTACCAACCGGATTCCGGGATCTGGACCGCCAAGCAGGAACGTCGGGAGAAGCCGGGCGTCGTGGATCTTTCGCTCATCGACTGGACGAGCGAAAGCGGGGCTTTCGTCAACGATTACATCCGACCGCTGGGCATCTGCTATTCGGTCACAACGGTCTTCTACGATCTCTATGGGAATTACCGCACCGCCCTCTCCATGGACCGCCTGACGAAGAAACCCTTCACGGAGCGCGAATTACGCAATCTCTATTACGCCATCCCGCACCTGAACAACCTGCATAAGAATTTCTTTTATGAACCTGCTTCCGCGCAGAAGCACCTCGGCCGCTTCTCGACCGAAAACTCCAACCTCACCAAACGCGAAGCGGAGATCGCCAACCTGCTCTGCCAGGGCGTTTCGCCGGCCAATATCAGCAAATCGCTCTATATCTCGCCGGCCACCACTTATAAACACATTGCCAATATCTACGAAAAGCTCGGCATCTCCAGCCAGCGCGAACTGCTCGCCCTCATGCTGAACCGCTGACCAAAGCATGATGTCTCTGCTACAAGATACTTATAATTAGTAATTTTATACTCCTTTTGTTTTCGTTAGGATATGGTCAACAGCCATATCCCTTTTTTACGTAAGGAGGCACTTATGCGTTTACAGGATAAAGTGATCGTCGTGACCGGCGCGTCCGCCGGCATGGGAAGAGCTATGGTGGAAGCCTTTGCCCGCGAAGGCGCGAAGGTCGTCGCCGTTGCCCGCCGTCAGGAACTGTTGGAAGAATTAGCCGAAGAGTGCAAGGATCTTCCCGGTGAAGTCACGCCCTTTGCCGGCAACTGCGCGAAAGAAGAGACCTGTGAAGCCATGATTCGTTTCGCGGCGGAAAAATACGGCAAAGTCGACAGCTTGGTCAATAACGCCGGCATCATGGATGATACAGCGGCCGTCGGCGATTTCAGCGACGAATACCTGACCAAGATCTACAATCTGAACACCTTTGGCGTTCTCTACGCGATGCGCGCCGCCGTCCGCCAGTTCCTGTCCCAGGAACGTCCGGATCCGGATATGCCCTTTGCCAACATCCTGAACATCACCTCGATCGGCGCCCAACATGCCAACGCCGGCGTCGTCTACTGCTCGGCGAAGGCCGCCATCGAATCCGCGACCAAGCATACGGCCTTCATGTATATGAAAGAAGGCATCCGCGTAAATGCCATCGCTCCGGGCGGGGTCCTCACCGACATCATGTTCAGCATGCCCCCGCAGAACGAATTCGGAACTTCCCGTACCGGTCTCTACAACGCCATGCTGAACCGGCTCGGGCAGCCTACCGAGATCGCGGAAGCCGCAGTCTTCCTCGTTTCCGATGAGGCCAGTTACGTCAGTGGCCAGATCCTCGGCGTCAACGGCGGCTGGCTCTGCTATTAAGAATATCCGAGGCCGGTTTCAATGCCGGCCTCTTTTCGTAGTTTCTGCAATTTTTATAGCAGTTTTTAAAAATCAAGGAGGTTTCCCCTATGTCGAAGAAAGTCTGTGTAGTGACCGGTGCCACCGGCGGCATCGGCTCCGCGGCCTGCGACCAGATGGCTGAGAAGTATATCGTCGTCGTCAGCGATATTAAAACCGACCGGATCGAAGCCAAAGTTGCCGACCTGAGAGCCAAAGGCTTTGATGCTTATGGCAAAGTATGCGACACGTCCGACCGCGCGCAGTGTTTCGCGCTGGCCGAATACGCCGCTTCGCTCGGCGAGGTCCAGGGCGTAGTCCAACTGGCCGGTCTGACGCCCGGCTTCTGTAAGTATACCGACCTGATCGACGTGGACGTCATGGGCACCATCAATATCAACGAAGCCTTTTTCTCCGTCATGGGAAAGGGCTCCTGCATCATCGACATCTGTTCCTGCGTCGCCCATTTTATGCCGGAAGAGATCTGGCCAATCGAGCTGTTCGAGGAAGCGCTGACCGACCGGCAGAAATTCCGCGATGATTTCTGTGAGTTCATCTCTTCTTTCGGAGATGACGAAGCCTGCTCCGGCATGGCTTACGTCTGGGGCCGCACCTTCATCCGCTGGCTGGTCCGCAAGAGCTGCTATGCCTTCGGCCGCCTGAAAGGCATCCGCATCATGACGGTCTCGGTCGGTTTCGTCGTCACGGAACAGTCGATGGCGGATCTCGCTGCGGCTTCCGATAACGCCGATGACCGCCTCGCCCAACAGATGTCCTATTCCGCCTTCGGCCGCGCCGGCACCACCAAGGAAGTTTCCTTCCTCTTTGATACCATCATCGATGAACGGAACAGCTGGCTCTCCGGGACTGACATCTATTTCGACAACGGTTGCGAAGCCAACGGCTATATCGGCCAGTTCGAGCCCTATGACCCTTCCGTCAATCCCTACGACCCGCGCCGCTGAAGCCGGTAGGCCTACGACCTGCAGCGCTGAAGCCCTATAGGCCTACGACCCGCAGCGCTGAAGCCGGTAGATTCGCATAATTCAAGAGCCCGCGTCACTGCG
>JAFRYQ010000054.1 GCA_017437565.1 Bacillota bacterium
CATGAAGCAGGTCGCGTTGGAAAAACACGCTGAATGGAAAGGAAAACTATCAGTCGAATGCAAAGCCCCCATTACCAACCGGGAAGAGCTGGCTATTGCCTATACGCCGGGCGTGGCGGAGCCCTGTCTGGAAATCGCTAAGGATGAAAGCCTGGCCTATACCTATACGGGCAAGGGAAATCTCGTCGCGGTCATCACGGACGGTTCGGCCGTTCTGGGCCTGGGCGATATCGGTCCCTCAGCCGGTATGCCGGTCATGGAAGGAAAGTGCGCGCTGTTTAAGACCTTTGCCGGGATCGACGCCATTCCCATCTGCGTGAACAGCCGCGATCCGGAAGAGATCATCCAGGCGATCTATCTGATATCCAAGAGCTTTGGCGGTATCAACCTGGAAGACATCAGCGCGCCGCGCTGCTTTGAGATCGAAAGGCGCCTGATCGAGATGTGCGACGTGCCGGTCTTCCACGACGACCAGCACGGTACGGCCATCATCACCTGCGCCGGCCTGCTGAACGCCGTGAAGCTGACCGGAAAGAAGATGGGCGAACTGAAGATCGCCATCAGCGGTGCGGGCTCTGCCGGCATCTCCATCGCCAAGATGATCCTGCGTCTGGGCTTTGGCGATATCGTGCTCTGCGGGAGCAAAGGCGCGGTCTATGACGGCGCGCCTTATATCAATCCCGAACAGCAGAAGATGGCGGAGATCACCAATAAACGGCACGTGACCGGCAGCCTGGCGGATGCCATGAAGGATGCCGATATCTTCATCGGCGTTTCCAAACCGGGCATCGTTTCCCCGGAGATGATCCGCGCCATGGCCAAAGACCCCATCGTCTTCACCATGGCTAACCCGGTGCCGGAGATCATGCCGGATCTCGCGAAGGAAGCGGGCGCCGCGGTCATCGGTACCGGCCGTTCGGATTTCCCGAATCAGGTGAACAACGTCCTGGCCTTCCCGGGCATCTTCCGCGGCGCTTTAGACTGCCGCGCGCGCCGGATCACCGAAGAGATGAAAGAAGCGGCGGCGCGGGCTATCGCCGGTGTGATTACGGACGAGGAGCTGCGCGCGGAATACGTATTGCCAGATGCTTTTGACAAGCGCGTCGTGGAACGCGTGGCGAAAGCAGTCATGGAAGCGGCGGCGAAATAGGCGTTACCATATAGCAGAACGGCGGTTGCATCAAAGCGCCCCGGCAACCTTAAGACAGATAACGGAGAAACGGAATGGATAGCCGGCGGAAGCCTGACTGGCGGAAAGGAGCACGGATGCTGGATCTGAAGATCATCAACGGGCAGGTAGCGGATCTTGCCGCCAACCGTCTGGTACAGGAAAGCGTGGGGATCCGGGACGGGATCATCGTAGCCCGCGGCGCGGCTGCGGACGCGGAAGAGGCGAAAGAGACCATCGACGCCTCCGGCCACGTGGTGAGCCCCGGCTTCATCGATATCCATATGCATGAAGAGAATTACGGACTGGTGCCGGAAGGCGAGTGGGATATCGCAAGCTGCATGCTGCGCATGGGCGTCACTACGGCGGTCATCGGTAACTGCGGCAGCAACCGGCAGTATCCCGGTGAGGTGGAAGAACGTATCGGACGCCTGGGCAATCCGGTCAATTATATGGCCTTTATCGGCCACAATTTCCTGCGCGACCTGGTCGGGAGCCGGGATACGCAGGCGGCTTCGACACCGGAACAGATCGAGCAGATGGCTTTGATGGTAAAGGAAGAGATCGATAAAGGCGCGATCGGCATCTCCTACGGCATCGAATACGCGACCGGCATGACCTTTGAAGAGATGGTCGGCATCTGTAAATACGTGACGGGCCGGAAGGACCTGCTTCTCGCCGCGCACTACCGGGAGGATGCTTCCGGCGCGCTGCCTTCGATCACGGAAATGTGTGAGATCAGCCGGGTAACGGGGATCCCGTTCCAGATCTCCCATCTGTCCAGCTGCTCGGCTTTCGGCAATATGCGCGAAGCCCTAGACCTGATCCATAAATACCGCGAAGAAGGCCTGGACGTGCTGGCCGACGCCTATCCCTACGCCGCCTTCAGCACCGCTATCGGCAGCGACGTTTTCCTGCCGGGCTGTCTGGAGCACTGGGGCGCGGATTATCCGGACGTGGAGATGACAGAAGCACCTTATGAAAACGTGCGCTGCACGAAGGAGATCTTTGATGACGCGCGGCAGAATTATCCTGAGATGTACGCCATTGCCCACGTCATGAAAGAAGAGGAGATCGCCATGGCTCTCGCGGACCCGCTGGTCATGCCGGCCAGCGACGGGATCTACCGTCATCATAAAGGCCACCCGCGCGGCGCCGGGACCTTCCCGCGCTATCTGGGGAAATACGTGCGGGAAGAGGGGTTGGCGGACCTCATCACCGGCATCCGCAAATGCACGGAGATGCCGGCGCAGCGCTTACGCCTCGGGGACCGGAAAGGCCGGATTGAGGAAGGTTTTGACGCGGATATCACCATTTTCGACCCGGAAACGATCATCGACCGCGCCGTCTTTGGCGACGGCCAGCTGCCTCCGGAGGGGATCGATTACGTCATCGTCAACGGCCGGATCGCGCTGCGGGGAACGGAGATCGTGGATTACGGCTGCGGGAAGTATATCAGAAGACCTTAGGTATATTTTAGAAGTAATTCGTTATCGTAAGCGGAACCGAGAAGATCTGAAGGAAAGGAAAACGGAGGAAAGAGCATGAACGAAAAACTGCTGCAGGCGGCACAGGAAATCAGGAACGACGTGGTCGCGATGTCTGACGCGATCTATGAAAGACCCGAACTGGGTTATGAGGAATTCAATTCCGCACGGCTCCACGCGGAACTGCTCACGAAATACGGATTCGCGGTCGAGAAGCCCTTTATGGGCCTGGATACCGGCTATAAGGCGGTCTACGACAGCGGCAAGCCCGGCCCGGCTATCTGCTATATGGCGGAATATGACGCGCTGCCCGGCGTTGGCCACGGTTGCGGCCACAATATGCTCGGCTCGACTTCCGCGGCTGCCGGCATCATCTTAAGTAAAGTCATCGATGAGATCGGTGGTAAGGTCGTCGTCATGGGAACGCCGGCGGAAGAGACAAGCGGCGCGAAAGTCATGTACGCGGATAAAGGCGCTTTTGAAGGCATCGACGCGGCTATCGTCGAGCATCCGGATAACGGCCATTATAAGAGCGGCCGCTCCCTGGCGCTGACAACCATCGAGGCGATCTTCACCGGAAAACCGGCCCATGCGGCTACGGCTCCGCATATGGGCGTCAACGCGCTGGACGCGGCGACCATCTCCTTCGTGGCTGTCGGCGTTATGCGCCAGCAGACGCGGCCCGATGCCAGGATCCATGGCATCATCACCGAAGGCGGCGTGGCTCCGAACGTCATTCCGGAACGCTGCGTGATGCGCTGGTACGTCCGCGCCGGCGACCGGAAATACCGGGAAGAATTGCTGGAACGCGTGAAGAACTGCTTCCGCGGCGCGGCGCTGGCCACCGGCTGCGAACTGGAGATGCATCCTTTCGAGGACCCGTATGATGACCTGATGACGAACGAAACGCTGTCGGAACTGATGACGGAAAGCCTCTATGAAGTCGGCGTGGAGAAGGTCCAGGAACCGCGGCCGACCTTCGGCTCGCTGGATGCCGGCAACGTCTCTTACGTCGCCCCGACCATCCATCCGTATTTTCCGATCACGACGGACAAGACGATCGCTTCGCACACCCGCGAATTCGCCTCCTGCACGCTGACCGACTACGCGAAGGACAGCATGATGCAGACCGCGACGGCGATGGCGCTCTGCGGCTATAAGCTCATCACCCAGCCGGAGACGCTGGCCAAGGTCAAAGCCGAATTCGAAGAAAACACGAAATAGCCTGCCGGTTCGTCTGCTCTGCTGTTCAATAAAAAACATTTTTAGCCTTTATTGAACAGGTTTGCTTATAAAAACGGCTTTAGGTGAATAGATCCGCAGGGAAAATGTTTACCTAAAGCCGTTTTTTTACTTTATAGAACAGTTTTTCGTCTTAAATAAGAAGATGTGGAACAGACTCCCTTTATAGAAGGGGGCGGGTAGCAGAGGCTGTTTTGAACGTATGCTTGCCGACAGCTGCTCTCATAGCTTATTTTATGGAGATGGAATGGATGACGCGGGAGAAGTCCACTTCACCGGGCTTCAGCCCCAGCATCTCGAAAGCGGTCTCCGCTTCACCTTCCTGATTGTCATAGGGATCGAGGCGGTACTGCTCTTTCGCCGGCTGGAAGGGTTCCTGGATATCGGTATTGAAGATCATGCGGTAGGGATCCATATTGCCGAAATAGAATGCGCATTCGCGCTCGCCTTCCTCTTCGGTCTTGGCACGCCGGCGGCAGCCGCCGCCAACCGAGGGATCGACCGGCCGGAAGCCGACACCTTCAAAGTAAACGCGGGTCCAGTCGTGATCGCCGCCGCTCTCACCGTCGGTGCAGATGCCGGAATCCCAACGGGCCGGAATGCCGTTATAGCGGCAGAGGGTGATGAGCAGCGAAGCCTGCAGGCCGCAGTCGCCGCGGCCGCGCAGGGCGAAATACTCCGGCAGATTGTCGATGGTGGCATAAGAACGCACGTAGGCGTACTGGTATTCATGTGTGATATAATCGTAGATCTTCTTAGCAATGACCGTTTTATTGGTCTCATCCCCGACGATCTTTTCCGAGAGGGCTTTAATAAAGGGGCTGAAGACGTAATGCGGGGCCTTTTCCGCCAGGTCTTCCGGCCGGATCTGGCGGCGCAGGACGCGCTCTTTGGCCGGAGTGGCGTTTTCCTTTGCCTGCAGGAGGTCTTCATAGCTCATATAGGTCTCGGTATTGCGGGCTTTCACGCGAACCGAGAAGCGCCTTATGTCATCGCCCTTGGCGTGGAAGCAGGCCGTGCGCTGCGGCGCGTCTTCCGGCGCGATGACCGGTTCGCCGCCGGTCGCGGAGACGAATTCGATCTTGCTCATGCCCTGGCCGTTCGGGGAAGGATAGGGGAGATGGACCGTCAGATCGTTACCGGCCGCGGCTTTCTTGCTTACGGTGCAGATGAACTCGATGTC
>JAFRYQ010000055.1 GCA_017437565.1 Bacillota bacterium
CAGCGCGAGCGCTGCGTAACGAAATATTCTCTTTCTATTTTTCATGGGATCTCCTCCTCTTCACGTCTTTGCAATTCCCTTTCATCCCAATACTAACGGAAATCGTTCCGGCGTCACACCTTCATTGCTGATAAAAGCAAGACCCGCATCCCCCTATATGAAAGAAAACGGATCTTGCCGGATTCCGGTTTCCCGTTCTGCAAACTCCGTTTTCATCATATATCGCTTTATATTCTTATGCAACTTTATATAACCTTATATAACTTTAAATTCCTTATATATCTTTATATAATCTTATATAACTTCCGCCCTAAAACTCCTTCTTTGCCATAATGTGTTCCGCGGCCTGTTCGCTCACCACGATGGCGATGATGCCGATGACCAGCAGCGCGCCCAATATCAGGTTCAGGTTCAGGCTTTCCGGCAGGCTGTCTGCCGCGCCGCCGCCGAGACGGTTGAACAGGACGATCAGGGCAGCAATGCCGATGAAGAACGCATAGAGCACGATCCGCCCCTTCTCCGCGCCGTATTTCAGCCGGAAAGGAATGGTCAGGGACATGAAGATCAGGAGCACGGCCAGTGTCGCTGCCAGGGTCAGCAGGACGTCCACTGCGGTTGGCATCTCTCCCGCCGCGCCGCCTTTCACTTTCGTGATGACCAGCGCAGCCGCAATCCCGATCAAAGCGCAGGCGATGGTACAGCCCACGCAGAAGAGGTATTTTTCGCGCACATAGGTCTTGCGGGTTACGGGCAGGGTAAGCAGGAAACTGTAACCATTGTCAAACTCGTCGTAGCTTAAGGTGCCGACCGCGACCATGCCGCCCATGATGCCCAGATACATGATTACGATCTCATTGTCGAAGGACAGCGACATGACGATGCCGCAGGCGAGCAGCAGGAGCAGCGTACGGCTTTGGTTGCGCAGCAGCATGAAGTCTTTCGTTAACAGCCCTTTCATAGTTCTTCCCCCTTCACCATCAGCAGGATCAGTTCGTCCAGCCCGCTCTTCTCGATCACGGCCTGCGGGTAATTCTCACGGTAGAAGCCGCTTTGATCGGTCAGCAGGCTGTAGCCGTAAGCCTCTTTCTTCTTCCGCAACAGATACTGCTTATCCATGGCCTCGTATTCGTCCGCCGTCACCTTCAGGATCGCATACTCGGAGAGCAGGCGGTCCGTTTCCTCGTGCAGGACGATCTTGCCGTCATGGATCATGTAGAAGTCGTCGCAGAGCGTTTCCAGATCCGTGGAGATGTGCGAGCTGATCAGGATCGCACGGCACTCGTCCTCTTCCAGATAGCCGCGCAGCATGTCAAGCACCTCTTCGCGGGCGATCACGTCCAGACCCGCCGTCGGTTCGTCCAGGATGAGCAGCTCCGCCCGGTGGGAGATCGCCGCCAGCACCTTCAGCTTGGCCTTCATGCCGGTGGAGAGCTCCTTCACCTTCTTGCTGTCAGTCAGCCCTGCCTCCAGGCACCGACGCTGGAATTCGTCCTCAACGAAGTCCGGGTAGAAACTCTTCATGATCTTGCGCACGTCCTTCACCGTGAGATAACCGGAGAAGCCGGAATCCGCGAGGACCGTACCGATGCGGCGCTTGTCGTTTTCCGTCAAAGCCCGCGACGCCTCGCCAAAGAGCTCGATGCGGCCGCCGTCGGTATGGATCAGCTGCAGGATGGCTTTAAACAAAGTGCTCTTGCCGGCCCCGTTCTGTCCGATCAGTCCCGTGATACGACCCGGCTTCACTTCCATGCTCACATCGAGCCGGAAGCCCGGATAATTCTTTTGTACGTTTTCGATCTTCAACATCGCTTATTCCTCCAACAGAAACTGCATCATGTCCCGGATCTCGTCCCTGGTCAGACCGCCGGCAATGGCCTTTTGGATGATCTGTTCCAGGTCTTTCTCGATCTCCCGCCGCATCTGCTCGGCCATCATCTCCTGGTTGGCCGCCGTCACGTAGGTGCCCTTCCCGTGTACCGTCGCCGTCAGCCCCTCTTCTTCCAGGCGGTCGTAAGCCTTCTTCACGGTCAAAGCGCTGATGCGCAGTTCCGCGGCCAGGGCCCGGACCGATGGCAGCGGGTCGCCGGCGACCAGTTTTCCTTCGGCTATCATTCGTTCGATCTGCTGCACGATCTGTTCATAGATCGGCACCATCGACTGGGTGTTCAATATCAGTTTCATAGATTTGGTTCCTCGATCGATCGCTATACTTACTCTTGACGTCGTAAACAGTATAAAACAGCATATAACTGTTGTCAACTGTTATACGCTGTTTATTTCAAAAATATTTTTTTAAAAGTTCGGATCCTAAAGCGTCTGGAGCCGGATCTCTTTCTGGGTGATGAGATAGGGTGTGCGGTAGAGGACCGCCCGGCGGCAGTCATCCAGGGTCTTCTGCATTTTCACGACCATGCGCCTGATATGTTCCATGATTACCGGATCAGACGGATCCACCAACAATATAAAAGAGTCTTTTGTAATATCCAAAGCCCGGATCGCCTGGTGCTTCCCGAATTCGATGATGTCGTGCTCCTCGGTCAGGGATTCCATATCGTAGAGCAGGATCGGATTGCGTGAAGCCAGCACGTCGATCTCATCAGCCAGTCGGATCAGAGCCGCCAGATAAGGGAGACAGATGGTATTCCCACCGGGAACCGGCAGGGATAAGGGATACTCCTTCTCATCCAACAGATTCGTCTTGCGGTGGCCACGGGCGACCTGCACGATCGCCTTTAGATGCGCCTCGGAAGGAATATCGAAGAGCTCCGCGTATTTCACGATAAACAAGCCGGAATATTCGTTATGGAAATCACGGATCACCGCCGGCCGATTCGCCGCGCTGTGCGTCTTAAAATAATCGCCAAAAGGAATGCGCGGTGTAAAAGCTTCATAATCCCGCTCCGAGACGCCCATTCCGGAATCATGGAAATAGCAGGCCATCAGCAGGGTATAGATCTCATCGGCATTCAGGCGGCCGATCTGGTTGCCGATGATGTGATTGCTGAAATCGATAACGGAAAGAGAATGCAGTTCCGAATGGTCGGTAAAATTCGGAAAGACTTTCTGGTATTTGGTGAGGATATTCTGCAATCCGAAGACCGCCTCCGTAAAGCGCCGGTGCAGTTCCGGCGACAGATCCCGCAGCCGGCGTTCCATCGCAAAATCAAGCTTCTCATTCATGCCCATCGTCAATTCTTCTCCGTATGTCTTCAGAGCAACGCTGCCGCCAATAGTTTTTTGGTATATTCGTGTTGCGGATCGTTATAGACCTGTTCCACCGGGCCCTCTTCCACGACCTCGCCCTTATACATGACCACTACGCGGTCGCAGATGGAGTAACAGACGTTCAGGTCGTGCGTAATGAACAGGTAGGAAAGATCCAGCTCGTCCCGCAGTTCCAACAATAGTTTCAGGATCTGTCCCTGGATGGAGACGTCCAGAGCCGAGACCGGTTCGTCGGCAACGATGAAGCGCGGTCTCTGGATCAAAGCGGTGGCGATGGAAACACGCTGTTTCTGCCCGCCGGATAACTCGCGCGGCTTCCGGGTCACGAGCTCCCGCTCCAGTCCTACGCGGTCCATCATATCCAGCACGCGCCGTTTCCGCTCCACCGCGCCATATTTTCCGTAGATCCGGAGCGGCTCCTCCATGATCCAGCCGATGTCACGGGCCGGATTCAGGCTGCCCGCCGGATCCTGGAAGACCATCTGCGGGCGCTTGGTATAGTGGATGATCTCGCCGCTGATCTCCGCCGTTTCCAGCATGCCGAGCACCGCTTTAGACAGGGTGGATTTCCCGCAGCCGGATTCGCCGACCAAACCGAGGATCTCGCCATGGTCGATATGCATGCTCACGCCCTTCAGCGCTTCAAAAGTCGTCTTCCGGCCCAATAAAGGTTTATCGATATAGGTCACACGCAGATCCCGGATCTCGAGCACGCGCTCCGACTGGGGATCGATGACCGTTTTAATCCTGTTATCCATTCTTCCGTTCCCTCTTCGGTATCGCCGCGATCAGATGCTGCGTATATTCATGCGCCGGATGCTCAAACACTTGCTGGGTCTCCCCATGTTCCACGATATCGCCGCGGTACATGACGTAGACGCGCTCACAAAGCTTCTTGATGACCTTCAGGTCGTGCGAGATGAGCAGGATGCCGACGCCATATTCTTCACTCAACTGCTGCAGCAGTTCCAGGATCTGGGCCTGGACGCTGACGTCGAGCGCCGTCGTCGGTTCGTCGCAGATGAGCAGCTTCGGATGGATGACCATAGCGGAAGCGATCATCGCCCGCTGCCGCTGGCCGCCGGAGAGCTGGTGCGGATACTTCTGGTAGGTCCCTTCCGGATCCGGGATGCCGACCATCTCCAAAGCGTCTAAAGCCCGTTTCTTCCGCTCTTCCGCCGACAGATCCGTATGGATCCGGAGCGCTTCTTCCACCTGGTTGCCGATCCGCTTCAGCGGGTTCAGGCTCGTCATCGGTTCCTGGAAGACCACGCCGATATCCCGTCCCTGGATATTGCGCAGCTCGTGGCGGGAACAGGTCATAAGATTCGTACCGTCAAAGTGCACGGTGCCTGACATCTGGACGTTGTTACGCTCGATCAGGCCGGAGATGGCCATGGCCGTCACGGTCTTGCCGCTGCCGGATTCCCCGACCAGGCCTAACCGCTCTCCATAAGCCATATCCAGGCTGATGCTGTGCACGGCGTGCTTGCCGGTGGAACGGAAGGTGACGTCGAGATCCCGGACTTCCAGCATATTGCCGGCTTGGATCTTTTCCTTATCGGACATTTTTCGCACCTCCCAAACCTTCACTGAGCAGACCAAAGCCCAGGATCAGCAGAATGATCGCCACGCCCACGGAAAGCGCGTACCAGGGCGCGCTGGACAGATAGCTCTGCGCCTCGTTCAGCATACGGCCGAGACTCGGATCGGGCGGTTGGACGCCGACCCCGAGATAGCTCATCGACGCTTCCGAGAGCACCGCGTTATTAAAACCGATGGCGATCGAAGAAAGCAATACCGGTACGATGTTCGGCAGGATGTGCAGGAAGAGGATCCGCTTGTCGCTCGCCCCCATGAGGCGGGCGTTCCGCACGTAATCCGTATTCTTCTGCTTGGCGACCTCAGTACGCACGATGCGCGCGAAACTGGGGATGAAGAGGATCCCCAGGGCCAGGATGATATTGTACTTTCCCGGGCCCATGATCGCCACCATGACCAACGCCAGCAGGATGCTTGGGAAGGCCAGGATCGTATCGTTCACCCGCATCAGCACTTCGTCCAGCCAGCCGCCGTAATAACCGGTGAGCGCCCCGATGACGATGCCGATCAGAAGGCCGATCAGGACCGCGCCAAACGCGACCAGGAAGGTCGCCCCGGCCCCCTGTACGACACGGCTGAAGATATCGCGCCCGAAATTATCGGTCCCCAGCAGATGCGTAAGCCCCGGCGCCATCATTTTGGCTTTCCCATTCATGGCATTGGGATCGTAAGGCGTCCAGAAGGTTCCGATCAGAATCAGGAGCAGCATGAGGCCGGTGATCACGGAGCCGGCACGAAAATAGGTGTTTTTCAGGATCTGTTTCATGCCCTCACCCCAATCTGACCCGCGGGTCCACATACTGCATGACGATATCGGCCAGATAGTTCATGAATACGACGACGAAGGCAATGATCACCACGATACACTGGGCGACCGGATAATCCCGGTTGCCGATGCTGGCCAGGAGCAGCCGCCCCAGGCCCGGCAAGGCGAAGACCTGCTCCACGATGATGGAACCGGCCACGACGTCGGCCAGGGTCATGGCGATATAGGTGATGACCGGCAACAGCGCGTTTGGCAATACGTGGTCGCGGATGACGCCCCAACGGGAATTGCCCCGGCTGTAAGCCGTGCGTACGTAATCATTCCCCATCTCATTCAGGATGGAAGCGCGCAGCAGCCGCGCTACCTTGGCGATCTTAGGAATCGAGATCGCCAAAGCCGGCAGGAACAACCCACCGATGGCGCCGAAGAAACTCTTACTGAACGGAATGAACTGCCCGGGGACGAACCAGTGCAGGACGAGCCCGAACAGATAGGCGAACAGAATGCCCAGGAAGAAAGAGGGTGTGGCCATAAAGGCCTGGTTCAGCACCACGTTCAGCCGGTCGAGCCTCTTGCTTTGATAGCGGGCCATGATGATGCCAAGCGGGATACTGATCCCGGTTACCAGGATCCAGGAGAGGATGGAAAGTGCGGCGGTCACGCCGATCTTGCCGCGCATGACCTCGCGGACCGGTTGGAAATAGCTGTAGCTCATACCGGGGTCGCCGGTCAGGAGCCCTTTCAACCAGGTAAAATACCGCACCGTCATCGGCCGGTCCAGGCCCAGCTGGGCCCGCAGGGCTGCTGCCCGTTCCGGCGTATAGTCGGTACCCAGGATCTTCGATACGGGATCGCCGGGGATGATCTGGAAAGCCAGGAACGCCAGCGCCGAAATGAGGAGCAGCGTCACGATCAGGATCCCGGTCTTTTTCAATACGTATTTCATAAATGCTTGTTTCCGTTAAATTTGGTTCCTTAAAGACGCGAAAAGCCCTGTTCCCCGGGTAACGGTCCGGCCAGGCCGGGCCGCCCCGGAAGAACAGAGCGTCTAGAGGTCGTTAACCTTCGTAATAGAGTTTGGCGAAATCCTGCACGTAGAGCGGGAAGAACTCATAGCCGCCGATACCCTTCTTCAGGGCTACGAAGGACGCCGTGTCCTGGATGTAACAGTTGGCGGCCTTCTCGGTCAGAATGCGTTCACACTTTTTAAAAGCTTCCGTCTGCGCGGCGTCGTCCACCGTGGAGATGGCTTCTTTATAGGTCGCGTCGTACTCCGGATCATTGTAATTGATGAAGTTCTTGCCATGGTCGCTGGTGAAACGGGCCAGAAGGTCGGAAGCTGCGACGCCGTGCGCGTCCATGCCGACGACCGTCGCTTCGAACTGACGTCCCTGATAGGCTTCGGTGACCCAGGTCGTCCATTCCACCTGGTTGATCTTGGCCGTGACGCCGATCTCCTTAAACATCTCGACCAGCACCTGCGCGGTGTCCACGTGCTGCTTCATGCTGGAAGGCACGGTGATCGTGAATTCAAACCCGTTCGGATAGCCGGCTTCGGCGAGCAGTTCTTTCGCTTTCGCGGTATCCTGTTCGTAATAGTTCGTCAGGTCGTCCATGAAATACTTCCGGAAGGCCGGGAACATGCTGGAACCGAGCGCCGTGCCGTGTCCGTCGCAGGCCAGGTCGATGACCGCCTGCTTGTCGATCGCGTAACAAAGCGCTTTACGTACTCTCTCATCGTCAAAGGGCTTGACCTTATGGTTCAGATACAGCGCCTGGACGATATTGCTGCTGCCTTCCAGAACGTTCATATCGCTGAGATCCGCGACCTGGCTGGCTACCAGGCGGTAAGCCATATCCACGGCGCCGGAACGCAGGCTCATGGTCATGGTCTCGGCATTATCGATGACCTTAAAGGTCACCTTATCCAGATAGGCCGGTTCGCCCCAGTAATCGGCGAACTTCTCCAGGGTGAAGCCTTCTCCTGCTTTTCTCTCCGTCAGTTTGAAGGGGCCTGTCCCGATGACGTCCTTCGCGGGATCCGCGTCCTTGGGAATGATTGCCGTCGTGATATGGGCTAAAAACTCCGTATCCGGGGCCTTCAGCGTGACGACGATGGTCTTGTCATCGGTCGCTTCGACAGCGGCGATGCCGGCGACGTCCCCGACCAGGGCTTCCCCGGTCTCCAGGCCTGCCGCCCTGCTGAGTGAAAATAAAACGTCCTCGCTAGTCACCTCTTGCCCGTTATGGAACTTGACGCCTTCACGCAGGGTGAACGTATATACGTCAGCGGTTTCATTAACGTCGTAGCTCGCGGCAACGGCGGGAACGAGATTTCCATCCGAATCGGACTTTACAAGTCCTTCATAGACGTTGTAGAGGACTTCTCTGGTTCCTGCCGACGACGAAGAGACGTGCGGGTCAAGACTGGCGTCCAGGTCACTGGAGATGCCTACCGTGAGTTCGCCACCCATGGTCGGTTCTCCCGAGGAGCCGGTTCCCTCATTTCCGGTTTGTCCTGCCTCATTGTTTCCCGTATTGCCTCCGCAGCCGCAGAGTGCAATCGTCATGATCAGAACGAGGGCGATAACGGAAAAGAACTTTTTCATTGCTTTTTCTCCTTTACCTTAGCTCCAATATTAAATTGAAAAGTTCCTGCAAAAGCCCAGGTGGCCTTCGCTCCGGTCCCGGCTGCCGCGCGTATCCTTTCGCTGCGGTGCCGTTTGCCGGTTTGCCTCACCGGTTTCCGCCGCCGCTCGCTTGCCGTTGCGGCGCCTTTTCCCGGTTTGCGGAAGGTCCCCCTGCTTTGCCGAAGAGATATTAGCACAAATGGAGGGGGACTGCAAGTGAAATCGGCGGGTTGGCGTTTTCTGCCTTATATTTACCCCTAATCACGCCACTTGCACCAAAAAACGCCGTGGCGCGATCGGGATTCACCCAATTAAAAGGCGGAAGCTGCGTCCGCGCGCCCTTCCGCCTCTCGGGGATCCTATTTACTTCGCCTTATTCGGCCTTTTTCTCTTTCTTTTCCTTCTTCACGCGCTTCAGGGTCAGCGGCTCTTTCAGGCTCTCCTCGAAGGGGATGCAGAGCGTATCGATCTTGCCTTTCGAATCGGCATAGAAGGTGATCGGATAGATCTTATACGGCGCGCAGTCCTCATAGGGGCATTCAAAGGTATCGTAGTGATTCGGCGTCAGGGGGATGTCTAACCCGTTGTATTTCAGCCGCAGCCCGCCCTTCTGCAGGACGATGCGGAAATCGCCGTAGGATTTATGGTTGTAAGTCCCGACGTAATCTTTCAGCGGCCGCGTGGGCGCCTGCGGGTCGCGGGCTTTGATGAAGGCGCGGTTCTCTTTATCCACCTGCTTCTGCCATTTATCCCGCATCTTCTGGTAGAAGGAGAACCAGTCGGTCTCTTCCCCTTCCCCGAGCAGGAAATCGAAGAGCATATTGGTCACCGCGAAGGGCGCGATGGAGCCCCAGCGGTTGGAATAGAGCATCAGGCCGACCTTCTCATCCGGCAGATAGGCGAGGTTGATCGCAAAACCGTCCGTGCCGCCGGAATGGTTCAGCATGCGGTGCCCGCGATAGGGCTGCACGTTCCAGCCGAAGGCATAGCAGCAAAGCGGCATGGCATCATTTTTTTCTTCCTCCATCTCCGGTACCACGACGCGCGGCGTCTTGATCTCGCGCATGGTTTCCGCTTTCACGATCCGAGTGCCCTTGTATTCGCCCTCATTCATATTACAGGCGATCCACTTGGCCATATCGTGTACGGTGGAGCAGGAACCACCGGCCCCGGCCATGCCGTCAAAGGAGAGAAAGTGCTCGGGTACGATCTCGCCGTTTTTGATCTTATGCGGTTTGGCGCCGTTCTTGGCGTCCCGCAAGGCGGCGATGGTGCAACCGGAATTCTCCATGCCCAGCGGCTTAAAGATGTTTTCCGTCAGGAAGTCCTTAAAGGGCATCCCGCTGATCTTCTCAATGATATAGCCGGCCAGGGTATAGCAGAAATTATTGTATTCGTAGCCCGAACGGAAAGGACGGTCCGGTTCGATATAAGCCATCCGTTTCACGTATTCGGCTGTCGTAAAGTCTTCCGGAAGATCGTTGACCCAGCTGTAGTCATTGCGGGAAAGGCCCGTATTATGCGAGAGCATATCGGTTAGGGTCACGTCGCGGGCAGCCGGATCCTTAAACTGGATCTCCGGCACGTATTCCCGGATCGGGGTCTTCCAGTCGATCTTCCCCTGTTCCTTCAGGATGCCCAGGCAGGTCGCTGTCATCGCTTTCGTTACCGAAGCGTTCGGAAAGACGGTATCCCCGTCCGGTGCCGCCTTTTTACGGATATCCTTCACTCCGAATCCGTGCTCGTATACCAGCTCGTCGCCTTCCACGATACCGACCATCAGGCCCGGGATCTGATACTTTTTCAGGTTCGCGGCGATCTTCTCTTCCAGCGGTTTGATGGCGGCGATCCGCTCAGCGTATTTTCCCATCTTCACACTTCCTCCCTGCAGGCCCTGCCTGCCGCTTTGATCAATAGTAAACGAAGACTTCTGTATTATAGTCCGTATACCGGTACAGGTCAGCCATGATATATTCCGGCACGTTGATGCAACCGTGCGAGCCGTCGTAGAGGTAGATATCGCCGCCGAAACTGCCGCGCCAGGAGGCGTCGTGGATCCCGAAATAGCCGGAGGGATCGATGCCGATCCAGTATTTCACTTTCACGTCGTAATCGTCGCCCTTCAGGCGGACGTCGCGCGCCATATAGTTGACGCCCAGATAACCGGTGATGGTCGAACGCGCTCCCTTCGCGGTCGGATTCGGGCTCCCGGTCACCACCGCCGTCGACAGGATCTCCTTCCCGTATTCGTAATACCAGAGGTGCTGCTGGTTGATCGATACTTCGATGAAAGAGGGCGCCCCGTTTCCGTGCGAGCCCGGCGTCGGGTAATTGATATACCATTCCGCCGTCACCGTCTCGTCCTGGTCACTGAGCAAAGCCTTTCGCAGCTGGTCCGCCAGTTTCTCCTCTTCGACATATTCATAGCGGCAGATGAAATAGCTGTCCGCCAGTTCTTTCACATAAGCCGTCAGCAGTTCTTCATCCACGGCCAGTTCGTTCCCGTCCAGGGTGAGCAGCGCCAGCTGCGTCTCTCCTTCCAGGAATTCTTCGGTCTTCTCGTCGGGTTTCTCCGGGTCC
Organism: Bacillota bacterium; assembly: GCA_017437565.1. Classification (GTDB taxonomy): domain Bacteria; phylum Bacillota; class Clostridia; order Peptostreptococcales; family Anaerovoracaceae; genus Eubacterium_B. The sequence goes on from JAFRYQ010000055.1 coordinate 10,804, forward strand.
TTTTCCCGCATGACCAGCGTGACTTTCTTGGCCAGTGTCCGCTCCAGTTTCTCTTTCAAAACGGCCAAGTCAGGATCCCCTTCGCGCAGGGTCGGCGTGTCATAGAACGGTTCCAGGTCGACGGTCTGACTGCCTTCTCCCCGCAAAGCCCGGGTTATGGCTTCTTCCATCGCGGCTTTTGCCTCGTCCGGATGGATCGCGCTCCCTTCCACGGCCGGCACGACGAGAACCGTACTGCCGTCCAACTTCAGCCGGGCATTCGACGCTTCCACATAATTCCCGCGCTGCATGAAATACATCTTGTCTTCTCTCTGGTGCAAAGCCTGTTCATCCAGGCTGCTCACCGCTTCTCCCTTGTCAAAATGCGTATCCTCGAACAGGGACATAAACCAAAGCTGGCGGTCCTGCCGTGCCAGGATGGCGTCAACGTCATAACGCATGGTGGCACCGAGCTCAGTGAAAAGGTCGATCGTTTCTTCCACCTTCCCCTTGCCGCCTTTTTCCCGTTGGATCACCGTAAGCTTCGGCCCCTCGCCGACCAGCATCCGATTCACCTCTTCCGGTTGGCAACCGCTGACCTCGAGCCCATTGATATAGGTGTTGGGCAGGAATTTCTGACCCGCGTAAGAATAACCAGCCAGATAAGAGCCGAACAGGACGATCAGCGCGACCAAGAGCACATAAAGCCAGGCCCGCGACTTCCGCTTCTGCGGCGCGGGGGCCTCCGCGGCCGGCGCTTCTGGTTCCACCGCAACTGGTGCTTTCGTTTCCTCCGCGGCAGGTGCTACGGGTTCCGCCGGTTCCGGCTCGGCCTCTGCGGTCGGTTCAGCCCCTTCCGCCGGTTCCGATCCCGATTCCGTCGTCGTTTCTTCCGCTGCCACAGCTTGCTCCGGTTCTGCCGCCGGTTCGGCTGCAGCTTCCGCTGCCGGTTCGGTTGCGGCCTCCGCGGCCGGTGTTTCTTCTGCCGTTGCTGGTTCTTCTATGCGGTTTTCGGTTCTTTCGTTTACTTCTTCCGCCACTGTTATCTAACTCTTTTCCTATTCGTAATCAGACTCTCCGGCTGCTTCATCTGCGCTGCCGGATCCTTCACTCGCCTCTTCGCTAGCCGCTTCGCTGTCCCCTTCCGCTTCCTCCGTGGGGATCTCTTCACTCGACCCTTCGTCCCAAGCCGGCGTTTCCCCTTCGGAAGCTTCCTCGCTGTCGCTGCCGCCGTTTCCATCGGCATCGCCGCTGTCGGTACCGCTTTGATCTTCCCCGTCGGCAGGCGTTTCGCCGTCAACGCCTTCTTCGTCTGACTTTTCCTCTTCCTCTTCTTCCGTTTCCTCCGGATAGTCTTCCGGCCGGTCGTAAATATAGACTTCCGTACGGCCGTCCACCATATCGAAGAGCGTGGCGGCAACCCAGTCCGGCAGGTTCACGCAGCCATGGGAAGGATCCGTCATGAAGATCTTACCCCCGAAAGCCCCACGCCAAGGCGCGTCGTGGAAGCCATAATAGCCGGAGTACTCGAAGCCCATCCAGTATTTCACTTCCACGTCATAATCGTCCCCGATCAAATGGGTATCCGTGAGCTTGGTCACCAGTTCAAAATAGCCGGTCGGGGTGCGGTACTCTTCTTTCTCGGCATTCGGGTTCCCGGTCACTACGTCGCAGGAAAGGATCTCCTCCCCGTACTCATAATACCACATATGCTGCTTGCCGATCGAAACCTCGATAAACGAAGGGCTGCCATTGCCGTGCGAACCCGGCTGCGGATAATTGATATACCAGTCGGCTACCAGATAATTGTCCTCGTTTCCCAGCAGACACTCCTGCAGTTGGTCAGCGAGCGTTTCCTCAACGACGTATTCGTAGCGCGAAACGTTATAGCGTCTGGCCAGATCATCCACGTAGACGTCGATCTTCTCGCGGTCGGCATAGTATTCATATCCGTCCAGGCTGATCAGATCCATGATCTCCGCTCCCGCCAGGCGCTCCACAGATGAATCCGTCACCTCAATGGAGATCGTCCGCGCGATGATGCGCCCGACTTCTTCCTTGGACTGCAACAGACCCGGATCGCCGGCCCTTACCTGCGGCTTGGCATATAGCGGTTCCAGGTCGACGGTCTGATCCCCTTCGCCGGCCAACGCCCGGTCCACGGCCGCCCGGATCTGCCGGGTCGCTTCTTCCCGGTCCAGCAGGCTCCCGTCCCGTTCCGGCACGATCTCCACCCGGCCGGCTTCCTCGGAAAGCGTAGCGTCCAGCGGCTCGATATTATTCTCATCCTGCATGGCGTAGAGTCCTTTGATGGCGCGGTCCAGCGCGTACTCGTCGAACTCACCTTCCGCGCCGACGCTGTTGATCTCCGTCTTACGCAAAAAACAAAGGAACCACAGCGCGCGGTTCTGCTCGTCGAGCAGCGGCTCCGTATCGTAAGCCATCGCCGCGCCGCCGCCTTCCATCAGGCTGATCGTCTCGGTAAGCTGCGCCTGGCTGTCCTTCTCCCGCTCGAGGATCGTCACCTTCGGCCCATCCCCGATCAAAGCGGTATTCGCGTCTTCCGCGGAAAGTCCGCTGACTTTCACGCCGTTTATATAAGTGCGCGGCAGGAACCTGCCGCTGGCGTACACGAAACCAGCCAGATATAAACTGGCCAGAAGAACGATCAATATAAGAAGCGGTTTTGGCGAATTCCCCCGCTTAACCGCCTGTCTTTTTTTCACTTGTCTCTGCCCTGCCATGCAAGTCTCCTTCACATTTTCAGTACATATAATGATAACACTTTGCGCCTGTCCTTCTCAAGGGGCGGCATCTTCCCACAGCCTTAATCTTTTCTTAATTTTTACAATGATGTCGCCAGGGTCAACACCCTCGTCCCAGGGCTCGATTTGTATCTTACGTCATTTGCGCCGGTCCGACTGAAATCGGACAGAAATCTAAGGAAGGCGGCCGAATGACGTAAGTGTATTCTGGG
>JAFRYQ010000001.1 GCA_017437565.1 Bacillota bacterium
GCAGGCCGCGGAAGCCCTGCGGCTCGCGGCTTACAGCCCGGCGGAAGTCTGCAAGGTCGTGTTGGATATCGGCTGAACTGACGCGCCGCGGGAATGCGGGCAGCGGACTGACGTGCCGCGCTTGGCCGATGACAAAAGCGGGCCGATTCGCTATAATAAAAAGGACATTTACTATCAGAACGATCACTTAACGGAGGATTGAACGTGGATCAGGAGAGATTTAAGAAAGCGGTGGAATTGCGGCACGAGCTGCATGCGCATCCGGAGCTTTCCGAACAGGAAGTCTGGACCAAAGAACGCCTCAAACGCTATATCCGGGAAAATTCCGTGCTTGAGGTTTGTGACATGGGCCCTTATTTCTATGCGGTCTATCACAGCCAGGCTGAACAGAAACGGCCGGCGATAGCGTTGCGGGCGGATTTTGACGCGCTGCCGATGGAAGACGAGATCGATAAACCTTATCGTTCCCAGTGCCCGGGCGTCGGGCATAAATGCGGGCACGACGGCCATTCGGCGACGCTTTCGGCGTTCGCTTCGGAACTTGCGGACCTCGCGCCGGACCGCGACGTCTATCTGATCTTCCAACACGCGGAGGAAAACGGGGCCGGAGCGGTGGTCTGTCAGGAGGTCATCAAGCAGCATCCGGACATCGGTGAAGTCTACGGCATGCATAACCAGACCGAAGAGGATCTGGGCCTTATCCTGACGCGTTCCGGGACCATCAATTGCGCCTCCAAGGGCATGTCCATCCGCATGACCGGAACGCCTACGCACGCGAGCCTGCCCGAAAAGGGCCGCAATCCGGTCTTCGCGCTGGCGAACGTGGTGCGGGCGATTCCCGAGATCGCCGATCCGGCCAAAGCGACCGGGCTGCTGCTTTGTACGGTGGTCCAGCTCGACGTCGGGGATTACGCATTCGGGATGGCGGCCAGCGACGGTGTGCTGCGCTGCACGATCCGCGCGGAGCGGGAAGAAGAAATGGACGAACTGCAGCGCCAGCTGGAAGCCATTTCCCGGGCGGAAGCGGAGCGTTACGGCCTGACGGTGACCTTCACTTACGAAGACGTGTTCCCGGAGAACCGCAATCATCCGGAGAACGCGGAGAAAGTGCTGCAGGCAGCCCGCGAGTTGGGATTTAAGACCAAAGTGCTGGCGGATCCCTATAAGGGTTCGGAGGATTACGGCTACTATACCAAACTGGTACCGGGCGCCTTCTTCTTTATCGGGAACGGCGCGGATTCGCCGTCTTTCCACACCTCGGCGTACGATTTCAACGACGAAGTCATCTCCTATGGCGTCGCCATGTTCAGCAAACTGGTGACGATGTAGAAGCGGGCCAGCCCTCTTTTCGGGCATTTGCAAGTTGACGGGAAACCGGCTTCCCGTTACAATCAAAACAAAGAAACGTTCTTTGAGCGTTGGTGTCTAAACCGCATCTCCGGGAGGCCGGGGACGGCAGGATGCCAGCGCCGAGGCACCGGGTATTGACTCGTTGGGGGGCTGGCAAAGCAAGTCCCTTGTCGAACGGATCCGTTCCGGATGCCTCCGGGGCCGCGAGGGAAACCGAACGACCTTCCTAATTGAAAAAAAGGACACCATAGAATTCGAGAGAAGTAACGGAAGACGCGTTATGGTGTTTTGATATGCACGATAACGCGTCTTTTTCATGAGGCCGGGAACCCTTCTTGGGAAAAGAGGATAGCGATTTGAAAGCGGAAGTAGCCGGAAGTGTGATCCTGACGGGTGGTAAGAGCCGCCGCATGGGACAGAAGAAAGAAAACCTGCGCTGGAAGGGAGAGACCTTCCTTGGGAATCTGACCAAGTAACTTACTCCGTTGGGAAAAGTCTATCTGTCGACGGCAGCCGACGAAAGCGACCGCCTGCCGGATCCGGCAGATGCCGGGGTTACCATCATTCCGGATAAGGAAAGCGGTATCGGGCCGCTGGCAGGAATCGAGGCGGCGCTGACAGCAGCCGCCGGGGATTCTTTGACCGGCTATCTCTTCGTCTGCGCTTGCGATCTGCCGCTAATGCGGAAGGAATTCGCGCGGAAGCTGCTCCGGGAAGGCTTGTCGGCTGAGCGGACAGACGCCTTGCCGGCTGAGTTGCTCCCAGATGCCATCGTGCCGGTGACAGAGGACGGCCGCATCCATCCCTTGGCCGCGCTTTACCGGATCGATGCCGGCGCGGTGACGGAGATCCTGCCGGCGCAGATCGCCGCCGGTAACCGGAAGGTGCGCAGTTTTCTGGACGCGATCCGGACGGTCTACGTGCGGATGGAAGGAGCCGGTTGGGAACGGCAATTGCGGAACGTAAATGAACCGGAGGAATATCAGGCTTTGCTCGCGGAAGAGGTGCCGGTCATCGGTTTTAGCGGGGCGAGCGGGACCGGCAAGACGACTTTGATCCGGAAACTGGTACCGCTTCTTGCCGAGCGCGGCATCCGGACCGCTTACTTGAAACACACGCACCATCCGTTGGCGCTGCCGGTCGGGAAGGATAGCACCCTTATGACGGAGGCTGGAGCGATGCTCAGCGTTGTTGCCGGCGGCGGGCGGATGCTATTGATAGAAGAGGGTGAGCCGACGCTGGCGGAGCTTCTGGCGAGATTGAAAGAGAGTGGAAGAGCTGATCTGATCCTGGTAGAGGGATATAAAGAGGAAGAGATAGCGCGGTTTCTGCTCGCGGACGGGCTGGTGGCGTGTAGCTGGTCGCCGCAGGAGCGGTTCCACCGGGATGAAGCCGGTAAGATCGCGGAGCGGATCGAGACCTATTACCGGGAAAAAACGCAAGGGACAGGACTGGCGTGAACCGGGAGGAAACAGGAGGAATGGCATGAGCATTTCCATAGAACGGGCGGTAGAGATCATCCGGGAAGCCGCGAGCCGGCAGGAAAAGGACCGGATAGCGGATGCCGCCTGGCAGAAAAGAGAGAAAGTCCTGCCGCTTGCGGCCTGCTGCGGTCGGGAATTGGCCGAGGATCTGATCGCGAGGCTTGATCAACCGCCTTTTCTGCGTAGCACCATGGACGGGTACGCGGTGACGGGAGAAGACCGGCAGCGGATGGCGGAGCAAGGGGTTCCTTACCGCTTACGCGTCGCCTGTACGATCGATGCCGGCGATACGGCAGAGTATCGGATCAGGCGGGGGGAGGCCGCCCGCATCATGACCGGCGCCCGCATCCCCCAGGGGGCAGCGCTGGTGGTACCGCAAGAGGAGACGGTTCCGGAAGAAGACGGTGACCAATATGTGCGGATCCTGGAGCTGCCGGAGCGGGATAACATCGCCCCAATTGGGGAGGATTTTTACAAAGGTGAAGTATTAGGAATAACACTTCCAGAAAAAATAGAGTATGAAATAACTCATACAGAACCAGCCGTAAAAGGTAATACAGCAACTAATGCAACTAAAGAAGCAACTTTAGAAAATGGTTTAACTATTAAAGTTCCATTGTTTATAAATGAAAATGATAAAGTTATCGTTTCAACTAAAGATGGAAAATATGATTCAAGAGCGTA
>JAFRYQ010000056.1 GCA_017437565.1 Bacillota bacterium
ACCCTGACGGGTAATACCGGCACCAAGGCTTCTACCTACACGGCCAAGGCGACCCTGAAGGATGTCAAGAACTATGTCTGGGCTGACGGCAAGACCACGGCGAAATCCGTGAAGTGGACCATCGCCAAGGCTAACCTGAAGAACGCCAAGGTCACCGGCCTGAAGGAGGAGACTTTCACCGGCGCGGCCCTGAAACCGGCCCCGGTGGTGAAGATGACGCTGGGCGGCAAGTCCGTGACACTGAAAGCCGGCACCGATTATACGGTGACTTACAAAAATAACACCAACCCGGGCACCGCCACGGTCACGATCAAAGGAGCCGGCAACTTCACCGGCACGCTGACGAAGACCTTCACCATCAAGAAGGCCCAGGCCAGCTTTGAACGGGCTTATGGTGACAACCGCTTCCAGACTAGTCTGAAGATTGCCGATCAGTATAAAGCGGCGCTCGGCGTGAAACAGTTCGACGCGGTTTGCATCGCGGACGGCTATAATTTCCCGGACGCGCTGGCCGGCGCTTATTTCGCCGCCGCGAACCAGTCGCCGATCATCGTCATCCATAAGGAAGCGCCGGCTGGTCCCAATACGGCCGCGGCGATCGCCTATATCAAGCAGAATCTGAAGCCAGGCGGTAGCCTGTATATCCTCGGCGGCACGGGTTCGGTGCCGGAGAGCATAGAGAAAGCGCTGAAGGCAGCCGGTTTCAAGGTGACGCGGCTCTGGGGCGCCAATCGCTATACCTCCAATCTGGAGATCCTGAAAGCCGCCCATATTGAGGCCGGGACGGACTTCATCGTCTGCACCGGCGCGGACTTCGCGGACGCGCTGTCGGCCTCCGCGACCGGAAAACCGGTGCTGCTGGTGGCGGGGAACAAGCTGACGGAAGACCAGAAGGCCTATCTGCAGGCGGTGAAGGTGAAGAGTTTCACGGTGATCGGCGACAGCACGGTGGTGGCGGACGGCGTGGTGAATGAGCTGAAGGCTTACGCGCCGGCCAGCCGCCTGACGGGAGCGACGATCTACGACCGGTCGGTCGCCATCGCCCGCAAGTTCGTCCCGGGCAACGTCGTCCACGTCAACCTGGCCGACGGCCGCAACTTCCCGGACGCCCTCTGCGGCGGCCCGCTGGCCTCCAAGCTGGGCGGCCCGCTGCTCCTGACGGACGGCAGCCAGGCCGTGAACGGCAAGCTGCAGGCTTACGCCAAACAGGCCAATACCATCAAAGCCACCGTCTACGGCGGACCGGCTTCGGTCACCGACGCGACAGTGAAACAGATCCTCAGCATGAACTGAGACCAGTGGGAGCGGCTGTTCCATGAATCCGGGATTTTCGGTAAAACCTGTTTCGTATAATCGAAAAACCGAATTCATGGAACAAATCGGCCCAGGATCTGTTCAACAAAGAGTAATATTCAGGAAAAAGCTGTTCTAAAAAGCTGAAAAGCTGGGATTATGGAATAGCGAGGGCGGCTACCAGGAAGGACCGCGCAGGAACAGGATAAGGAAAAAGGAGGAACAGCAATGAGAAAGTGGATCAGGCCGCTGCTGCTGGCGATCGTACTGACGGCTTTGCTGCTGCCGGCGGTTACCGGGAAGGCCGAAGCGAAGACGGTGCATGCTGCGGATTGGAAGGAAGTTAGAAAAGCGCTGGGAACACCGCATACTACAGTCGTGATTCCGGAGGCCAGCTTGACTGCCGGATGGTCTGTCGGCACGGAAATGTGGGTTTATGCTGACGATGTGGTGCTCGATCTGAATGGGCAGAATTTGTTTCTGGATGGTATCCAAAAATCCGCGATTCGGGTCTCCGGCAAGCGCGTGAAGATCTGCAACGGCGTACTGAAAGGGAACAAGTCCGCTAACGACTTTGTGGGGATCCTGGTTAAAGGTGACGTCGCGGTGTTGGAGCTGGAAAATCTCACGATTGAGAATATCCCGACGTTTCTGCGGACGGAAGAGGACGAGGATGGAGAGAATTATTCGTTTGGCGCGATCTATATGAACAACGTTCATTTTACCCAATCGCAAGACAATTCGGAGGACCGGCCCTGTATCTATACCGATATTCCCGGCCGGATCGTGATGAACGAAGTGACCATCGAGAGCTGGGATGATTACATCTTTGACTTAACAGGCGGTACGAAGCTGCTGATGGGAAACGTGACAGCCTTTCAACGGAACGGCATAGTGGGATACGAGATCCTGGCGGAAGAAAAACTAGGCTCTGGGCGAACCTATGGGGATTATGAGGCAGGATACGCCACGATCCGCGTCGACGGGAAGTCTTGCTACGCTGAGAAGGAACTGGAAACCGGCGAAAGGCGGGGAAAGCCGGCTTATCTGATCAAGGGAACCGAGCTGGAAAGCTCCTTTACCAAACAGAAACAGATCGATACGGTTGCGCTTCGCCTGCAGGTGCCGTTAAAAGGAAAGAAACCGGACTGCGAACCGGAAATCTACAAAGGAGAGGCCTATCTGCAGGTGACCGGAGGTGGTCTTTTCCGGAACGATATCGTGTGGGCGGATGTTACCGATAGCGAGAACAAGATCTGGCTGGACCCGGATAAAGACACCTTCCAGTGGGGGCATACCTATCAGGCAACCATCTATTTGACACCGGAACCCGGCTATACGTTCTCTGACGAAACGATGGTCTTCATCGGCACCTCGGAAGTCGACGCCACCTATCGGGACGAACTTACCCCGAAGCAGATGATGGTTACCTACACCTATACGCTTCCCGCAGCCACTGTTTATAACGGCGGGGAATTCACGGTGGACATGACCACGGGCAGCACAGAACTGACTAACGAGAAAGATGCGCGTACCCTGATCTACGCCACCCTGCCCGCGCTTAAGAAGGACGGGAAGATCCGCACAAGCGGGGAATGGTTTACAGGATCCGGGCCGATTGATCGGCTGACTAAAAAGGCGGTCGACCTGGATAAAGACGGGACCTGGGACGTGTTGGTTGCGGCTTATGACCGATTGGACGATCCGGAAGTGGATCTGCAGGCTGTGCTCTACAAGCTGCCGACCTGCAGCGTGAAAAAGAACCTCGTCCTGGCCTTGAGCGAGAAGGCGAAAAAAGAGATGGAGGAAAGCTACGACCCCTACAATCGGGCTTGGTTCAGCAAGGTCACCTTCCGTCTCTCCGACGAAGTGAAGGCGAGTTACAAGATCGGCAGCGTCGCCGACCGGACTTATACGGGATCCGCGCAGAAGCCGGCGCCCACCGTGAAGCTGACCAGCGGAAATCGCACGCTGACCCTGACGAAAGGCTCCGATTATACGCTTTCCTACCAGAACAACGTGAATGCCGGCACGGCGACCGTAGTCGTAAAAGGAAAGGACCTGCCGCTTGGCACCCTGAAGAAGAGCTTTAAGATCCTGCCTGTCGATCTCGCCGCCGCGGCCACCAAGACCTCGGCCTCCGGCATCAAAGCCTCTTACGCCTATACCGGCAAAGCCATCAAGCCGACGCCGACCGTAAAGGCGCTGGTCGGCGGAGCGACCAGGACCCTAAAGGCCGACACCGATTACACGGTGAAATATACGAATAATATCAATGTCGGTACAGCCACGGTCACCATCACCGGCAAGGGTAATTTCAAGGGTACCGTTAAGAAGACTTTCAAGATTTCCAGCGGCAAGCCGAGCTATGACCGTTATTACGGTGCCGATCGTTACGCCACCAGCCGCACCATCGCCGACGCGTATAAGAAACAGCTCGGCGTGACGAAATTCAGCGCCATCTGCATCGCCGACGGCCAGAACTATCCGGACGCCCTGGCCGGCGGCTATTTCGCCGCTCAGAAGAAGGCCCCGATTCTGGTCGTCCATCAGGCGGCTCCG
>JAFRYQ010000057.1 GCA_017437565.1 Bacillota bacterium
ACCAGGGCGGAAACCACATCATGACGGACGATCAGGCGCCGGTCGAGATGCTGGGCATGCGGCAGATCGACCTCCTGATCCGTGGGGAGATCGATTATTATAAGAAGAAAATACTGGCAGGCGATTTTGACTTTTGATCAAACCTGCTCAACTTGGAACCGGCAAGGGAAGTAAACATGAATAAAGACTATCAATCTTTTATCCGCAATTTCAGCATCATCGCGCATATCGACCACGGGAAATCGACCCTGGCGGACCGCATCATTGAGAACACCGGCCTCGTCGCGCAGCGCGATATGAAGGAGCAGTTCCTGGATAATATGGACCTGGAACGGGAACGCGGCATCACCATTAAACTGCAGACGACCCGCCTGGTCTATAAGGCGCGGGACGGGCAGGAATATATCTTCAATTTGATCGATACGCCGGGCCACGTCGACTTCAATTACGAAGTATCCCGCAGCCTGGCGGCCTGTGAAGGAGCGGTGCTGGTCGTCGATTCGACGCAGGGCGTGGAAGCCCAGACTATGGCCAACGTCTATCTGGCGCTGGATGAAGACCTGGAGATCCTGCCGGTGCTGAATAAGATCGACCTGGCGAGTTCCCGTCCGGACGAGACGCGGGAAGAGATCGAAGAGATGATCGGCATCGACGCTTCCGAAGCGCCGCTCGTTTCCGCGAAAGAGGGCATCGGCATCGAAGAGCTCCTGGAAGCGATCGTGAAGACCATCCCGGCTCCGACCGGCGACGCCGACGGCAAGCTGAAGGCTTTGATCTTCGACTCCGTCTACGACAACTATAAAGGCGTGGTCATCTATACGCGCATCTTCGATGGTTCGGTCAAGGTCGGCGATATGATCCGCCTGATGAATACCAAAAAGCGTTATGAAGTGACCGAGGTCGGCGTGATGGCGCCCGGCCACGTGCCGGTCAAGTCGCTGCGGGCGGGCGAAGTCGGCTATATCTGCGCCAGTATCAAGCAGGTGCGGGATGCCCGCGTCGGTGACACCATCACTTTGGACGCCGATCCGGCCGATGAGATGCTGCCCGGCTATAAAAAAGTCCAGTCCATGGTCTACTGTGGCATCTATCCGGCGGAAGGCGAGAAATACGAAAGCGTCAAGGACGCCCTGGAAAAACTGCAGGTGAACGACGCGGCTTTCGTCTTTGAGCCGGAGACTTCGACGGCGCTCGGTTTCGGTTTCCGCTGCGGTTTTCTGGGCCTCCTGCACATGGAGATCATCGTGGAACGGCTGGAGCGGGAATTCGACCTGGCCGTCATCACCACTTCGCCTTCCGTCGTCTATAAGGTCGTCATGAACGACGGCACGGTACGCATGATCCAGAACCCGACCAACCTGCCGGATCCGATCGAGATCGACCACATCGAAGAGCCAATCGTCAAAGCGGATATCATGATTCCGAAGGATTACGTCGGTTCTATCATGGAGCTCTGCCAGAAGCGTCGCGGCAATATGCTGCACATGGAATACGTCACCAAATACCGCGTGACCCTGCACTATGAGCTGCCGCTGAACGAAGTCATCTACGATTTCTTTGACGCGTTGAAATCCAAGACCCGCGGCTATGGTTCCCTGGATTATGAATTCATCCGCTACCAGAAATCACTGCTGGTCAAGCTGGACGTGCTCCTGAATAAAGAGATGGTCGATGCCTTCTCCATGATCGTGCACGAGAGCGAAGCCTATGACCGGGCGCGTTTCGTCTGCCGCAAGCTGAAAGACGTCATTCCCATGCACCAGTTCGAGGTGCCGGTACAGGCCGCGATCGGGCAGAAGGTCATTGCCCGCGAGACCGTGAAAGCCTACCGCAAGGACGTTATCGCCAAGTGCTACGGCGGCGATATCTCCCGGAAGAAAAAACTGCTCGAGAAACAGAAGGAAGGCAAGAAGCGCATGCGCCAGTTCGGCCGTGTCGAAGTGCCGCAGGAAGCCTTCACCGCCGTCCTGAAATATGACGATGATAAATAAGGAGCGCGCGCCACGCCTGGGGATCTATCTGCACATTCCGTTCTGTGTGCGGCGCTGCCCATATTGCGGCTTCTATTCGCAGGTCCTGGAGGAGACTTCTTCCCGGCTTCCGAAAGAATATCGGCAACGCCTGCTGGCATCCATCCGACATTATGGCGATCCGCAGGGGTTTCGCGTCGCGGATGAGGAATCAAAGCAGCAGGAAGCAGGCTTTTTTCTGCGGGAGCACCAGGTGGACAGCATCTTTTTCGGCGGCGGGACGCCGACCCTGCTGCCGGCTTCCGCTTTTGCGGAGATCCTGGCCGCGATCCGGGAGAACTTCCGGGTCAGCGCGGACTGTGAGATCACGACGGAAGCGAATCCGGGCACGATCGACCGCGAAAAACTCAGAGAGCTCAGGCAGGCCGGCGTAAACCGCCTTTCCATCGGCGTCCAGTCTTTCGCGGATCCGGTGTTAAAGACGCTCGGCCGCATCCACACGGCCGCCCAGGCGGAAGAGGCTTTTTACGCTGCCCGGGAAGCCGGCTTTGACAATATCAATCTGGACCTCATGTTCGCCATCTCCGGTCAAAGCCGGGGACAATGGGCCCAGACTTTGGAGAAGGCGATCGCGCTTGCCCCGGATCATCTCTCTTTTTACAGTTTGCAGATCGAAGAGGGAACTCCTTATTACCGGGACTGGGAAGCCGGCAAGCTGCGGGAAACGGACGATGTGACCGACCGCGCCATGTATCACGACGCGATCCGGATCCTGGAAGAAAACGGTTACCGGCATTATGAGATCAGCAACGCGGCCAAACCGGGCTTCGAGTGCCGACACAATCTGAAATACTGGCAGGGGGAAGAGTACCTCGGGATCGGCGACAGCGCCGCTTCCTACCTGCTGCGCCGCGACCAGACTCTCCGCAGCGAGCAAAGCGCCGGTGAACCGGCGACCGGCCTGCCCGTAGCGGAGCTGGAAAAGAACAGACCGGTCCTACGCGGCGTGCGCTTTACGGAGTGGCAGGGAACCCTGACGGACGTGCATTTCAACAGCGAATTCGATGACTGGTCCGAGTATGCGTTTACGGCGCTCCGGCTCCGGCAGGGCCTGGATTACGGCAGTTTCCGGGGACGTTTCGGCATCGGGTTCCGGGAGGCTTTCGCCGACCGGTGGGGAGAATTGGATGAATTCTTCGCCGCCGGCTATCTGAAACAGTACGTGACGATTGAAGGACAACCGACCCGGCTCGTGCTCACCGAGGCGGGAATCGATATTTCCAACCGGATCATGGCCGTCTTCGTCTAAGGCATGGCCGGCGGAGCGCAGCCGAGATTACAGATGTGCCGGCCGGGGCTTGCGGTATTATCGGCCCCGGAGCAGTTAAAACCGGGTATTTTTACCCGGAAAATGGGGGGCTGATACCGCAGCCGGGAGAGTAGACCGGGGCTTGCGGTATTATTGGCTCCGGAGCATTCAAAACCGGGTATTTTTACCTGGAAAATGAGGGGCTGATACCGCAACCGGGAGAGCAGACCGGGGCTTGCGGGATTATAGGCCCCGGAGCAACCAAAACCGGGTATTTTCACCCGGAAAATGAGGGGCTGATACCGTAGCCGGGGGAACAACCGGGGGAGCAGCCGGGGGAGCAGCCGGGAAAGCAGGCCGGCATGAATCAGCACAGGATGGAGGAGCTCGATGAAACTGCATTATAAAGGAAAATACTCCGGAGATCCGGATACGCTGCCGACCCAAGTCTACCGGGAAGGATCCGTGAAGTTTAAGGAACCGGAATCGTCAAAACAGTTGGGCCTCATCGCCAACGGCCTGGCCTTCGCGCTCTTGATCCCGCTCCTGATCTTCTATTTCTGGTGGGGCGGGTTCCGGGCCTGGAGCATACCCGGGATGATCCTCTCGCTTCTGGTACTTTTTCCACATGAGATCCTGCACGCGAGCTGTTTCCGGGAGGACGTTTACCTTTATACCAATTGGAAACAGGGCATGCTGTTCGTGATCGGCCCGGAGGCGATGACGAAGGGACGCTTCGTCTTCATGTCGCTGCTCCCGAACATCGTCTTTGGGTTCCTTCCTTTCCTGGCTTTCGTCATCAACCCGGATCTGCATGTTTTAGGGACCTTAGGGGTGATGTCGATCCCGATGGGAATGGGAGACTATATCAACGTCTTTAACGCTTTGACCCAGATGCCGCGCGGTTCGCGCACCTATCTGTATAAATTCAATTCCTACTGGTTCATGCCGGGTGAAGCCGGTTCGTCTGAAGGAGGGGAAACCGCATGAAGCAATATATCATGGCCCTTGACCAGGGTACGACGAGTTCGCGCACGATCATCTACGATCAGGAGAGCAATCAGATCAGCGTCTGCCAGGAGGAATTCCGGCAGATCTACCCCCAGCCGGGCTTGGTAGAGCACGACGCGGATGAGATCTGGCGCACCCAGATGTCGACCGCCTTTGACGCTATGCTGAAGGCTGGCTTGAACTTCCGGGATATCGCGGCAATCGGCATTACCAACCAGCGGGAAACGACGGTCGTCTGGGATAAAGAGACCGGCGAGCCCATCTACAACGCGATCGTCTGGCAGTGCCGGCGTACGGCGGACTACTGCGACGAACTGAAGAACCGCGGTCTCTCCGACCTGATCAAAGCCAAGACCGGCCTGCTGATCGACCCCTATTTCAGCGGGACCAAGCTGCGCTGGATCCTGGAGAACGTGCCGGGCGCCCGGGAAAGGGCGGAAAAGGGAGAGCTCCTCTTCGGGACCATCGAGACCTGGCTGATCTGGAAGATGTCCGGCGGGAAGGTCCACGTTACGGATTACTCCAACGCTTCCCGTACGATGATGTTCAATATCCACGAGCTCTGTTGGGATGAGGAGATCCTGGAGATCCTGAATATCCCGCGGTGCATGCTGCCGGAGGCGCGGCCCTCCAGCGAAGTCTACGGGGAAACGTCGGCCGAGCTTTTTGGCGGCCCGATCCCGATCGCGGGAGCAGCCGGCGACCAGCAGGCGGCTTTGTTCGGGCAGACCTGTTTCGAGGAAGGCGAAGTGAAGAGCACCTACGGGACGGGGCTGTTCATGCTGCAGAATACCGGCTACAAACCGGTCACCTCGCGGAACGGACTGCTGACGACGATCGCCTGGGGCCTGGATGGCAAAGTGACCTATGCCCTGGAGGGATCCTGCTTTGTTTGCGGCGCCGTGATCCAGTGGCTGCGCGACGAACTCGGCCTTTTGGCTAAGGCACCGGAGTCCGAAGCGATGGCACGCAGCGTTCCCGATACGGGCGGCGTCTACATCGTGCCGGCTTTCGTAGGCCTGGGCGCGCCTTACTGGGATGCCCGCGCGCGAGGCACGATCTTCGGCCTGACCCGTGGCGCTAACCGCAACCATATCGTGAGAGCGGCGCTGGAGTCGATGGCTTACCAGTGCACCGACCTGCTGAAGGCCATGGCCGGGGACCTGGGGAAAGAACCGCCGAAACTCATGGTGGACGGCGGCGCGGCGGCCAACGATTTCCTGATGCAGTTCCAGGCCGATATGCTGGGCGTCAACGTCGTGCGGCCGTCCTGTATTGAGACGACTTCTCTTGGCGCGGCTTATCTGGCCGGTCTGGCCGTCGGTTATTGGCGGGACCTGGCAGACGTCGACGATAACTGGCAGGTAGACCGGGTCTTCAGCCCGGCAATGCCGGCGGAAGAGCGGCAGGAGAAACTGGCCGGCTGGCAGGACGCGGTAAGCCGTACCCTGGGCTGGGGACGTTAACAGGAGCAAAAGCCCGGAAAAGCCGGGCGTGTGGAAGAGCGTGGGAAAGAGCCCGGCGGCGGGATCGGAAGCCTGACCCTGCCGCCGGTTTTTCTTTGCCTGCGGTCCTTGGCGGGCAGCTGGTCCGGGACCGGAAAAATGAGTTTACACCTTTGTGAAGTGCAAGCAAATAGATTTAAACGCAAGCAAACAAAGTGAATTATATAATAAAGCTTGCAAATGCAAGCAGTCCCGCGTATAATAACGTGGGGAGGTGGTGAGACCGATGGCAAATACGTCCGTCGTTTATGCCAGAATCGATACCGGGCTTAAGGATCACGCGGAAGTGATCCTGTCGCAGCTCGGCATCTCGCCTTCGAGCGCGATTCAAATGTTTTACAGCCAGATCATCCTGCAGCAGGGCATGCCTTTTGACCTGCGGCTTGCCGTACCCAGGAAGCCGGGCGATACCGGCGATACGGATGAGGCGGGCAGGACAAAGGAGCCGGAAGAAAAAACCGAGCGGCAGGAAAGATAATAGGGAGAGAAGGCTTTGGCAAAAGAAAAAGATACGGGAGACTATCAGTTCTCCTTTGATGATTTGAATCCGGATTATCAGGATCCGAAAGAAGAAAAGAAGAAACGCCGTAAGCGGACCAAGGACGCGCTGGCTGAGATCGAAGAAAAGATCATCGACGTCGAGTATTCGGAAGTGATGCGCAAGTCCTATATCGATTATTCCATGTCCGTTATTACGGCGCGGGCTTTGCCGGATGTCCGGGACGGCCTGAAACCGGTGCAGCGGCGTATCGTTTACGATATGTCGGAACTTGGCGTGGCGGCGGACAAGCCACACCGCAAGGTCGCGCGTATCGTCGGCGATACCATGGGTAAATACCATCCGCACGGGGATGCTTCCATCGCCAACGCTTTAGTGGTGCAGGCCCAGGACTGGAAACAGATGGCCCCGCTGGTCGACGGCCACGGTAATTTCGGCTCGATCGAAGGCGACGGCGCCGCGGCTCCCCGTTATATCGAAGCGCGGATGACGCGTTATACGGAAGACGTCCTGCTGTCTGATCTGAAGAGCGATACGGTCGATTTCATCGCCAACTATGATGAACAGGAGAAGGAACCGGTCATCTTGCCGGCAAAACTGCCGAACCTGCTCATCAACGGCGCGGAAGGCATCGCCGTCGGCATGGCGACGAGTATTCCGACGCATAATATCGGCGAAGTGATCGATGCCGCCTGTCATTACCTGGATCATCCCGAGGCTACCACGGCTGAGCTCATGGAATTCCTGCCGGGGCCGGATTTCCCGACCGGGGGAATCGTGGCCAACCGCTCACAGCTAAAGGAGATCTACGAGACCGGGCAGGGCAAGATCCGCCTGCGTGGGCGCATGCATCTGGAAGAGGGGAAGACGCGCGATTATTTCGTGATCACCGAGATCCCGCAGACCATGATTGGCGAAGGCATCGGGAAATTCCTGCAGTCGGTCGCGGACCTGGTGGAGAATAAGACGCTGCCGGAGATCACGGATATCGCTAACCAGTCCTCGAAAGAGGGGATCCGCATCGTGATCGAAGTGAAAAAGGGCGCGGACCTTCCCTATATCGAGAACGTGCTGTATAAGAAGACCAAGCTGGAAGATACCTTCGGGGTCAATATGCTGGCCATCTGCAAAGGCCGGCCGGAGACTTTATCGCTGGCTGATATCTATCGGGAATTCACCGCCTTCCAGTACGAGATCTATACGCGGAAATACCGCACCATCCTGCGTAAGGCAGAGAAGAAACGCGAAGTCGATGAAGGCCTGGTGCAGGCGATCGATATGGTGGATACCATCATCGAGGTGCTGCGCGGATCCAAGACCGTAAAGATGGCGAAGAACTGCCTGATGACCGGTAATACCGAAGGCATCAAGTTCAAGACCCAGGAAGCGGAGCGTCTGGCAAAGAGTCTCTGCTTTACCGATCTGCAGGCGACGGCCATCCTGGAGTTGAAGCTCTCCCGCCTGGTCGGGCTGGAACTGGAAGTCCTGAAAGAGGACCTGGCTAAGGTCCTGCGCCTGATCCGCAAATGCGAGCGCCTCTTAGGATCCCGTGCCGAAATGCGGGCGGAGATCAAGAAAGGGCTGGTAGCCCTGCGGGAAAAATACGCGGCGCCGCGCCGTACCGCTTTGCTCGATCTCTCGGAAGCCGCGATCCAGGAGAAACCGGAGGAGATCCTGCCGGTCTACGTCCTGATCGACCGCTTCCACTATATCCACGCCGTGGACCCGAGCGTTTATGAGCGCAATAAGGAGAACGCCGGCGACTACCGCCACGTCTTCCTGACGGCGACCGACCAAAAGCTCATCATCTTTACCGAAGGCGGCAAGGCGCACACGCTGAAAGTAAAGGATATCCCGCTGACAAAGTTTAAAGAGAAGGGCGTCCCCATCGACAATATCTCCGGCTATGAGAGCAAGGACGAGATCGTGACGGCGATCCTGCCCCTGGACGCGAAGCAGGAACTCATCTTCGTGAGTTCGGACGGTTTCGTCAAGCGGGTCGACTTTAAAGAATTCGACGTGACCCGCAAGACCGTCGACGCGACCAAACTCATGGACGGGGCCCGGATCGTCGCGATCCAGCCCTTTACGGGCGAATCCATCGCGCTCTACACCCGCAAGGGCTACCACATCCGCTTTATGCAGGAAGAGATCCCCAAACAGGGGAAGGGCGCGCGCGGCGCGATCGGGATCAGGCTGGAAGCGGACGATGAAGTGACCGAAGTGAACGACGGCGCCAAACTGCGTTTCACCAAACGCGGCGGCAAAGGTAAGAAATAGAGGACGATATGGCAGCAAAACAAACTTATGACGAATCATCGATCGAGGTGCTGGAGGGTCTGGAACCGGTCCGGCGCCGGCCGGGCATGTATATCGGTTCCACCGGGACCAAAGGCCTGAACCACCTGATCTATGAGATCGTGGATAACTCCGTCGACGAGCATCTGGCCGGTTACTGTTCCGAGATCTACGTGACCCTGCATCCGGATGGCTCCTGCACGGTCCGTGACAACGGCCGCGGCATCCCGGTCGGTCTGCATCCGAAGAAAAAGGAACCGGCGGTCCGCGTCGTGCTGACCACGCTGCATGCCGGCGGTAAATTCGGGGATGGGGCTTATAAGACCTCCGGTGGCCTGCACGGCGTCGGCTCATCGGCCGTCAACGCGCTCTCGGCCTGGATGGACGTGGAAGTCAGCCAGGGCGGGCAGATCTATCACGACCACTATCAACAGGGCAAGCCGACGATCAAGCTGAAAAAAGAGGAGCTCCTGCCGGTGATCGGCAAGACGAAAGCGACCGGCACCAAGATCTCCTTCCTGCCGGATCCGGAGATCTTCGAGCGCACCCGTTTCCGGGAAAGCGACATCAAAGCGCGTCTGCACGAGATCACCTATCTGAATCCGGGTCTGGCCATCCACTATAAGGACGAGCGGGAGGACGGGCAGGAACCGCGGGAGATGACCTTCCTGGAAGAGGGCGGCATCACCAAATTCGTGCAGGACATCAACGCGAAAGAACACGCCCTGCACGAGCCGATCTATTTCCGCGGTTCGTCGGACGACATCGAGGTCGAATGCGCCATCCAGTATACCGACGATTTCCACGAGAATACGCTCGGTTTCTGTAATACCATCTACAACTCCGAAGGCGGCACGCACATCACCGGTTTCAAGACGGCTTTAACGATCATCCTGAACCAGTACGCGCGGGCAATCGGTGTCTTAAAGGAGAAAGACGATAATTTCTCCGGTGGTGACGTGCGGACCGGGCTGACGGCAATCGTTTCCGTCAAGCACCGTGATCCGCGTTTCGAAGGGCAGACCAAGACCAAACTGGATAATCCGGATGCCGCCAAGGCGGTCACGAAGGTCACCCAGGAGCAGTTGACGCTCTTCTTTGACCGCAATCTGGAAACCTTGAAGACGATCCTCGGCTGCGCGGAGAAGGCCGCCCGCATCCGTAAGGCGGAAGAGAAGAGCCGGCAGAACCTCCTCACCAAGAAACGGTTCAGCTTTGATTCCAACGGCAAACTGGCTAACTGTATCTCCCGTGACGCCAAGAAGTGCGAGATCTTCATCGTCGAGGGCGACTCCGCGGGAGGTTCGGCCAAGACGGCCCGCGACCGCAATTACCAGGCGATCCTGCCGCTGCGGGGAAAGATCCTCAACATCGAGAAGGCCTCAATCGATAAGGTGCTGGCAAACGAAGAGATACGCACCATGATCTACGCCTTCGGTTGCGGGTTCAGTGAAGGATACGGCAACGATTTCGATATCGAGAAACTGAAATACGATAAGATCATCATCATGACGGATGCCGACGTCGACGGGGCGCACATCGATACGCTGGCGCTGACGCTGTTCTACCGCCTGATGCCGGAACTGATCACGGAAGGGCACGTCTACCTGGCCATGCCGCCGCTCTATAAAGCGGTGCCCAAGCACGGCGGGGAAGAGCAGTATCTTTACGATGACCAGGCGCTGGAACAGTACCGCCGGGCACATAAAGACGGATCCTTTACCCTGCAGCGCTATAAAGGCTTAGGGGAAATGGACTATAACCAGCTGTGGGAAACGACGATGGATCCGCGCACGCGGGTCCTGAAACGCGTGTCCATTGAGGACGCCGCCCTGGCTTCCGAAACCACCGCGGTGCTGATGGGGAACGACGTCGCCGTCCGCAAGGACTTCATCTACGAAAACGCGAACATGGCAGAACTGGACATCTGATAAACGCATGCGGGCAGGCTGGCACGCCTATCATTTACTCGATTTCCTGCGGAAGGTTGCGGAAGGTGTCCGTGTTGAAGAATTCCGCCAGGCTGACGCCCAGGGAATCACAGATGATCTTGATATTGACGATGCCGGGATTGCGACTTTCCCCATTCATGATGCTTTTCAGGGTCGATTGCGGAATGCCGGCATCCAAAGCGAGATGGTTGTTCGTCCAGGGTTTGCCGTTGGCGGTCTTTTTCTGATCGCGCAGTTCTTCGATGCGCTGTACGACTGCTTCTCTGGTATTCATACGTTTGTCCAAGCTCCTCTTTTTGGCGATTTATCACTAACATGATAGGAGAGGGCTTGGGACAAAGATGGCGACGTATCACTAAACAGAAGGCTTTTTTGAACTACAAATTCAATTTCTCATAGATCAAAGGAGGTAGAAAATGCAATTCCTGGTAACCGCTTATGACGGGGAGAACTGTTTGGAAAAACGCCTGGCTGTCCGGACAAACCACATCGAGAATATCTTAAAGATCAACGGCAAGGTGCTCTGCGCGGGAGGCCTTTTGGATGAAGAAGGAAAGATGAAAGGTTCAGCCTTGGTGATGGAGTTCGCCAGCCGCGAAGAACTGGACGACTATCTGGCCCACGAGCCCTATATCACCGCCGGTGTTTGGGAAAAGGTGACCGTCGAACGCATGAACGTGGTGATCTTTGACAACGAGAAAGTCGGAAAATGAAGATAGAGAACGGACAGACGGAGACGGTTGTTTCCGTGGAGCAGATGCGCCGGAGCGATGCCTATACGATCGCGCACCTGGTGCCAAGCAAAGAACTCATGTACCGGGCGGCGATGGGTGTCTATGAAGCTTATGCGGACTGGGCCGGCAAGCGGATCGCCATCCTCTGCGGGGGCGGCAACAACGGCGGCGACGGCTACGCGCTCGCCGGGATCCTGAAACGGAAGGGAGTGGATCCGGATATCTTCCAGGTCTCGGAGAAGCTCTCGGAAGATGGTGGCTACTATTACGGGATCGCCCGGGAACTTGGCGTATCGATCCAAGTGTGCACCGCTGCGACTTCGCTCACGGATTACGACGTGGTCGTGGATTGCCTGCTTGGGACCGGCTTCCAGGGTACGGTCCGCGGACTCACGCGGGACGCGATCAGCGCCATCAACCGGAGTTCCGCCTACGTGATCAGTGTGGACATCAATAGTGGCATGAACGGTGATACCGGCGAAGCAGAACTCGCCGTAAAATCAGATTTGACGGTATCCATCGGTTCTTACAAGCAGGGCCTTTTTAAAGGAAACGCCAGAGAATATATCAACCGGCTCGTCAACGTGGACATCGGGATCGTGCTGGTATAAAAAACCCGCAGTTTTGAACTGCGGGCTTTTAGTTTACTTTTCTTCCGGGCGTTTCCGTTCCATGTATTCATCCAGGAGTTTTTTGATCTTCTCCGGAATCTCCCGTTTGACCGGGCACTTCACGGCGTTGGCCATCCGGTCGGTAAAGTCGGCAATGTAGCGGATATCCTTCTGGATCTGGGCGAGGGATAAGACTGCAGCGGTGTCATGGCGGCTGTGAATGCTGAAATAGTTTCCGGAAGGCATACGGGCAAAGGTCACCGCCGGGATGCCTTTGTCAGCGAAAGAAGTCGAGTCGCTGGAGTAAACGTCATTCTTGACCTTAATGCCCCAGCCGGCTTCCAGAGCCAGATAACGGATGTGGGAAGCCAGGGCTTCCTCCGCGGAGCAACAGGCCAGAAATCCACCCATGATGGAGCCGATCATATCGATATTGATATTCAGGACCATTTTGCTGATCTCTTCCTCGTGGCGGGTCAGATAGGCGCGTGAACCGAGGAGATCTTCTTCCTCGCCGCTGCAGAAGACGACGCGCACGCCATAATTATTCGGCGCGGTAGCCTGGAGACGTTCCAAAATCTCCAGCAGCGCGATGCATCCCGTCATATTGTCATAAGAGCCGATGGAAAGAGACGTAGTGTCATAATGCGCAGTGCAGACGATCCATTCCGCTTTCCGGCCCGGGATCTCCGCCACCACATTATGGAAGGTCAACGTTTCGTCCTCCTGACGGATCTCCATACGAATCGTTTCCGGCGGATCCTGTACGAGCTTGACTGCCTGTTTTACGCTGATCTGCATGCCGGGGATTTTGCCGGCGCTGAAATACCGTTCGGCAAGAAAACGCTGATCCGCCTCATCTTCCGGGAAGAGGA
>JAFRYQ010000058.1 GCA_017437565.1 Bacillota bacterium
GAAGAATTCCACCGTATTGTTCCACAGTTTATCAAACCAAGCCGGGGAATCCTCCGGTTCGCAGATGACGACCATCTCCTGCTTTTCAAACTGGTGGATGCGGTAGACGCCGCGCTCCTCGATGCCGTGAGCGCCGACTTCCTTACGGAAGCAGGGGCTGTAGCTGGTGAGCGCTTGCGGCAGATCTTCCTTATCCAGCAGCTGGCCGATGAAACGGCCGACCATGGAATGCTCGGAGGTGCCGATCAGGTAGAGGTCTTCGCCCTCGATCTTGTACATCATGTTTTCCATCTCCGCAAAGCTCATGACGCCTTTTACGACGTCGCCGTGGATCATGAAAGGCGGAATGAAATACTCGAAGCCTTTATTGATCATGAAGTCGCGGGCATAGGAGAGAATGCTGGAATGGAGCCGGGCAATATCGCCTTTCAGATAATAGAAACCATTGCCGCTGGTACGACGGGCGGAATCGATATCAATGCCGGCCAGGCTCTCCATGATGTCGACGTGATAGGGGACTTCGTAATCCGGCACCACGGGTTCGCCGAAACGCTCCAGTTCCACGTTGTGGGAATCGTCCGGACCGATGGGAACACTCGGATCGATGATGTTCGGGATGACCATCATGCGTTTCAAAAGCTCGGCCTGATATTCTTCTTCGGCTTTTTCCAACGCGACCAGCTCGTCACCCATTTCACCGGCTTTTCTCTTGGCCTCTTCAGCTTCCTCACGCTTGCCGGCTTTCATCAGAGCACCGATCTGGCGGCTCACCGTGTTGCGGGTCGAACGCAGTTCATCACCGCGGGCTTTAGCGGCCCGCAGCTTCTCATCCAGCTCGACGACTTCGTCGACCAGAGGCAGCTTTTCGTCCTGGAATTTCTTCCGGATATTTTCTTTTACGAGTTCCGGATTCGCTCTTACAAATTTGACGTCTAACATATTCTCTCCTCACAATATCCAGTTATGACTTGTACGTCGCATATTCTTCCCTTTATTATACGGCTTTTTTGCGCATCGTCCATACTTAAGTTGCCGAAATCGGCAAGAAATACCGCTTATTGCAAAGAAAAACAAGGCCAGCCGGCTCAGGCTGGACCTGTGTCAGACTTGCGCCGGGTACGGCCGGGATCGTTTTATTGCAAGTCGGATCGGAAAAGGACGATTTTCAATGAAAGTAGCAGCGATCATGCGCGATTTGCAATAATCGCGGCACTGGGGCAGCAGCACAATGATCAAAGCGGCCCGTGGCAGGGAACGCGGACGCTGTGGAAGGTAAGCCCGGTTCATGATATAATTAGAATGATCTAAACATAGGTAAGTCAAACTGAAATAAGAATCATATGAGCGGCAGGAACGCTTACCGTACGGCTGAAAAGGCGGCACGGCCCGAAGGGCCGGAGACCACAGCCATAAAAGAGTGATCGTATGTGTAAAAAAGAAGGAGAGAAGTGAGATGAGATTTAAAGAACCGCTGCAGGTCAAAGGTCTGACGCTAAGAAACCGCATCGTGATGCCGCCTATGGCGACGAATAAGGCCGTGGACGGGAAACCGGCCGCGGAGCTGATCGCCTATTACCGGCAGCGCGCGCGGGGGACGGCTTTAGTCATCGTAGAGCACGCCTATATCCAGCCGGAAGGTATGGCTCATGCCGGACAGCTTTCCATGGCGGACGACGATGTGATCGAAGCTTATCGGCCGCTGACCGCGGCCGCGCATGAAGTGGGCGCCCTCATCTTCGCCCAAATCAACCATGCCGGCGCGCGCGCCCAGGATACGGGAATGCCCGCGAAAGGACCGAGCGCGGTCTCCGTGCGCGGAAGCAAACTGGCGCAGGAGATGACGGAAGCTGATATCTGCCAGGTGATCCGGGCTTTTGCCGAGGCGGCCGTCCGTGTGAAGAAAGCCGGTTTTGACGGTGTCGAGATCCATGCCGCCCACGGGTATCTGCTGAACCAGTTCTATTCGCCGCTCGTGAATCAGCGTCAGGACGCGTATGCCGTCCACCCCATGGAAAACCGTATCCGCCTGCATCTCGCTGTCATCCGGGCAGTACGGGAGGCAGTCGGCCCGGATTATCCGATCGCCATCCGCTTTGGTGGCTGCGATTACACGGAAGGCGGCAGCCAGCTGGCGGATGCCCCGGTAGCGGCCATGGCTTTTGAGAATGCCGGTGTCGACCTCATCGATCTTTCCGGCGGGATCCTGGGCTATCAGCGTCCGGATCATAAAGAACCAGGCTATTTTAAAGACATGAGCCTGGCCGTTAAAGAAGCTGTATCGGTTCCGGTGATCCTGACGGGTGGCGTGACTGCCGCCGTGGAAATGGAAGCTTTGTTAGACGAGAGGGCTGCCGACCTGATCGGCGTCGGTCGCGCGCTGCTACAGGACGGAGACTGGTCAGTAAAGGCCCTGACAGGCCGCGCTTAGATTCATTGCCCCGCGGTGAACCGCGCCTCAAATTCCTCCCGTAGCATGGACATGAGATGGACGTCGTGGAGGACGTCATCCTTGCGGCAATTCTTGCGCAGGACACCTTCTTCCGTGAAGCCGAGTTTACGATAGAGGTATTCCGCGGGATTCCCGGTATAGAAATCCAGGTAGACCCGCTCCATGGCCAGGTCGCCGAACATATAACGCAGAACTGCCGTGAGCGCCTGGCCGCCGTAACCACGGTTCCTGAGGGCGGGATCGGCGATATAGATGCGCCAGACTTCGCCTTTCCAGCCGGGGATCAGATCCGCCAGGACGATCCGGCCGACGCGGACCGGTTCCCCGGCGGCAGCGACGGCCTCGGCTTCATCCGCGCAGGCCGGGGATGCCGTTTTATCGCCGGCAGACGGCTTTTTCCAAATGGTAAACTGCCGGGCGCCGGGATCATCCCGGTCGGTAAAGAATTTCCGGTAGACGTCTTCTTTCGTCTGCCCGGAGCTGATGCTGAAGAATTCCGTGACTTCCGGCCGCGTTTCCCATTCGAAGAAAGTATCAAGATCCGTGAATTCGCTTTCGCGAAGGATCAGGTCTCTGGTTTCCAGTTGCATAGCGGTGATCCTTTCCGTACTCAGGCTTCGATCTGAACGGTGGGGTTTTCACGATTCAGAATCGTTTTTTCCACGGTCGCGCCAAGTTCCGCCTGCATGAGGCCAGCCAGTTCGTCGAGCGCGGCACCGAGCTCTTCGTGGCGCGTATTGTCCGTCTGCTCGATGACGAGAATGGCGTTCTTCACGTCTTCCGTCAGCATGGTGCGCACGGATTCGCGCCAATTCCAGCAGCGGCAGACCGCACCGGTCCCGTCAGCGTAGATCACTTCGCCGGGAAGCGCCGGTTCTTCCTTATCGGAGCCGTAGGTGATAAAGGATTCGCCGCCCGCTGCTACCTTAAGGTGCAGGTCTCCATCAAAGCAGTCACTGTTTTCCCCACCGGCCGGCATGCCGTATTTCAGGGAGATGCCGTTATAGAGATCTACCAGGGGATTGATGCAGCCGATCTCATTGCCGTTGGATACCCGCTTCAGGAGCGCTTCGATCGAGCAACGCGCTCCTTTTTTGGTCTTGAATTTGGAGAAGGCGTCACGCCAGGTACGTACGACCGGATTCTCAGTCCATACTTCTGCCGGGTAATACCTGGCGGCAAGTTTTTCGCATTCCCGGAGCCACGGCGCGTATTTCTCTTCATCCTGTATGGTATTATCGATATTCCCGGCTATTAAGATCCCGATTTCCGCTTGCGGGAAGAGTTCGAAGAAACTGGGATCAATGATGAATCGTTTCATGTTCAGGTCCTTTCTTTCATAGACGGTCAGAAACAGCCGGTGCAGTTCCCCGGCCGGCTCCGACTTCGGCCGATGTAATATTCGTCTCCACTATACGGCATTTTTCTGCAACTGTCCATGCCGGGCTTTTACAAAATCTGTTCCAGAATTCTTAAAAACAAGCTTTTGTTACCTGTTTTCGGAGAGAAAGTGGTAACAAAACCGCTAAAATCAAAAAAACTGGAACACATCACAGCTGCGGAATGTATAATGGAAAAAATGGAGGACGCCGAACATGGGTGAGAAGAGTAGGGAACTGATGGATCTCATGATCCGGAAAGGTTACCCGGAAGAGTTCGCGTATCTGATTGCGATGGAAATGAGGACCGATTATACAGCCGGACGGATGATCGGCTATCTGGCCGGGGCCGGGTATCCGCGTATGGAGGACGTGGCCGACGAGATGTTGGCGATCAAGAGCGACGTCGAACGGTTCGCCAAGAAGCATATGTCCGAATACGCCCAGGCAAAAATAAACGATTTTTACCGGAACCGCAATGAGTAGAAGTGGAGCTGGTCTGAGAGAAATCCGAAAAGAGGTGGGGGAAGAACCTGCTTATTTGTATCTACTATTATATAGGCGAAAGATCATGGCAGACAGAGTTAGCTGTTGGTTAAGATAATCATATGGGCATGGAAAGGAGTAAGGGAAGATGAAGAAAACAGGTATGCGAGCTGCTTTCGTCATTATGGCAGTCGTTATGCTATTCGCGGTGACGTTGCTACATGCAGAACCGGCGCAGGCGACAAGTGGTGATCCTGGGATGGTCGTAGGACTTCCCGGGGACTATCTGCAGCATAATTACGCGGATAACGGGGCACAGGTCGTATGGTTTGGACAGGACGCCTGGTATGTGATCGGTTACGGTGCCGATGTATTCGGCAACTGGCAAGGCGAGGGCACGGTTACGCTGCTGTCTAAAGAACTCCTCTTCCAGACACCCTTCGCTACTAATTCGGGACATAACGCTTACGCTCAGAGTACGTTGAAGCAGAAGCTTGACAATTACTATCAAACGACTTTTTCATCCCAAGAGATAGCGCAGATCGTAACCGAGTATCTGGAAGGCGGAAACAAGAATTATGGCGTTGGAACCGGTTACAAAGCCCAGACTATGCGGGGGCCTGACCTTCCGAACGCATATTTGTGGCCTCTTTCCGAAGCAGAAGTGTGGAATTTGCACGGAGAGACCAAGCTTGTTCCATGGCTTGGCGAAGACGCGGAAAGCGGTTACTGGTGGCTGCGCTCTCCGGGCACCACGGACGAATACGCGCAGTATGTCCGGAATGGCAGCCCGCTGCATCAAAATGTGGGGCATGTCAGAAACGACAGCTTTGGGGCACGCCCGGCATTTCACTTGAGTATGGATCAGATCGCGTTCCTTTCTGCGGCGGGAGCCGGAGACGCTTCGGGTTCCGGAAACGGAATGATCAATAAGGTCAGCAGTAATCCGGGAAATGAGTGGAGAGTGACCTTAAAGGATTCTACCCGCTCGGGTTTCAAGGTCGATTCCGCAGCCGCGCAAGGCTCGGCGATTGTGAACATCCGGTACAGCGGAGCTAAGACCGGCACCAATGAATACATTTCCGCGGCAATCATCGATGATTCTGGTGTTGTGAAATACTACGGGAGACTGGCCGCGGCGAGTTCCGCCAGTGGGACGGTCACCATAAAGAATTATCCGGGTATGGATACCGAGGGTGGAGAACACTTATATCTCTTTAACGAACAGTATAACGGCTATAATAAGACGGGCTACACGTCTGAGCTCCAGGAGGTCCCGGCTAACGTCCTCACCAGCGAAGGATCACTAACGGGCACGGGCACCGCTGACGATCCTTATCTCATCAACGGCGTCTTCGATTGGAACGCCTTCGCGGCCAGGGTAAACGGTGGCGATTCCATGGCAGGGAAATACGTCAGACTGAATGCCGATATCCGCGTGAGCAAGATGGTCGGAACGGGCTATGGATACGAGTTTAGTGGAATCTTTGAGGGAGCCGGGCATACGCTCGTGTTTAATAGAATCATCGACAGCATGATGTGCGCGCCTTTCGGTTATGTGAAAGGCGCGGCCATCCGGGATCTGCATACGGAAGGTACGATCCGGACTTCCCGCAAGAACGCGGCGGGAATTGTCGCCAGTGCCACAGCAGGAGCCGACAGAGTGCGGATCACGAATTGCCGCAGCAGTGTGGTGATCATATCGAGCCTGGAGGGCGAAGGAAATTACGGCGGACTCGTGTCGTCGGGAACCGCGGTCATTTTCGAAGGGTGTTGCTTTGACGGCAGCATCATCGCCCCGAATGCCTATGCGTGCGGAGGTTTCCTCGGCTGGGACGGCACAATAGAAGTACCCTGCCGCAACTGCGTTTTTGATGCTGCCACGATCAACACGAAAAGCAGAACAGCCAACTTTACGCCAACTTCCGGCTGGCATATGAACTGCTACTATACCAAAGCGATCGGCCAGGGAGCTGACTGGGGAAAGCAGATGCGGTCCGTTACCACGGAAGAGGGAACGACCATCCGTTTCGGGGAAGGAACCGAGTATAACGTCAGCGGGATCACTGCCTACGATATCGGACTGGAATATAAGGGTGTCTTTTATGCCGGAGCCAGTGAGGAGATCGCCTTAACTGCGGCGGATGCCGATGCCGCGTACCGGGAGTATATGGCCAGCGCCGGTTCGCTGAGTGGAACGGGAACCGACTATCAGCTCCTCATGCCGGACGAAAACGTCGTGATCTCTTCACGGCTTACCCGTCTCTATGAGCCGCAGAACGTTCGGATCGAACTGAACACCGAAGCGAGTGGTTTATTGGCGCCGGAACAGGCCGTGACGGCCACCTGGGATCCGGTAGCCAACGCTGACGGATACCTCCTGACTGTGTACCAGATCGAGAAGGGAGGAAAGAGGCAACTGGGGGCGGCCATCGACGTGGAGGACAGCGTGTCCTATGATCTGACCCGGGTCATTTACGACCAGCCTTCTTCCGGAAGTGGAAAATACTCCTTTACGGTGCAGGCCTATGCGGACGATCTGAATCCTTCCACCGCGGTCAGTTCCGTTGCGGTCGAGATCTATCCGCTCACCTTGAACTTCAAGAACGTGGGCGTTGTTTCCGGCCTTTATATGCGGAAGGGAGCTGACGTAGGGGGCTGCATCCATGAATGGTTTGTTACCAGGGGTGATTACTATCATTATATCGATGATGAAGGCCATTTCTTCATCCGGGGTTACGGCGATCAACCATTCGAAATAGAGCTTTTCACAGATAAACCGCTGCAGGAGTATGCGTCGCTCGCCGCGCTCGAGCAGGGTACTATCTATGCTCCGGAAGTCCTTCGGGATCCGGAACATGAATATCCGCCGGTCGTGGCTACCGGCCCGGTCACGGCTTACGCAGTGCTGGATTGGGAGCTGGAAGATTTTTGGGCCCGGAACGTCGAGGTCAATCTGGCGGATGCGGAGATCACCCTGTCTGAAAAAACGTTCACCTATAATACGCAGATGCAGCAGCCGAACATCTATGCTGAGTCCGCGGAAGGAATATCGCTCTATCCGGGGACGGACTTCACGGTGAAGTGTTCAGAGCCGTGGCCCCGGGATGCCGGCACCTATACGATCACCCTGACCGGAATCGGGCGGTGTAAGGGAACCGCGAAACTCACTTATACGATCAAACCGAAAGCGGTCAAACCGGTGGTGAGCATGGCTAAGAAAGAGTATTCTTTTACCGGCAAGGCCCAGAAACCGGCCGTCATCGTGAAAGATGGAGACACCAGGCTGGAAGCTAAGGATTATACGGTTACCTACGCGAGCGGCCTTACCAACGTGGGCACCTATAAGGTAACGGTGAAGCTGAAGGGCAATTACAGCGGTACCGGGACGACGTCCTTCAAGATCGTGCCGGCTAAGATCGCATTGCCGAAGGCGAAGAGCGGGCTTATCTATAACGGGGCCAAACAGACCGGAGTGGCGGCAGGAACCGCTTACACCGTGACCGGCGGCGCGCAGACAAAAGCCGGCACCTATACAGCCAAAGCAGCACTGAAGGATACCAAGAACTATACCTGGTCCGACGGCAAGACGACTGCGAAGTCCATCAAGTGGACTATCGGCAAAGCTAACGTAAAGAGCGCGAACATCGCCGCGATCAAAGAACAAGCCTTCACGGGCGCGGCCCTGAAGCCGGCGCCGGTCGTGAAGATGACGCTGAATAAGAAGTCCGTCACCCTGAAAGCCGGTACGGATTACAAGGTGACCTATAAGAATAATACGGTCCCGGGTACGGCGACGGTGACCATCACCGGTATTGGCAACTTCACGGGGACGAAGAGCGTCAGCTTCAAGATCGTGAAGCCGAAAACGACGATGGTCCGCCTCTCTGGTGACAACCGCTACGCGACCAGCCAGGCCATCGCCGACGCGTATAAACAGGCGCTGGGCGTGAAGCAGTTCGACGCGGTCTGTGTGGCGGACGGCACGAACTATCCGGACGCCCTGGCCGGCTCCTTCCTCGCCGCCCTGAAGAAAGCGCCGATCATCTCCATCGATAAGAACAATCCGGCGGCGGCCAATACCCAGGGAGCGCTCGCCTATATCAAGAAGAACCTCAAGCCGAAGGGAACGGTCTATCTCCTGGGCGGTACCGGCTCGGTACCACAAGTGTTGGAAAAGACGCTGCAAGGCTATGGATTTACCGTGAAGCGGGTCTGGGGACCGAACCGCTATACCTCGAACCTGGCCATCCTGCAGGAGGCGAAGGTAGCGGCCGGCAGCGAGATCATCGTCTGCACAGGCGCGGACTTCGCGGACGCCTTATCCGCTTCGGCGACCGGGAAACCGGTGCTGCTGGTCGGCGGCAACGCTTTGCTGGCGGAGCAGAAGGCC
The DNA here is from genome assembly GCA_017437565.1 of Bacillota bacterium. GTDB lineage: Bacteria > Bacillota > Clostridia > Peptostreptococcales > Anaerovoracaceae > Eubacterium_B. The sequence goes on from JAFRYQ010000058.1 coordinate 8,708, forward strand.
TATCTGCAGGCAGCGAGGGCCGGACGTTTCACGATCATCGGCGACCAGACGGTGGTCCCGGCGACGATCGAGGCCGAGTTGAAAGCTTTCGCGCCGGTAAGCCGCATCACCGGCAAGACGACCTATGAACGGTCGGTGGCGATCGCCAGGAAGTATTTCCCGGGCGTCCAGGCACATATCAATATCGCTGACGGCAAGAATTTCCCGGATGCCCTCTGCGGCGGCCCGATGGCGGTCCTTTCCGGCGGCTCGTTGCTGCTGGTTGATGACCAGTCGGCCATCCTGGATCCAGTCCTGGCCTACGTGAAGGCCGCCCGCACCTATCAGGTGACCGTTTACGGCGGTCCCGGCAGTGTCAGCGAGGTTCTGGTGAATAAGATCCTCAGCGTGAACTGATCAAAGCGTAATTGCGGCAGGGTTTCGGCCCTGAAAAGCGGGGCTGTCTCCAAACGAATCCGTTTGGGGGCAGCCTCTTTTCGTATCAGCTTGTCGATTAAGGATCCGTGATATAAAATAAAAAAGATAAGTGGTAAGAGAGAACCGGGGAAATGGAGTAAGCGCGATGAGTTATTATTTATTGGAGGAAACCATCAAGCCTTGTACGGCGGAAGAGCTGCACAGCCGCACGGACCGGCAGTATGTCGCGGTGCTGACGACACCGGAATGGGCGGGTGAGCGGGAACGCTTTGATATGGGGATCGAACTGGAGCCGGATGCCGGAAACATCCACAATACGAAAGCCGAAGTCAACTACGATTCGCTCACCGGGACGTTCCTGTTGCCGGACCGGGAGAATCTCACGGAACGGGATTTCCGCTTTGCTTTCGCGCTGGACGAGAAGGGCATCGTCTTTATTGACGACAGTGGCCAAGCGGAGCGGATGATCCAGACCATCCGCCGCACCAAACGCTGGCGGGCGCCGAGCCTGGAACGCTTCCTCTATGATTTCCTGGAACAGATCGTGGATCACGATCTGGCAATCATGGAACGCTATGAGGTAGAGCTGAACCGGATCGAGGATGAGATCCTGGCGACGCAGGGGCAGGGCGACCTGGCGCGGGTCAATGAGATCCGCAGCGATATCCGCGAGTTGCTCGTGCACTACGAACAGATCATCGATATGACGCAGGAGCTGGAGGAGAATGAAAACGGCTTCTTCAGCGAGGAGAACCTCCGCTATATCCACCTGTTCATGAACCTCATGGCCCGCCGTCACGATTCCGCCATCTCCCTGCGCGACTACACGATGCAGGTGCGGGACCTCCATAACGCGCAGTTGGAAGTGCGCCAAAACCGGATCATGACGCTGCTGACGGTCGTCACTACCATCTTTATGCCGCTGACGCTCATTGCCGGCTGGTATGGTATGAACTTCCGCTATATGCCGGAACTGGAGTGGCGCGCCGGCTATCCGGCCGTGATCGCGGTGAGCGTTGCCGTGGTCATCTTCTGCCTGATCCTGTTCAAGAAGAATAAATGGCTGTAGGGCGGGACGTTAAGCAGGCGGGACGCGAAAACGGGGGATATATATGAACATAACGGTCTATCTCAGCGCCTATAAAGGGCATGATACGTCCTTGAATCAAGCGGTTACGGATCTGGGCACCTGGATCGGCAAAAGCGGGAACGGCCTTATTTACGGGGGATCGAAAGCCGGCCTGATGGGGATTTTAGCAGAAAGCGCCCTTGCCGCCGGCGGCGAGGTTATCGGGGTGGAACCGGCCATCTTTATCGATCAGGAGCTGCAGCATGAAGGACTGACGCAATTGATCGTAACCCAGGACATGTCGGAAAGAAAAGCCAAGATGATAGAGCTGGGCGATGCGTTTATCGCTTTGCCCGGAGGAACCGGGACCCTGGAGGAGATCAGCGAGATCATGTCCAGGATTTCACTGGGACTTTTGCAGGCGCCGTGTATCATCTATAACCATCACGGGTATTATAACGGCTTGAAACAATTGCTCGATCATATGATCGAGCAGGGCCGCTCCACGAAAGAACGGCAAAGCGGGATCCGCTTTGCTGAAAGCATAGAGGATATAACCGACTATCTGCAGATCTACCAGGACAAGCGGAACAGGCAGGACGTAGCGGAGCGATAAGAAGGAAACGCGCAAAAGCTATATTCCGGAAATAGTACTAAGGAAACGACTAGAAAAAGAGTTGGGAAGGATCATACGAACATGGACCAAGGTAAAATCAAGACATTATCGCTTATCTGCCCATCCTGCGGGGGAAGAATGGAGCTGTCGGAAGACGAAGAGAAGGCGGTCTGTCCTTATTGCGGGCATGTCATGCTCATCGAAAAGGAAGACAGCGCCCAGGAAGAATATGAGCGGCGTATCGCGCAGGCCCGCGCCGAGGAGGATATCAAGGACCTGCAGAATAAAAGGCAGCGCAAGCGCCGGCTTAAGGGTTGGCTCATCGCTATTGGCGTACTCGCGGTTATTTGTCTGATTAACGTGTTCCTGCCCAGCTCGCCCTTGCATGAGCTCGCTTTCCCGCGCACGGCCGACCCGTTTACGGGCGTGAGCGTTAAGTTTTCCGGTATGTCCGGGGAAGGCCGGGCCGAATTACAGATCACGGGCCACAACACCGCGGAATATGCCGATTCGGTCCGGTTTGAAGTCAGTCCCAAGACCGGCTTGGAGAACGGCGATACCGTCACGGTGAAAGCCATAGCCCCGGCCGGCTGGCGTTTTGAACCGGCTGAAAAACAGTTCACGGTAGCGGGATTAACGGCATGGGTACTGGGGACCGGTCAACTGAGCGAGGACGACCTCCAGGCGATCCATGCCAACACCGAACGCCTCATCCGGGAGGACTGGGAGGAGATCGTTTCCTCGTCGCTGGCGCTGGATATGACCTATACGCCTTATCGGATGTATCTCTTCATCGCGGACGATGATGATATTTCCTATGAGCGCAACGTGCTCTATGACACCTATGAGGTAAACGTCACGCGCGCGGACGGATCGGTCTATACCGGTTATGAGGCTTGCCGCTATACCGACCTGAAGATTCCGGCCGACGGGGTGCTGACGGCAGACTATGGCAACCTGCAGGGGTTTAATTTCGGGTTCACCCAAGGTTTTTCCTACGCCCATTCCTTCTCCGGTTGGTCCGATGCGGCCGAAATGGAGGCGGATCTTCGCCACGTGCGGGATGGCTACCATCTGGCGGAATGATCCACGCATTCAACTGTTAAGCGAGTTATCTCACGCAGCAGTCGCTGTTGCTGCTTCTCTTTATCTGATAGGATGAAGTCACATTGAAGAGGAGGAAACCAAAATGGAAATGGGAAAAGAAATCCACCGGCTGCGGAACAGCCGAGGCATTACCCAGGAAGCGCTTGCGGAAGCCCTGAATGTGACAGCCCAGACAATCAGCAAATGGGAGCGCGGCATCAGTATGCCGGATGTGCAGATGCTGCCGGAGATCGCTACCTATTTCGGTGTCTCGATCGATCAGCTCTTCGCAATGGCGCCGGAGCAGCAACTGGAACGGATCGAGAACCGGATCTACAGCCAGGGCCTGTTCGATGAAGCCGAGGAACGGCAAGTTGAGCAGCAACTCCATGACTTTGCCGAGGATCCGCAGTACACCGGACAAGCAAAGCTGTTGCTGACCAAACTATATAATCACCAGGCGGAACAGTATCGCCTGTTGGCGGTGCAGTATGGAAAGGAAGCGGTGGAAGAGACCAAGGGTGACCGGGACGCCATCAGTGAACTGGCGGATGCCTGGGGCAGCTATATTCCGGACTGGAACGTCCGCAACCATCATGCTTTGATCGATTGGTTCCGGGACTACTGCCGCCGCAATCCGGACAACCGCTGTGCGCTCATGTGGCTGCTCGATAACCTGATCGACGACCGGCGGCTCGCGGAAGCGCGGGAGTGGC
>JAFRYQ010000059.1 GCA_017437565.1 Bacillota bacterium
ACAGACGGAATTGAATTTCGTAACGCCCAGCGCTTTCCGGTATTCTTCCGCAACCGCGATGCTCGTCGCGTAACGGTCCTTTCCGAAGAAGCGTTCAAAGGTCGGCTTTACCGCCGGTTTCACGATCTTAAAGGCCGCCTTCAGCGTGCCGCTGTAATCCCCTTTTCCGGTCACGGTGACGGTTGCCGTCCCCGGGTTAATATTATTCTGATAGTTGGCCGTATAGTCGGTGCCGGCTTTCAGCGTTTTGCCGTCCAGCGTCACGGTGAGCGCTGGCTTGATGGGCGAACCTGTGTATTTCTGGTCCGGGATCGCTTTGATCTTGGCGGAGGCGATGGATGTCGCCGGAATCGATGGGAAAGTGTACTTGACGTTCAGTTCCAGATGACCAAGCCGGGTGACCAGTTTGGCCGTCGCGGTTTTTCCGTTTACCGTCGCCGTTGTCGCGTCGTGGAATTTGTAGCCGGCTTCCGATGCCAGCTGGATCTCCACCTGGTATTTATGCCCGACCTGGAAGGTATCACGGTCCGGATGCATGGTACTTCCCGTCGTCATGTCGGTCCACTCGGTGAAGTGGATGGTGCGGTAGACATTATAGAGCGGCGCGTAATAGGTGGCGGCGCCGCACACCGGTTCGTAATCCGGGCGTTTTCCGGCGGCCGGAGCGGTCAGCTTCAGCGCGGCGGCGTTGATATTCTCGGCTCTTCCCTGTTTATAGACGAGCTCGCGACAGGCGAGACAAGAGATCTTGTAGCCGCTCGCCGTCGTGCCGGCGTTTTGCATGCTCTTGGTGAGGCTCTGCGAAATATCGTCGGCGGTTACGATCATATTCTGGTTCGTGGCCAGGTCCCCGATCTTCAGATAATCGTCCGCCCAGATCACCACCAGATTGCACGAACGCGGTTTTTTCATCGTCACATCGGCCAGGTGCACGGTCGCCGGCGCAAAAACCCCGAGCAAATGCTCCGCCACCCCGGTATTCGGATCCGCGTCGTAGGAATCCAGCGTCACGTTCTCCAAATACATATTCGTTTTCCCGCTGACATTGACGAAATAGCGCCGTTTAGCATGAGGCTGCCCCGCCATCTGGGTGAAATTGCAGTCGCGTACGCGGACGGTGCTCTCCTGCTTCGCCCCGGCGTAAACGGCAGTGCCGACCGGCCCGGTGGGTTCTTTGATCCGCAAGCGTTCCAGCCTCACGTCGCCGGCGTTTTCGTCGATATAGACGCCGTAACTGAAGCGGTTGCCGCCGGCTAGCGTGCCGGATATGACGGAAACATCGGCAGACTGGATGCGCACCACGCCGCTGTCAAAGAACTCGCCCAGCGGGCTGTTGTTTTCCAAGGTATAATTGCCGAGATCCAGGGTCACCTCGTTCCCGGTGATATCCACGAGGAAGCCCTCCACTTCGGCCGTGATCGAACCGCTCAGCTCGACGTAATTCCCGTCTACCGCGCAGGCCGCCCTTAATTCCGCCAAGGTGTCCACATAGACGTGAATGCGGTCCGCGGCGAAAGTCCGTCCGGGAACCACCATCAGCACCAGCATCAAAGCAATCGCCAGCAGTACCGGCCTCATCCACTTCCTCATCGCGATTCCTCCTTTATCCTTATCCGGTTCCGGCGCAGTCGTTCCCGGCAGCCGCCTCCGTTGTTCCATAATCCCGGCTTTTCGGCTTTTAGAACAACTTTTTCCTGAATATTACTCTTTGTTGAACAGATCCCGGATCGATATGTTCCATGAATTCGGTTTTTTGATAATACGGAACAGGTTTTCCCGAAAATCCCGGCTTCATAGAACAGCCGCTCTCACTGGCCTCAGTTCATGCTGAGGATATATTTTACCGTGGCGTCGCTGACTGAGGCCGGACCGCCGAAGACGGTCGCCTTGATGGTCTTGGCTCCGCTCGCGTAGGTGCGGATCTTTTGATTCACGGCCGCCGACCCGTCCGTCAGGAGCAACGGGCCGCTCAGCTTCTGCGCCAGCGGGCCGCCGCAGAGGGCGTCCGGGAAGTTGCGCCCGTCGGCCAGATTGAGATGGTTGACCGTGGCCGGGAAGAATTTCTTGGCGATCTGGATGGAGCGCTCATAGACGGTCTTCCCGCTTAGGCGCGTCGTCGGCGCGTAAGTCTTCAGTTCGGTCTCGATCGCCGTCGCTACTTCTTTCGCGGTGCCGACGATGATAAAACGCTTGGCCTTCACGCCCTTCAGATAGGCCTTCTGGTCCTCCGTCAGCTTGTTCCCCGCCACCAGCAGCACCGGTTTCCCGGTCGCTGAAGCGGAGAGGGCATCCGCGAACTGGGCCCCCGTACAGACGATGAAGTCCGTCCCCGCCGGGACCTGCGCCTTCTTCAGGATGGCCAGGTTGGAACCGTAACGGTTCTGGCCCCAGAGCCGCTCTACTTTATAGCCGGCCTTGGTCAGCATCGTTACCACGACGTCCGGTACCGAACCCGGGCCGCCGAGGATATAGACCGTCTTGCCCGCCGGCAGGTTGGCCTTCACGTAATTGATGGTGGCCATGGATTTATCCCCGGTCGGGGCCTGCTGGTGGACGACCAGGATCGGCGCGCTCTTACGGCCGGCGAAATAGGCGCCGGCCAGGGCGTCCGGATAGTTCTGCCCGTCGGCGATGCAGATAGCGCTGTATTTCGTCACGCCGAGCTTTTTCTTATACGCGTCGGCGATGGCGCGGCTGGTGGCATAGCGGTCGGCGCCGGAGAGACGGTCGAATCCCGGCTTCGCCTTGGTGATCTTAAAGTTCTTCTTGACCGTTCCCTTGAAATTGCCCTTGCCGGTGATGGTGACCGTGGCTGTACCGGCATTGGTGTTATTCGTATATTTCACCGTGTAATCGGTGTCGGCTTTCAGGGTCTTGGTCGCGCCGCCGACCAGGGCTTTTACGGTCGGCGTTGGTTTGATGGCCTTGCCGGTATAGGCGTAAGAGGCTTTGATGCCGGAGACGGACGTCTTGGTGGCCGCCGCCGCGAGATCGACGGGCAGAATCTTGAAGGTCTTCTTCAAGGTTCCGAGCGGCAGGTCCTTCCCTTTTACGACTACGGTCGCCGTGCCGGCATTCACATTATTTTGATAGGAGACGGTGTAATCCGTGCCCTTCTTCAGGATCAGCGTGGCGTCGCCGCAGTCCAGCTGCACCTTCGGCGCCGGTTTCAGAGCCTGCCCGGTATGCGTTTTATCAGTAATGCTTGCGATCTTATAGCTCGTTTCTACGTCATCCGAGAAAATATAGGTGAGCTTCCGGAACCAGGGAAGGTTTTGGCTCTTAGCCCACTCCATCATTTCCTCGCCCATTTCCAAAACAAGGTTCCCATTCACGCTGCAGGACGGGAGCTTATAGATCGTCACTTCTGATTCATTCATCTGCGCGGGGTTATCCGACACGGACGAAATGATAAGTAGATCTGCTTTTTTATCTTTATCCAGATCCACGACCGTCCGGTCGAGCGGTCCCGAGGCTTCGACTTTCCCTTCCAGAACAAAAGCCCGCAGCTCAGTAAGAGCATAAGCAGTAGCTGCCATCCCTCTTATGGAAACGCTGCCCGTCCTCATGTCGACCGTGTAGCTCCCGCCTTCAAACGGGTTCGCTTCCGGAGCCGTATACCGGTAATGAACGGTCATTTGCTTCAAATCACTCCGGTAGACGGCCGTAACAGCCTTCCCGTTCACCCTGACCTGAGTCGCGTCCGAAAACGAATAACCGGCTTCCGGTGTTAGGTAGATCAGCGCTTCGTAAGTCCGGCTGCGTTCGAAGGTATCTTTGTCCGGATCCATGCGCGTCCCGATCTCGCTATCCGTGATATCTTTCCACACGATGTCGTTCCGAAAATACTCCTGCCCTGTGACCTGCAGATAGGCATTGCCCTGCATGACCTGCGGTTCATAGTCCGGCGACCTGCCGGGTTTCGGTTCCTCGATCGATAAATCCACCGAACTGATCGGCAGCGTACCCGAAAGGGTGCTCTCCAGGTTCGTTCCCATAATCATATAGGCATGTTCGGTCCGGCGACTGCCGGGGGTCAGCATTTTTGTGGGTGCCCACGATGTTCCGTCGACTTTGACGCTCGCATTGGCTAAACGGTAATCACTCCAGGTCTTGACGGTACTGTTCGCTACCTCTTCGTCGGACAGATCGTTAACCAGAAGACCGAATCCACTGTTGCTTCCGTTCCGCGTGATCGAAACATTGCCTAACTGAGCCTTGGCGGTTCTCGTCAGCTCGATCCCCCAGCTGTTCCAACTCTCGATGGACACGTCGTTCAGGACGAGCCGGGTGGGTGTGTAGATCCAAATGCAGGAGTAGTCCTTTACGGTTGTGCTCTGGGTGTAATGAACCCGGTTTACGAAGATTGATTCGCAAGCCCCGGATGCATTCAGAAAATAATTGGTGTTCCGAACCGTAAGATCCTCGAGCTGCACCACCTTGCCGTCCCCACGATAATGAAAAGCTCCGACCTTCTCCTTTTTCCCTTCCAGGGTTCCGTTACAGATTTTGACGCGGTCACCGGTGATGAGAAACATGGGGCCGTTTTCTACGTTGCTGGTTACGGTGTGTCTGTTCAGGTCCACGATCACGTCGCTTACACTGATTTCGGCCACCCTCCCTTCTTTG
>JAFRYQ010000060.1 GCA_017437565.1 Bacillota bacterium
ATCGCTATACGTCCGATAGGTGATCGCGGTCAGGTTCGGCAGCGGATCGATCGGCCGGGTCTCAATATGGGATGGATCATTTTTACAATAGCGCGTTTCCACGCCGGCGATGCCCGGCTGCGGCGAGACCGTGACCTGCCATTCGCCCCAGTCGTGTCCCGTTGCCGAAACTTCAATGTGTTCTGTCGAGACGATCGCGTCGCACACCTTACAGCGGACGACCTTATCATAACCGCCCGGCTCGATACAGGTAGCCGGCACTTCGTTTTCACGGCGCTCAGGTCCCGGCGTATGCCCGGTCTTATCGATCACATAGGTATCCGTCGCCCCGCATATCGCGCATTCAAACTCCCGGACGCCATCCTCCGTGCAGGTACACGGCACGACCCGGCCGTTGGTCCAGGTATGGCCGATCTCACTGACGCGGTAGAGTTCAAAGGTGACCGCCGCCGGCGGATTATCCTCGTTTTCCCACGTCTTATTGACCGTCAGCGACATTTCCGCCCCCTCATTCAGGATCGGGAAGCGATAGGAAATAGACTTGCCGCCGGAAAGGAAGGAGCCATCGTTGACCACCACGGTCTGGCCTTCTTCTTCGCCCTTGGCGATGACCATCACCGGCTGTCCGTCGACGACGATCCGGGCCCCCTGATCCCAGTTAAAGGGGTAATCCTTCGCGTTGATGACCTCGCCGGCCAGGTCCGTAAAGATGCCGCTTTGATCGGGCTGGACCTCTACCGTCCAGATCGTATTGACTTTCTGATAGTGCGCGGGCGCTGCCGCCTCGACCAGATAATAGGTCTCGCCGGCTTTCAGGATGAGGACGTCTTCGTCATCGCTTTCCAGATGGGCGATACCGTCCGGTCCGGATACCGCCGAAGCGACTTCCACGTATTTCCCGGTCAGCCCGGTAATCGCCACGCCGTTCTGCTCATCCTTCTGATACAGCTTAAAGGTCGCCCCGGCGAGGCCTTCCTCGGCTTCGTTCGTTTTCAGGACGTCCAGGGTCTTCTTATAGACGTTGATAATATGGTTGTTGGTGCTGGTTTCGCGACCGGCTGCGTGGCCCTGGTACATGGCTCCGTAGGAACCGGTGCCGAACTCATAATGGCCATGACCGCCTTGGCCGGGTGGCAAGACGTTGTTATAGTCCGGATTATACTGGACCGTAAGCACGTATTTTTCAACCGGTGTATCGCCCTCATTCACCACCGTCGTCGCGTGCGGCGAGTGGTTGACCAGATCCCGTTCTTCCCCGGTCAGGATCTCTTTCGTCAGCTTGATGATAAGATTGCTGTCGTCGCCCTCGGTCCCGTATGGATGATAGGGCACGACCACGCCCTCCGGCTTCTCAATATCGGTCAGGAAGGCCTTCCAGTTCAACTCGCCGGCCTGGATGTATTTCGCGGCCAGGGTCGGATCCGCCTGGATCGCTTTCAGGATCTCCGCGGAAAGCGGGATGGTCTTAGCCGTGCCGACGGCGTTCTCTTCCCGGTTGTCAGTGATACTGTTGGGCAGCAGCGGGTAATGCAGAGTCCCGTCCTCATTCACTACTTCGGTGAGGGCGACGTCCTCATACAGTTTTTTCAGCTGCGCTTCCGGATCGACTTCCGTTCCCAGATAGACGGTCCATTCCGTGGACTCGTTCGAGAAGAGAAGCTCATTCACGTTGACACGCGGCGAGGAGAAATCCACTTCCAGGGATTTCAGATTGTCGTGGAGCGGAGAATCCTCAAAGGTATACTCTTTATCGTCCATCTTGTAACCGGTGGCAGTGACCGAGGCGTTGTCATTGGTCTTCACCGCGTTGCCGCCGATCAGGTCCTCCTTGGCCTTTACGTAGATCGTGCCGTGCCAGCCGGTCGCGGGATCGATCGCCTGCTTGTCCCATTTGATCGTCACGCCGTCCGGCTGCACGATGCCGGCCGCCTGTACCGGATCGGTGGTCAGACGTCCTTCGATATCGATCCGGTCGCCGGGCTTCAGCGGCAGGCCGGTGGCCTTATCCACAGCGTAGAACGCCTCATTCACTGTATCGGTCACGTCCGCGTAAACGATCGCGTCATCCATGATGGTATCGGTGATCTGGCGGAGGATATTCGGCAGGTCGCTGGCGCTTTCGGCCATATAGAACATCTTATTGCCATTCTTATCGTTATCGGCGATATCATAGAGGAGCTTCTTGCCGCTGGGGACTTTATCCAAACTTAAACCGACGGTGATGACCTTCACGTCGTCGTTCGTACCGGCGATGCCGTCCTTCCCCTTTTTCAATTCGGTCGCTGCGTCCCGTGCTGCTTGAATAATCTGATCAGGGTCTAGGGTTTCTCCGGTCCTTTTTCCCTGCGGGGCACCGTCGGTGATGAGGATCACGTAACGGTCGTCGCCGGACCAGCTGAAATCCTGCGCGTCATTAAACGCCTGGTCGGGACGGGTGCCGCCGCCATGGGAATTGGAAAGATCGATGGTTATTTTCTGCACCGGCTGGAAATCATGGCCCTGCGCGCCCAGCTCTTTATTAAAGGTGTTGTAGGCGATGCGGATATCCGGGCTCTCATCCCCGGCTACTTCCAGGATCCCTTTGATCGTCTCCAGATCGTCCGTAGCCCCGGTGAAGCTCTGGTTCAGATAATAGAAACGGTTCCGGCCCTCGTCGCCGGCGTCGTAGATGGTATATCTGGTATCGTTATCATCGCCGGCATTAAAGGGATGGGTCTTATCGGAAACGCCACTGGTCCAGTTGGTTTCAAACGCCTGCCCGATGATGAAAGACTTCTCGCTTTCCGTTGTCCGGGAAGCGTCCTGGGCCTTCCAGTTGCCGTCCTGATAGTAGACTTTAAAGACGGTCGCCGTGCCGGCCTGGTCCGCGATCAGATAATAGGGATCATTCCAGTTACGGGTTGTATCGAGCCAACTTTTGTTGTCCCCCCACCAGCCGCTGTTATTGATCTGATAGATTGGGATCGGATTGGTGTTATTGTCATAGAACGTGTCCGCCTCGACCAGCTTGGAGGGGAAGTACATGGAGTTGGATACGTCCATACAGAAGGCCATATCCACGTCTCCCTTAAACGTACGGAAATTCGCCTCGGACGCGATGTCGACCCGGTAGATGCGGTTCTCGTAATCGTATACTTCGGCGGTCTTGACGGTCTGCTCTTCATCCAGCGGCACGTGTTTTTCCTGAAGCCCGTCCAGCCAGTCGGTCATATCCGCGAAGCTGGAAGCCTCTTTCTCGCTGTCCGGAACGATATAGTCCGGATTCTGCCGGAAGTAGGCGACGAGCCGGCTGCCGTTAAAGGGGATCGGCAGGGAATCAGCGCTGATCGTGGCCGGATACTGATCCCGGTCTAAAGGAACGCCGTCCTGCGTCCAGTGATCAAAGATCCATTTATTGGTGTGGTTCACGTCCTGATGGTTGACCGGCGTCGCGGTGATCGTGCCGGCATTCATCTTCGCGGACGTGGACTCCGCCTCATAATAGTGCGTGGTCACCCCGTCCTGGGTCTCCGTCCGCGCCGTACCGCCAGCGATCGTCACCGTTCCCCGCTCTTCATCGGCGGAACGGGCCGTATAGGAATAGGTCGGCAGCGTATCCATCTCGTAGATATGGACCGTTACGCCCTCGAAAGGATCGCCCTCCGTCGACTGCCTGGCCAGGAAAGCGCCGTCCGCGAAATCCAGCTTCACGTCGTTATAGCCAATCAGCTTAAAACCGCCGCCTTCCACCGGAACGACCGCCACGTTATTATTGCTCCGCTGCACCAGGAGTTCGCCTTCCGCGTTCAACGCGATGGTCTTCGTCTTATTGTCGATCGGTCGGATGAGGTAATAGATATAGGTCAGCGTTTCATCCAGATGCTTTTCCTCGAACACGTAGTTAAAGGTCCAGCAATAGGTGCTGTTCAGATTCTCAAAATTGTCCGGCGTGTGGCTGCTGTCGACAGACCCGTCGTTTTTCAGCAGGTAATACTGTCCGTCCACTTCGTAGCAGATCAGATAGCTCTTATTCACGTCGATGGTCTCGGCGGAAGAATCCGGAATCTCTTGCGCGTCGGTGACCTGCACGGTCACCACGTCCCCGTTCGTCAGGGTCAGGGTCAGGCTCTCCGCGCTGTCAAAGGCCTGCAAACTGATGAGCGCCCAGTCGCCGGCCGCGATGGGTTCGGCGTCGATGGCGGCGCGCTCTTCTTCTGTCAGCTCCGCGCTGTAGGCGCAGGACAGGTCGGAAGCAGCTTTGATGGCGCCGCAGGTGGTGTCTTCCGCCACGCGGGTAACGTATAGGTATTCCGGCGCGCTGAAGGAGACATCCGCCACTTCGGCCACGCCGAAATCGAGCTCCAGCGCCGCGATAAGATCGGAGAGGCGCAGGAATCCGCCGCCTTCCAGGCTGTAATCAAAGCTCTTCCCGCTCGCTTCATAGTGGAAGTCGACGGTATAGACGATACCGTAGACGGAAAAATCAGCGGCTTTGAAGAGGATCTCGTCCGGCGCCGCATCGGCCGGGACTTCCTGCTTCACGATATCCGTTTCGCCCTCGTCGTCCAGATGAACGACGATCGCGCTGCGCTCTTCCGGATCCGCCGGCGGCACGTCCAGTCCGGCGAAACGCACGCGGATCGGCTTCCGCGGTTCGATCTCGTTTCCTTCCGCGTCCCGGAACGTGATATCAAAGGCTGCCGCCCGCGCGATCTCGTCCCGCGCCTGCGGGGCCCGCTCCGCGGCTTCGCGGATCTCCGTGAGGATTTCCTCATCCCGGATCTCTTCTACGGTCATGACCGTGCCCGCCGGGAAGGTATCGGCTTCCGCTTCCACGTAAACGGAGACTTTCCGGTTGTCATTCCCGGTCGTTTCTTCCTCTCCGGCTGCCGCCAGCTCGGCCGCCTTTTTCGCGGCTTTCCGATAAGCCTTCTGGGCTGCGGCTTCTTCCGCCTTCTCGGCAGCCGTCAGTTCTTCACCGGCCGCTTCCGCGCGCTGATCCTTCATTTCGACACGGAAAGCCATCGCCGGCATCGCTACGGTCTCTTCCTGCTGGTCGTCCGGCTTTTCTTCTTTCAGCTTTTCTTCTTCCGGCTTTTCCCCCGCTTCTGCTTCGCTCTTATCCGCGGGTTCTTCGGCCTTGTCTTCCGGATTTTCCGGTTCTCCGGCATCGCCTTGGTCTTCCGCTGCCGCCGGGTCCCCGGTTTCCGCTACTTCTTCCGCTTCTCCCGGCTCTTCCGGATCTGCTATTTCCTCTGCTTCCTCCGGATCTGCGGGTTCTTCCGAATCCTCCGCTTCCCCGGTATCGATCGGTTCCTCCGGTTCCGCGGGCTCTTCCTCCCCGTCTGTCGGCTCCTGCGGCCCGGCCGGTTCTTGCTGCTCGTCGGTGTCTTCCGGATCCACCGGATCTTGTGGCCCCGCAGGCGCATCCGTATCGGCCGGCTCTTCTCCGCCTGCCTGATCCTCCGGATCCGCCGCTTCTTCCGTGTCTTCCGCGACCACCGGCTCTGCTCCGTCGACCGGTGTTTCCGTTTCCGTCGTTTCTGCCGGCAGTCCGGCTTCATCGCCGGTTTCCGGTTCCGCCGGAACCTCCGCCACCGCTTCGGTTAAAGCCAGGCCCGGCTCCTCCTCTGCCGTCTGCTGATCGATGGTGATCGCCGGCAGTACCAACGCATAGGTCGTTACAAATACAACAACCCCGGCCAGTATGCTGACCAGGGTCCTTCTGATTCTGATTCTATCCCTGTATTTCCGCTTATGTGCGCCCATATTCCCCGTCATCCTGTTGCCGGTAGCCCTGTCCCCAAGTTGCCCGTTTCCGCCAATTCCAAGCCAAAAGCACCGTAAGGTTCCCCTCCGATGCGCGTCTAGTCCATGATAAGCTCTATTTAAAGTCTCAATTTGGAATTATTTTACTCCATTTTTTGTCTTTTCGCAATTCTTCCAAGCCCGCTTCCGCGCAAAATAGCCCTTTCCGGACTGCCAAGCCGCGATTCCAAAGGCAAAAACCGCAAGATAAGGCGGTTCCCATTCCTGTTTAATTACATATCTTGCGCTGCCCGCAGATAAAAAACCCGGACCGTTTCGCGGGTTGCGGGAACGGTCCGGGTCTGAACGCTGCTTATTAACGCTTTGATCCCGTATTTAGTTCACCAGGATCGTCTTCACGGTGAGGTCTTCCACCAGCGTCGGCCCGCCGAGGATATAGGCTTTCTTGACGCCGTAGATCCGGGCATAAGTCTTCACCGGGTAGAAATCGCTGCGGTTGTTATTCACGAGGAGCAGCGGCGCGCCCAGTTTGATGGCTAGCGGTCCGCCGGCAAGCGCGTCCGGGAAGCTCTCCGCGGAAGCGAAGACCGCCGTCTGCGGATTCTTGAAGTATTTGATCGCTACTTCCGCCGACATCCGGTATTTCGTCGTAGCCGAGATGCGTTCCACGTTCTTGGTCCCGACGATCTTCTTCAGTTCGGTCTCGATCGCTTTCGGCACCGACGCGGTATTGCCGATGACGGTGATCTTGGTCATCTTATTCTTGGTGAGGTAAGCGGCCTGCTCTTTCGTGAGCCCGCCCGCCGCGACGATCATCATCGGCCGGCCGGTGGCGGAGGCGATCAAAGCATCCGGGAAGTCGGCTCCGGTGCAGACCAGCAGTTCCTGGTTCTTGACCGCGGCAGCTTCCAGGATCTTCAGGTTGGTGCCGTAGCGGTTGGCCGCGCCGAGACGGACGACCTTAAACCCGGACAGTTTCTTGACGAATTCCGGACGGATGGAACCTTCCCCGCCGAGCAGGTAGACGGTGCCGCCGGATTTCAGGTTGGCCTTAATGTATTTAACGGTCTGGTCCTCATGGACCGGAGCCGTCGAAGTCATGATCAGCGGAGCTTTCTTGACTTTCGCGAGATAAGCGCCGGTCAGCGCGTCCGGATAGTTCGTGCCGTTGGCGACCAGGATCGCGTCGTAACGGCTGACGCCCATCATCTTCTTCAGCGTGGTGCTGATCTTTTCCGCGGTCTCATACCGGTTCGCGCCGTAGATGCGCGTCAGGGTGCCCGCCGGCAGGTTGACGATCTTGAAGGTCTTCTTGATGGAGCCGGCGTATTCGCCCTTCCCGGTGAGGGTAATGGTCGCGGTACCCGCTTTCACGTTATTGGCATATTTCACCGTGTAGTCGCGGCCTTCCCGCAGGCTCTTGCCAAGCGCGCTGACGTAGAGGTCCTGTGTGACGGCTTTGCCGGTGTAAGGCTTATTCTCGATCCCGTCTACGCCGACCGTCGACGCGTCAAAGACGATCTTGGTGTTGACGGAGAAATTATAGCTGCCATAACCGCTCGCGCCCCGGATCTTGACATAATAAGTACCGGCATTCAGGGTGATCTTTCCGCGTACGAATTTATCCTTCGCGTCGACGATATAGCCGCCGGTGTCGGAATGGTACGTATCGTAAAGCAAGGTCTTGCCATCGCTCTTCAGGATAATCGAGTGGAAGCTCGTATACTCCCCGGTACGGGAGCCGGCTACATAGAGAGCTGTCTGTTTGGAAAGTACCAGTTTATAGAAGTCCTCGTCATTGCTATCGGCAATACTTCCGTAATACTTCTTATTCAGCGAAATCGGCAGTGCTGTTTTCACATTCGCGTTCGGTTCCCGCTCCCAGTCGGTCGCCGCTTTAAAGTTCATGGTGAAATTATAAGTCGTCCCCGTAGCACCATCGATCTGCATGTAATAGGTGCCGGCAGGTAAGCCAAGCGGCGCCAAAGCCTGTGATTTCGTCTTGGGGCTGACGTAGGAATAAAGCAGCTGGGTCTTTTTATCCTTACCGAAAATTTTAACGTAGGAAGACAGATCCGTTGCCTGATGCGCGAAATTCGCCGTTATATAGCCCGGCTGTTTGACCACGATCTTAAAGAAGTCATGATCGCTGTACAAGCCGATGCTGCCATAGGTCTTACTCCCGAAGGTGACCGGATTGCCCGTTTCCATCGTATCGTTTCCCTCACGCTCCCAGTTGTTGGCTGCCGTGAACGTGGCTTTTACCGTATACGCGGTGTTTTCTTTATCCGAGCAGTAAACGTGCACGTAATAAGTACCCTTCCCGATGCCGACTTTCGGAGACGCCAGGGACTTCTCCTTTTTCAAATACTGGGAAAAGAGCTGCTGCTTCTGGTCGCTGCCGATGATCTCCACCTTGAACCCGTAGTCGGTCGTTGCACTGCGCGTAAAATTGACGCTGATCCAACCGGGCTGCGATGTCGTGATCTTATACCAGTCGTCGTCGCTATACTTCCCGTCCTGCTTGCCACTGTACACCGTGTTGACTTTCATCGCATTTGCCGTAGCCGCGGTGTTGTTTTGCTCTTTCTCGGTTGCGGTCGCGGCATAGGTGCTGTTAACCGGTAGAGCCGAAAGGACCAGGATCAACGCCAACGCTAACGTCAGGATCCGGACCGGCTTCCATGTTTTTCTCATTTTCTTCCGCCTCCTGTAAGAATAGGGTAACGTTCTTCTCTTTATTAGTTTACCCAATTGGAAGGAAAATTCAATCATTTTCTGTTTCCGTATGGCAATCTGTACAGCAACCCTCCGATTTCCGGCCGGCTCGCTCATTCTCCGTGGGAAACACGGCCGTCCCCGGTGATTGGGATCGGTTCCCCGCCGACAGCCCGGTCATTCCCGGTCTTGATCTGGAAAAAGGCTTTGTCGCGGGCCAAAACCTCGCGCACTTCGCGAACCAGCTGCCCGAGATATTCCTCCTGATCGGACGCCGTCCCGTAAACGGTAAGCCCCAGCTCCCGTCCCAGGTAGAGCGCCCGGTACTCGTGATAAGTCTGGGTCACGACCAGCGCCGTCCGCACCCCGAAGATATCCCGCGCGCGGACCATGGATTCCCGCGTGGAGAACCCGGCGTGATCGCAAAAGACGTCTTCCGGCGGCACGCCGCGGTCCAGACAGTAATTCAGCATCACGTGGATCTCATTATGCTGGTTGGTCCCGTTGTCGCCGGTCAGAAGAATCTTGGGCGCCACGCCGGACCGGTAAAGCATGATGCCGGTTTCAAGCCGGTCGCGCAGCATATCGGTCGGAGTCTCGTCGTCCTTGATCCCGCAGCCCAGGACCAGGATGCAGTCCGCGTTAAAGCCGGACAGTTCCGCCTGTTCCGCCGCGGGCAGGGTCCCGCCGTAAGCTTTGGCGGAATAGCGGATATCGGCACGCGTACTTTCGATCATATAAACGTTCACGCCAAAACCGGTCGCCAGTACGGCGACCAGCAGGAGCGCGCTCAGCGCGATGATTCTCTTTAACCATTTCCAACGTTTCAAACTGCAGTTCCTCTTTGTAGTTTTTGCAAATCCTGCCGTAATGTGTTATGATTGCAACATGAAAAGATACACGGTTACGACGACAAGTAAATATGATATCCTGATCGCTTCCGGCCTGCTGCGCCAGACAGGCAGCGCTTTACGTGAGGTGTTCGCGCCCTGTCGGGTCTGTCTGATCACGGACAGCAAGGTGAACGGACTTTATTCGCAGGTCGTCATGAGCTCCCTGATCGAGAGCGGCTTCCAGCCGTCCAAGATCGTCTTCCCGGCGGGCGAGCATTCCAAGAACCTGACGACCTATGCCAATATCCTGGAAGCGCTGGCGGAAGAATGTTTAACCAGAAGCGACGTCATCCTCGCCCTCGGCGGCGGCGTGACCATCGACCTGGCCGGCTTTGTCGCGGGCACCTATATGCGCGGCATCCGCTACGCGGTGATCCCGACGTCCCTGCAGGCCGCCCTGGACACTTCCATCGGCGGCAAAGCAGCGGTCAATCTGCGCAGCGGCAAGAATCTCGCCGGTGTTTTCTGGCAACCGAGCCTGGTTCTCTGCGATCCCGATCTCCTGTCGACCCTGCCTGCCGCGAACCGGCTCGACGGCATCGCGGAAGCCGTGAAATGCGCGGCGATCTCCGACGCCGGCCTGCTTCCGCGTATCGCCCGCGGCGATCTGGAATATATGATCGAACGCTGTATTTCCATTAAAAAATCCCTGGTGGAAGCCGACGAACGCGCCAATAATCTGCGGCAGCTCCTGAACTTCGGCCACACGGTCGGGCACAGCATCGAAAAACTTTCGTCTTACTCCGTTACGCACGGGCAGGCCGTGGCCAAGGGCATGATTGCCGAATCCCGCGGCGCTTACCGCACCGGCCTCACTAATACGGATATTTCCGGAGAATTGGCGGACCTTTTGGAATCCCTCGGCTTTGATACCCGTCTCTCCTCTTTCGACGCGGAAGAGGTCTACCATCTGGCCCTGATGGATAAGAAGATCGCCGGCGGCAAGATCAATATGATCATTCCGGAATTTCTCGGAAAATGCACATTGCATAAGCTTTCGCTCTCCGAGCTGGAAAGCCTGATCACGGCCGGTCTCCGCGACTAAAGCCGCGCGTCTTACTCGCTATTTATACAGCGCTTCGTACTCGCTCCTCAACATGGAATAGACCTGCGAGTCGCGCAATTCTCCCGTATAGATCTTATAGGTGCGGCGGATCGTCCCTTCGTAGACGAAGCCGCATTTTTTAATGACGCTCTGCGAACGCAGGTTGACGCGGCTGGTGCAGATCCCGATCTGGTCGAGCCCGAGCGTATCAAATCCGTAGGCAATCATCGCTTTCGCCGCTTCGGTCATATAACCTTTTCCCCATTCGGTGGAGACCAGCCAGTAACCCAGTTCCCGGCTGTTGGCATCCGGCCGGAGCCGGTCCGGTTCCAGCGCGGTGCAGCCGATGATCCGGCCACCTGTCGCCGCCGCTTCCGGCTTGCTGCCCATGGCTTCCGGCTTGCTGCCCGTGGCTTCCGGCTTGCTGCCCGTGGCTTCCGGCTTCTGGATAATGGACATCGCTCCCGGCGGCAGCAGGATCTCCCGCATCACCCAACGGGATTCATCCAGATCCGCATGCGGCTTCCAGCCGGCGTGAACGCCGACGTTGGGGTCGCTGGCAATGGAAAATAAAGCCTGCACGTCCTCTTCCGTATCTTCCCACGGCCTTAAGATCAGCCGTTCGGTCTCGATCCGTACTGCCATTTGCTCCTCCTTTTCTGTCTATCCCGGCTCCGTTCCCCCTCCAGATCCAACGCGCCTTTTAGCCCGTTCGCGTCGTTCCGACTGTTCCCCGATCCGTTCCGTTTTTTCAAAAAATGGGATTTTGCTACCACTTTTAGGTAGCAAAATCGAAAAATCGAAAAAAACGGAACACATTCTCCTTTTTCCTCGCCGGTTTCCGCCCGCTCTGCCGGGTTTCTCCCGGTTGACGGGCCTCTATCCCGGCCGGTCGCTTACTCGCCGGCAAAGGCGTCGGTCAGCCTGCCAAAATCTTCCAGCGACAAGGTTTCCGCCCGGCGGACGGGATCGATGCCCGCGGCCTGCAGGGCGGCTTTGATGGTTTCTTTCCCGAAACCGGCTCCCGTCAGGGAATTCAGCAGCGTCTTACGGCGCTGGGCGAACCCGGCCTTCACGAGGCGGAAGAAAAGGGCCTCGTCGGCAACTTTTACCGCCGGCTCCTGACGCAGATCGAGCCGCAGCACCGTGGAGTCCACCTTCGGCGCCGGCACGAAAGCCTCCTTTGGCACCTGGACGACTTCCCGGACGCGGGCGTAATACTGGCAGGCGACGGAAAGCGCGCCGTAAGTGCGGCCGCCCGGCGGCGCCGTCACGCGATCGGCGACTTCCTTCTGCATCATGACCGTGATGCTCTCCGCCGGCACCCGTTTTTCCAGCAGCGCCATGAGGATCGGCGTCGTGATGTAATAGGGCAGATTGCCGATGATCTTGGTGTGGGCCATCCCGGCATCCGTGATCAAAGCCGCCAGGTCGACTTTCAGGATATCTTCATTCCGGATCTCCACGTTGGGGAAACCGCCGAACAGGTCGTGCAGGATGGGGATCAAAGCGCGATCCAGCTCCACCGCGCAGACTTTACCGGCCCGCCGGGCCTCTTTCGCCGTCAGAACACCGAGCCCGGGACCGATCTCAACGACAAAATCCTCGGGACCGATCTCCGCCGCGTCGATGATCGCGTCGATGACGCTTTCATCCGCCAGGAAATTCTGCCCAAGGCTTTTGGAGTTTTTAAAGCCATATTTTTTTCGGATATAGTCGATACCCGCTTTGGTGTAGAGAAAACTTAAATCATTCATATTTCGTCACGCCTTCAGCGCTTCTTCCAGTTCTTCCCGGGTGATGCCGAGCGCGTTCAGCCGTTTCAGGAAGGTTTTCGCGTTCCCGTAACCGATGCCGAGCCGCTTGCCGAGCGCTTCCCGGCGTTCCGCCGCGCCGTCCTCACCGGCCAGGCCCAGCCGCAGCAGGTCCTCCCTGGTAAAACCGGCCGGCAGCCGGACTGCCGCGGCGGACTCATTTCCCGTAGCTCCTGCGGGTGACGCAGTTGCTGTCGCTCCCGCGCTCCCCGCGGAGGCCGGGCCGATTACCGTGCTCACCCGTTGCAAAGCCCGGCGGATATCCGCCGGCGCCGCGTTTTCGATGCCGATGTCGCCGGCCTTTTCCGCTTCGCTTTCCGTCAGATAGGCGTGTTTAGCCTGCGGAAAGTGTTCCTTCAACGCGCGGCGGATCATGCGGCCAGCGTGATCCGGATCGGTAAAGATGATCAGACCGGTGCACCGGTAGGCGGCTTCGAGCCTTTCCCAGGTGTCCCGCGCGATGCCGTAGCCGTGGGTCTCGATGGTGATCGCTTCGACCGCCCTTAAGATCGCGGCGGTATCATCCCGGCCTTCCACGACGATCACCTCCGCGATGCGGGGCTTCGCAGATTCCGCCATCGCTATTCGCCTCCGCCTTCGTCAGCCTCGCCGGAAGAGGCTTCCGCCGATTCGTCATAGCTATCGCCGCCCGATTCCTCGTAAGTCTCTTCCATCGGTTCTTCATAGGATTCCGGTTCCTCATAAGGTTCTTCCACCGGCTCTTCATAGGTCTCTGGCTCGGGTTCCCAGGCCGGTTCCTCGTAGGTTTCCTCTTCGGAAGTTTCTCCTTCCGCGGACTCCCCTTCCGAACTCTCCGCGCTCTCGTTGCTTTCTTCTTCGGTGCTTTCGGTGTTCCAGGGGTCCTCCCAGGTCTCGGCCTCGCCGCTTTCTCCTTCGCCCCCGGACTCCGTCACATCATAGGTTTCACCGGAATTCTGGTCGATGATGATGGGTTTCCCCTCTTCATTCAGCACGAAGAGCACCTCGCCGGGCTTGATCATCTTCAGCTGCTTGCGGGCCTGTTCTTCGATATAGTCGAGATCGTTGACGTTCTTCAGTTCGGCTTCCAGGTCTTCCTTCTGCGCTTCCAGCTTCTCGTTCTCGGCTTTCAGTTCGGCGCGCTCCTGATGCAGGTCGGCGATATTATTGATCGACATGCCGCAGACGCCGATCAGCGCCGCGATAACGACGAAGATCGCTACCTTGGTCAGATCGATTCCTTTTTTCCCCTTTTGTTTCTTCTCTGCCATTCCTCTGCCTCTAACATCCTCTCATTGATGCATTTGCATCGTTCCCCCATGTCGGTAACGCCCGTATCGCCGCACAGCGGACAGAGATAACGGACATCCGTATAATCCATATCGTAATCGTTCTCGGTCAAAAGGATCGCGCGGTCTTCCGCCAGCTGCTCCATTTCTTCGTTCAGCTTGCGGCCGTCGCCCTCATCCCCCATGATGAGCGCGCGGGAGAGCAGCGATCCCAGTTCTTTGGTGCGGCGGTCGATCTTCTCGATCTCGGGAATACGCCGGTAGACCTCCGCGCGCCGCTGTTCGGCTTCTTTTTCCGCCTTGCCGCGCAGATAGTCGTAATAGCGGTTCAGCGTCGCCGCCGAGACCGGACGGCGTTCGTTCACGTCGCGTTTGGCTTTTTCCGCTTCGCCCTTCCAGCCTTCCAGAACACTGTTCACGTATTTGATATTCGGATTGGCGATGCCGGCCGTCTTGGCGCAGGCTTCCAGCACCTTATCCATATTGAAGCCCATCTGGTCAAACCAGGCGTCCATCATCTCGCGTTCCGCTTCCGTCGGCGCGCGCGAGAAACCGAGCGCGCGCATCACGCGCTGGCTGCGCCCGTACTTCTGGTCGTTATCCCGCAGGTGCTGCCGGACGGCTTCCGGAGTCTTCAGGCCCTGATCGGCCCAGCCTTCTACCACCCGCGCGATATAGCGGAAATTCTTCTTATCGCGCTCCAGGCTGTAGGAAACGGCCTGCCGGATCACCTCCAGGGGCATGCTTTGATCCTGGAGCCACCCGAGCACGGTTTCCATCTCGGTGCGGCTTAAGGTGTGGCCCAGCTTCAGTTCCAGGTCTCTCATGAAAGTCTGGATCGCCGGGTCGCCGAAAACGTCGACGGCCGGCGCCGCTTCCGGCGTTTCTTCCGGCACGTCCAGCCCGTCGCCATAGAGCTGCTCGCGCACGCTCAGGAACTCCACCGTATAATCAAAGCGGCCGTTACTGTCCTGATAGTGTTTGCGTACGGCGCCGCATTCTTCCCAGTAATTCCAGGCTTCCGCCAGGCGGTCGACCGTTAGGCCCAGGTGCTCCGCCAAGGCCTGGTCGGAAATGGCGTGGCCGGTTTCGGCGTGCAGGAGCGCGGTCAGATAGACCTTCACGAAGTCGCCCGGCGCGGCTGGCATCAGCTCATTCAGGAAGATGTTCTCCACGCTGGTCGCGCCCAGATAGATATCCTTGATCCTCTGTTTTACGTAATTCATCAGAATTCATCCTGTGTCAAATCGGTGAATTTGGTATAGCGTTCCACCCAGGCCAGCTTAAAGCGGCCGGTGCCGCCGTTCCGGTGTTTCGCCAGATCGAGGTCGCAGACGTTGCGGGTCTCGCTCTCCTGGTCGTTGCTCTCCCGGGAAAGGAACATGACGATATCCGCGTCCTGTTCGATCGCGCCGGAATCGCGCAGGTCGGAAAGGCGCGGGTGCTTATCCTCACGCTGTTCGACGCTGCGGGAAAGCTGGGAGAGCGCGATGACCGGGCAGTCCATCTCGCGGGCGAGCAGCTTCATCTGGCGGGAGATCTTGCTGATCTCCTGCTGCCGGTTCTCCGCTTCCGTGCTCATCAGCTGCAGATAGTCGATGATGATGAGGTCAAGCCCGTGTTCCGCCCGCATGCGGCGGCATTTATTTTTCATCTCCAGCATGGTGATGCCGGGCGTATCGTCGATGACGATATTGGTGCGCGAGAGCACGTCCGTCGCCAGATTGATCCGCTGCCAGTCGTTCCGTTCGATCTGGCCGTTGCGGATGCGGTTCAGCTCCACCGCCGATTCCATGGAAAGGAGCCGCTGCCCGAGCTGCTCGCGCGACATCTCCAGGTTGAAGAAGAGGATGCTGGCGTTGGCCTGCTTGGCGGCGTTCAAAGCCATGGTGAGGGCGAGCGAGCTTTTGCCCACGCCCGGCCGGGCGGCAATGATGATCAGGTCAGATTTATGCAGGCCGCCGGTCGTCTTATCCAGCTCCTTAAATCCGGTCGGTACGCCCACGGCGCCGCCGGACTTGATCGCCTGGTCGATCATCTCCAGATTGGCGAGCATGATGTCCTTAATATGCGAATAGTCGCGGGTCTGGCGCTGCTGGGCGATCTCGAAAATGCTCTTCTCCGCCGTATCGAGGATGATCTCGGTATCGGTCCCTTCGGCGAAGCTTTGTTCGCGGATCTCGTCCGCGGCGGCGATGAGCCGGCGCAGTACGGCCTTTTCGGCGACGATCTTCGCGTAGCCCGCGGCATTGGCCGCGGAGGGGACGCCCGCCGGCAGGGAGGCCACGTAAACGCGGCCGCCGGCGATCTCCAGCGTGCCGCGGCGCGTCAGTTCTTCGCAGACGGTGACGATGTCGACCGCGATGCTGCGGCGGAACAGCTCCACGATCGCTTCGTAGATCTCTTTATGCGCCGGATCATAAAAATCCTGCGGTTTCACGATATCGATGATATCCGCGAGCGCGTCTTTATTCAGCATCGCCGCGCCGAGCGTCGTCTGCTCGGCATCGCGGTTATGCGGAGGAATTCGTTCTGCCATATTTTACCACTCCTTGACCGGTGCCTGGCGCCGGTCCCGCCGGCCTGCTCTTCGCGCCGGCGCTTCTATCCGGGATCAGTTGGTCAGCTCCACCTTCAGGACGCCTTTGATCTCCTGGAAAAGTTTGATCGTGACGTCATAGGTCCCCAGCTGTTTCAGCGGTCCTTCCAGGTCGATCCGCTTCTTGTCGACCTTCATGCCGAGTTGCTTCTCGATGGCGTCGGCGATGTCCTTGGAGGTGATGGAACCGAAGAGGCGGCCGCCTTCGCCGGCTTTGGTCTTGATGACGACCTTCTTGGACTTCAGCTCCGCTGCCGTCTTTTCCGCGTGTGCCTTCTGGTCGGCCAGCTTTTTCTGCTGCAGTTCTTTCTGTTTCTCCAGGCTGTGGATATTGCCCTTCGTCGCTTCGATGGCCAGGCCCCGCGGTACCAGCATATTGCGGGCGAACCCGTCGCTCACTTCCACGATGTCCCCGGCTTTCCCCGTCCCCTGGACGTCCTTCTTCAAGATTACAATCATGCCTCATTCTCCTTTTCTATGATTTCCAGGATCCGCTCCTGCGCTTCGCGCGGCGCGATCTCCACCTGGGCGCCAGCCGTGTTGAGATGGCCGCCCCCGCCGAGTTTTTCCAAGATTACCTGGACGTTGACCTGTCCCAGGGACCGCGCGCTGATGCAGGTAATTCCCTTTTCGTTTTTCCCGATGACGAAACTCGCCCTCACTCCCTTTACGTTTAACAGTTCGTCCGCCACCTGGGCGTTGATGATCTGCGCGTTCTCCGCGCATTCGTCGCTCACCGAGAAGACCAGGCCGTCCGGCCGGAATTCCGCCGCTGCCAGCGCCCGCGAGCGGATGGCAAAGGTCCTGCCGCCGAACTGGAAGTACTTCTTCACGTCGGTGGTATCGGCGCCGGCCCGCCTAAGCCAGGCCGCTGCCTCAAAGGTCCGCACGCCGGTCTTCACGGCGAACCGGTTGGTATCCAGCGTAATGCCGGCCAGCAAAGCGTCCGCTTCCAGCTTGGCCAGCTGCCGGCGGTCGATCGTATACTGCAACATTTCCGTGACCAGCTCCGACGCGGAAGACGCGTAGGTCTCGATATAGGAGAGGGTCGGATTCTCGATAAAATCCTCCCCGCGCCGGTGATGGTCGATCACCACCACCCGCTGTGCCAGCTCCGGCAGTTCCGGCGCCTCCAGATAGCCCGGCCGGCTCGTATCCACGACGACGAGCAAGGTCTCGTGGCGCAGCAATTCCTTCGCTTTTGCTGCCGAGATGATGTTATAGGTCTGCGCGTTGCGGATCGTCTCGTAGATGAGCTGCATCGATTCGTTCACCTCATCCAGCACGATGTGGCATTCCGTTCCCGCTGTCATACAGAGGCGGGCGACGCCGAGCGCCGCGCCGATGGCATCCATATCCGCGTTGCGGTGGCCTATGATGAAGACCCGGTCGCTTTGTTCGATCAGCTTGCGCAGCGCCAGGCCGACGATGCGCGATTTCCCCTTGCTGCCGCTGCCGACCGCCTGCACCTTGCCGCCGTAATACTCGATCTCGCTGCCGTCGCGGATCACCGCCTGGTCGCCGCCCCGGCTCAGGGCCA
Source organism: Bacillota bacterium (assembly GCA_017437565.1). GTDB lineage: Bacteria > Bacillota > Clostridia > Peptostreptococcales > Anaerovoracaceae > Eubacterium_B. Next base: position 17,626 of record JAFRYQ010000060.1, read on the forward strand.
GGTCCAGCGCCGCCATGGAGAATTCAGCGGTCTCGCTGACGTCGCTGCCGTTGACCCCGACCCCGATGGAGAGGCTTAAGGGGAAATCGGCGCCGGTCTCGATGGCGCGGACCTCGTCCAGGATGGCAAAGCGGTTCTTTCGCAACTCTTCCAGGCGGTTGCCCTGGAAGTAAACGATATAGAGCGTGTCGCGGATATTGTCGATGGTCCCCGCCAGCTCGTTCGTCAGCCCGCGGATCAGGTTGTCCACGGTCAATTTCACCAGAGTGACCGTTTCCGGCGGCACCGCGGCGGTGAATTCGTCATAATTATCGATGTTGATGCGCATGACGCAGAGCTTCTCGTCGTCATAACGCTGTTTCAGGTCTTCATATCCGGTCACGTCGTCGAAATAGACGATGAGTTCCTCTTCTTCATCTTCTTCCCAGGCCGGCCGCCGGCTCACCACGATGCTGAACTTGCGTCCGTTCCGTTCAATGATGATGCTGCCGTTATTCTCCGGGGTCAGGGCGCTGACCTTCACCCCGGTAAGCTGGAAAAAATCAGCCTCTTCGATGTTGCTGTACAGAAATACCTGGTCGATCTTGCTGTTAGCGCTCAGGATCTTCCCCTTGCTGTTTACGACACAGACCGGGAGGGGGAGCTCGTCCGCCGTGATCTTCCGGATCATATCTTCGTTCATCAAAGCAAATCAATCCTTTCCGTTTTATTGCCTTATCCGACAAGCCGGCATCCTTCTGCCTGCGCGTGGGGATGGTCTACGGGATTTTATATTATACCACAACAGAAGAAGAAAATCGTGATGATTTTATGATTCCCTGGAAATCCCTGAGGTCTTACACGTCTCCCTCACAGTTCTTATGATTGGAATGCTTATTATCATTCATTTTTCAACGTTTTATACAACTTAAGCTTCCTGTTTCCCCATAAAAAACGCCCTCCTCCTGTTGATGACAGAGAAAGGCGTTTCGCTATCGTTTCACGTGAAACATGCCTTACGGACGCGCAGTTTTCAAGGAATCGATGAGGCGGTTCAGTTCTTCGGCATCGCTGTAAGTGATCTCGATGGTACCGCCGCGCCCCTTGGCGTTGATGCTCACCTTGGCCCCGAATAAGGAAGTGAGGTCGCTTTCCACGCTGCGCACGTCAGCGTTTTTCACGCGTTTAACGGCTTTCCCGCGTTTCCGGGGCTGGCCTTTCGCTCTCTTTTCCGTTTCCCGCACGGAGAGTCCCTGCTTCAGGACTTCCTGACAGAGCGCGACCTGGCCGGCGGGATCAGCAACGCCCAGGATGGCCCGGGCATGCCCGGCCGACAGTTCTCCGGAAGCCACACAGGCCCGCACCGTCTCCGGCAGGTTCAAGAGGCGCAGCGCGTTGGAAATATAGGCGCGCGATTTGCTGACACTCTTGGCCGCCTGCTCATGGGTCAGCCCGTAGGTGTCGATCATGACGCCCAGGCCTTCCGCTTCCTCGATTGGATTCAGGTCCTCCCGCTGCATATTCTCGATGATGGCCACCAGCATATTCTCTTCATCCGTGAATTCGCGGATCAGACAGGGGATCTCCTTCAGTTTCGCCTCGCGGGCAGCGCGCCAGCGGCGCTCACCGGCGACCAGTTCATACCCGACTTTCGCCTTCCTTACGACCAGCGGCTGGATGATGCCATGCTCCAGAATGGAGGCCGCCAGTTCACTGATTTTCTCCGGATCGAAGCTTTTTCGCGGCTGCCTCTTATTCGGTTTGATATCGTTGATATTGATATAAACGACAGCGTCGGGATTTTCTTTCCCGGCGCTTATCGTATCTTCCTGCTGTTCTCTTTCGATCGTGCTGCTGTCAGCGAACAAGGCGTCCAGGCCTCTGCCAAGACCGCCGCCTTTCGGACGTCTTGCCATTATTGATTCTCCTCTCTGTCCAGGAACTCCTCGGCAAAATCACTGTAGGCGTGCGCGCCGCGGGATTTCGGGTCGTATTCCATGATTGGCATCCCATAGCTCGGTGCCTCTGCTAGGCGGATGTTCCGGGGGATCACGGTCGAATATACTTTATTTCCAAAATATCGTTTCACTTCCTGTACGACCTGCGCGGAAAGATTGGTGCGCCCGTCGAACATGCTTAAGATAACACCCTCGATCTCCAGATGCGGGTTCAGATTCTTGCGGACCAGTTCGATCGTGCTCACCAGTTGGCTGACCCCTTCCAAAGCGTAGAATTCACACTGGATCGGGATCAGGACGCTTTCCACGGCCGTCAGCGAATTGATGGTGAGCAGTCCCAGGGAAGGCGGGCAGTCGATGAAGATATAATCGTAATTATCCCGCACCTTATCAATAGAACGGCGCAGCCGCTTTTCTCTTCCTTCCAGCTGGACCAGCTCGATCTCGGCTCCGGCCAGATCAACAGAAGCCGGGATGATATCCAGTCCTTTCGTATTCGTATGCAGGATGGCTTTCTGGGTGGCAAAATCGTCTTCAATTAAAAGATCATAAACGGTATATTTCAGGTTTTTCTTGCGGATGCCGATGCCGCTGGTGGTGTTCCCCTGCGGATCGATATCCAGAATGAGGACCTTCTTGCCCATCAGTGCCAGACAGGCTCCCAGATTAATATTGGTCGTCGTCTTGCCGACGCCGCCTTTCTGATTAAAGATCGCGATTGCTTTTCCCAATTTCTAATCCCCCTTTATCGTAAGACCCACATGACACCCTTATTATATACCATCTTATTTATAAAAACAAATTAAAACGCGTTAAGGTTTCACGTGAAACACTAACGCGTTTTGTTGCTATTTCAATGGTTCCCGGCTCGGAGTCCCTGCTTTGCGCGGAAATTTTTTCGGGGTGAGCCCGGTTTTTTCGATCACGATCAGATGGTGTTGGTCGTCTCCGGTCCCACCGCCGAAGATGCCGCTGACTTTTCCGCCGAGCAGACGGATCGCCTTTTCCGCTTCTTTTACCTCTGCCTCGGGAGCGATGCCTTTATAAGCGATGAAGGCGCCGCCCGGTTTCACGAAGGGAAGGCAGTATTCCGTCAGCACCGGCAGCGCGGCGACCGCCCGCGAGACCGCCAGGTCGTACTGCTCCCGGTGCGCCGGATCCCGGCCGAGGTCCTCAGCCCGGCCGTGGCTGGTCCTGACGTTATGACAGCCTGCCTCCCGCGCTGCTTCCTGCACGATCTTCAGCCGTTTGGCCAGTGAATCGGCGAGAACGAACTCTTTCTCCGGAGAGGCGATGGCGAGGGGGACGCCCGGAAAGCCGCCGCCGGTCCCGACGTCGATCACTTTCCCGGCCTTCTGATATTCCTTTAATCCCAGGATCGCCAGGGAATCCACGTAATGCAGTTTTTCAAAACTTTCCGGATCCCGGATGGCTGTGAGATTGATATGCTCGTTATAGGCGAGAATGATCTCCATGTAACGCTGATAGGAGAGGAGTTTCTCATCTGTTCCGGGGATGCCGGCGGCGGTGAGCGCGTTTTGTAAGAGGCTTAACATGTTTCCTCCTTCTCCGGAGACGGCTTTCCGGACGCTTCGCCGCGATCCGCCAAACCCTTGGATTTTCCTGCCCGGCGCTGCTTTTCCAGATAGACGGTCAGCACGTTGATATCAGCCGGGGAAACGCCGGAGATCCTTGATGCCTGGCCTAAAGAAGCGGGGCGGATCATCTCCAGCTTCTGCCGCGCCTCAATGCGCAGGCCGCTGACATCGTTATAGTCTATTTCCGTTGGAATTCTGCGGTTTTCCAGCTTTTTCTGTTTTTCCACCTGCTGGCGCTGTTTCTCGATATATCCCTCGTATTTCACGCTGACTTCGATCTCGGAGACCGCGTGGAAGGGGAGCTCCGGACGCCCCGGATCGACCGGCGCCAGATCGGCATAGGAGAGCTCCGGACGCCGCAGGAGCTCCTGCAGGGTGACCCCAGACTTCACCGGGGTGCTGCCTTTTTCTTCCAGAAGCGGATTGACCGCCTCTGGGGAGAGCCGGGTCTGGCCGAGGCGCGCGAGTTCGGCAGCGACCAATTCTTTCTTGGCCAGGAACTTCCGATAGCGCTCTTCCGTGACCAGTCCGAGGGCATATCCCTTCTCCGTCAAACGCTCGTCGGCGTTGTCCTGCCGGAGAAGCAGTCTAAATTCGGCTCTGCTCGTCATTATTCTGTAAGGTTCATTGGTACCTTTGGTCACGAGATCGTCGATGAGAACGCCAATATAAGCCTCGTCTCTTCCGAGCACGAAGGGCTCTTTTCCATTTATTGCCAAATGCGCGTTGATGCCGGCCATCAAACCCTGGGCAGCGGCTTCCTCATAACCGGAGCTGCCATTGAATTGTCCGGCGGCAAAGAGGCCTTTCACCGCCCTCACTTCCAGATTCGGTTTCAGCTGCAGCGGGTCGATACAGTCGTATTCGATGGCATAAGCCGGCCGGGTGATGCGGATGTGTTCCAGCCCCGGGATGGTATGGTAGAAATCGCGCTGCACGTCTTCCGGGAGGGAAGAGGACATCCCCTGGATATACATCTCCTCGGTATCCAGTCCTTCCGGCTCCACGAAGAGCTGGTGGCGCAGCTTATCCGGGAAGCGGTGCACCTTATCCTCAATAGAGGGGCAGTAGCGGGGACCGATGCCTTCGATCTGGCCGCCGAAAAGAGCCGACCGTGAGAAATTCGCCCGGATCACGTCGTGCGTGGCTTCGTTGGTATAAGTCAGCCAACAGGAGACCTGTTCGCGCTGCAGTTCATCGTTCAGGAAGGAGAAGGGGGTGATGACCGGGTCGCCCTTCTGCTCGACCATCTTGTCGTAATCGAAAGTCGTGGCTAAAGCCCGTGCCGGCGTGCCCGTCTTAAAGCGCCGCAGGGAAAGCCCATAGTCCGCCAGGTGGGAGGAGAGTTCGTTCGCCGGCGCCAGCCCGTTAGGACCGCTGGCGAAGACGCCATCACCGATAAAGATCTTGCCCCGCAGGAAGGTGCCGGTACAGATGATGACCGCCCGCGCCCGGTATTCCGCGTGGATGCGCGTGATCACACCTTTACAGACGCCGTCTTCCACGATCAGGTCGGTCACTTCATCCTGCTTGAGATCCAGGTTTTCCTGGCGCTCCAGGACCCGCTTCATCTCGGCGTGATAGCGGGCTTTGTCCGCCTGCGCGCGCAAAGAGTGGACCGCCGGCCCCTTGCCGGTGTTCAGCATGCGGCTCTGGATGAAGGTCTTATCGATATTCACGCCCATCTCCCCGCCGAGCGCGTCGATCTCGCGCACCAGGTGGCCCTTGCCGGTGCCGCCAATGGAGGGATTGCAGGGCATCATAGCCACCGCTTCCAGATTGGTGGAGAAGATGAGCGTGCGGCTGCCCAGACGGGCTGCGGCAAGCGCGGCTTCGCAGCCGGCGTGTCCGGCACCGATGACGATGACGTCATATTCTCCCATGAGATAGGTTTTCATCATGAATGCTTCTCTACTCCCGCTCTGTTCTTAGTCCCTTAAACAACCAATAGGAACCACCATTACTTCATCTTTTCTCTTATACGCAAACGGTGCCACACCGCATAGGATCATCATAAACGCAGGTTCATTCATTTTTTCGCGGTCAATTCTTTCTCTGAGTTTTCGCAGGTTTGCTGCTCCCTCTTCAATCAGTTTGTCCCCGCCTAGTTTAATTTCAATCAAACCATACCGCCCGTTACGCAGATGAACGACCGCGTCACACTCAAGCCCACTTTTGTCCCGGTAGTGATATACGTTGCCATCGCTCGCTTCTGCATAAACTCTAAGGTCCCGCACACACATGTTTTCAAACAATAAACCCATTGTTGATAAATCGTTCATCAAATCTTGCGGCCCAATACCTAACGCGGCAGTTGCAATGGAGGGGTCAACGAAATATCTCGTATCTGAAGAACGAATTGCAGTTTTCGATCTCAGATTTGGGTTCCAGGCAGGTGAATCTTCAATTACAAAGATCTTTTTTAATGCTGTAATATAGGATCTCAGTGTGTTCTCGCTAAAAGGATCTCTTTCATCTGTTTTAACGTCTCTTAAAATGGAAGCAATACCCGCTTCTGAGGCAACGCTTCTTGCGTAAGCCCGCATAAGCCGTTTTGCTCTCCCCGGATCCCGTGATACCTGATCCACTCTCGATATATCCGATTCTACAACTGCATTATAATAATCGATTGCCTGGGCCAAGGCTACTTTTTTCGATTTGCCGACTGCCTTAGGCCATCCGCCTCTGCAAATTAAGAACGCAATATCTTCCAAATGATGATCGTCTACTCCACTAATAGCATGACCTTCCCGAAATAAATCCCCAAGAGATACGCTTCCATTCGAATCTCCGGATTCAAACAAAGTCATTGGCCGCATAAGCAGAGGAGTGATCCTTCCCGTTCCCGTGTGCGATATCTGAGAATCATCCTGCGGTACCGCGGAACCTGTCAGGATAAACTGTCCGAATTCATCTCTTTGATCGACTTCAAACCGTACCGCATCCCATAATTTCGGGGCAAGTTGCCATTCATCCAATAAATGGGGAACCTCACCTTGAAGCAAAGCGGAAGGATTTACATCTGCCATTTCAAGATACTGTTTCTTTTTTGAGGGGTCCTCCATATAAACCACTGACTTTGCCATATGCACAGCTGTCGTGGTTTTACCGCACCACTTCGCCCCCTTGATCAAAACAGCTCCTTTTGCTTCTAGTTTTTCCGCTAAAAGCCGATCACAAATTCTTTTGTAATACATACCTTCCGTAAGCCTTCCTCTATTTGGAGTTTCCCAAAAATTATACCTTCTACTGGTAGATTTAGCAAGTTATAATTGATGGATTTGGCTTTCTTTTATTGATGACTTTGGCGCACATTTATTGATGACTTTGGCATATTTAACAGTGGCTATTTTCCCAGACAGAAGCGGCTGAAGATTTCCTTTATGATATCGTCCTGTACGGAATCGCCGGTGATAAAACCCAGCGCTTCGTAAGCGCGGCGAACGTCGATCTCCAGGAATTCCAGGGCCAGGCCGGCTTCCACGCCTTTTTCCGCATCCAGTAAAGCTTCCCGCGCTTCCGCCAGCATGGCCCGGTGCCGGGCGTTGGCGGTGATGAGATTGCCGGCGCCGCGGGAAGAGGGGAGGGCCGGGTTTTCCCCACCGGCTCCGGATAAGTCGAAGATCGCGTCTTCACAGGCTTTGATGCCTTCCGGGGTCAGGACGGACGTGTAGAGGACACGCGCGCAGCCGGCTGCCTCCGGGAAGACGCGCAAAAGATCTTCTTGCGAAACAGCTTCTGCCTGATCGGCTTTATTGAACAGGCAAAGCGTTTTCGCGGCCGGAACAGAAGCGAGCAGCTGCCTCTCTTCCGCGATCAAAGCGGCCTGGCCGGCTTCCGCCGCGCCACCTGCGGCTTCCGCGGCATCGATCATCACGATGACGAGGTCGGCCTCCGCCAGCGACTTGCGGGACCGGTCGATGCCGAGCCGTTCCACTTCGTCTTCGGTCTCGCGGATGCCTGCCGTATCGGTGAGCAGGACCGGAATGCCGCGGAGATTGGCGAATTCCTCGATCGTATCCAGGGTCGTTCCTGGGATAGCGGTGACGATGGCCCGGTTTTCCCGGAGAAGCCCGTTCATCAAGGAAGACTTGCCGGCATTGGGACGGCCGACGATAGCCACCTTCAGCCCGTCACGCACGATGCGGCCTGCTTCCGCTGATGCCAACAGGCCTTCCACGTCGGAACGCACGCCGTGTAGCGCCGTGAGCAGATGCTGATAGGTCAGTTCCTCAATGTCTTCGTCCGGATAATCGATGTTGACACCGATCTCCACGAGCGCGTCGGTCAGACTCTGGCGCAGTTTCCGGATCTCTTCCGAAAAGCGCCCCTGCAACTGATCCAAAGCGGCGCGGGAGGCGGCTTCTGTCTTGGCGCCGATCACGTCCATCACCGCTTCCGCCTGCGAAAGATCGAGGCGGCCGTTCAGAAAAGCGCGCTTGGTGAACTCACCGGGTTCCGCCAGGCGCACGCCCTGCTTCAGAAGCAGGGAAAGGGTGCGGGAGAGGGGAATCGCGCCGCCGTGACAGTCGATCTCCGCCACGTCCTCGCAGGTATAGGTCTTCGGCGCGGGAAAATAGACCGCGAGCACTTCGTCGATCAGTTCCCCCGTCTCCGGGTCACAGACCTTCCCGTAGGTGAGCTCCCGCTCTTTTATATGTCCCTTCGCCGGCCGGAAAACGGTAAGCAAAGCGTTTCTTGCGTCCGGACCGCTGATGCGGATGATGCCGATGCCGCTTTCTCCCGGCGGGGTGGCGATCGCGCAAATGGTGTCTTCGTTCATCATGTTTCTTCCTATTAAGATAGAGATCCTTGCGTCAACCGACAAGAAAGGCTGCCAAAAGCAGGCAGCCTCTTTGATCCTTTTCTATGATCAGCTCAGTTCGATGATGATTCTCCGATACGGATCCTGACCTTCGCTTCTGGTCGTGACGCGCGGATCCTTCTGCAGCGTCGCGTGAATGACCTTCCGCTCATAAGGATTCATCGGTTCCAGCTTGTAGCTGCGCCGCGACTTCACGACTTTATCCGCCAGTCTCAGCGCCAGCTTTTCCAGGGAACGTTCCCGTTTAGCCCGGTAATTTTCGGCATCGATGACCACGCGGACGTATTCGCCGCCTTCTTTATTGACGACGAGGCTGGCCAGATACTGGATGGCGTCGAGCGTGGAACCGAATTTACCGATCACGCTGCCGGTATCCTTTCCGTCCAGATAGAGGAAAATGTCTTTTCCGTCGGTTTTCGCGCTGACCTGGATGTCGAGTCCCATTTCCTTGACCAGGTTCTCGACGAAGGTGATGCTGACGTGTTCGGTAAGCGGAGTTAAGGCTGCCTCATCGACGATCGGCATGATCGGATCGACTTCGCTGGCCAGTTTTTCATAATCGCGCTTCACGTTCCGTTCGCCGCGGTCTTTACGGTCCCGGCGCTTCCGGTTATTATCCTTGCGGTTTCTTTCTCTTTTCCGTTCTCTCGGTTCCCGTTCACCGGTTTCGGCTTTCGGAGCCTCTTTCTTGGCTGCCGCCATCTCGACCTGCTTCTTAACGACGTCGGGTCTTGAGATTTCAGCTTCGATTTCTTTTTCGATTTCCTGCTTGATTTCTTCCGGTTTCTTGGGCGCTTCTTTTTTCGTTACCCGGACGAGAGCCAGTTTGGATCCGATTCCGAAAAAGCCGCGCGACGGTTCGTCGAGGACTTCTACGTCCACCTCGTCGCGGGAAACACCCAGATCTTCCAGACACAAAGCGACGGCTTCGTCAACGCTGCGTCCGTATTTTTCCGTTACATTCATGTAATTATCCTTTCGCTGCCATCAGGCAGTTTTTACTTTCTTCTTTGCCTTCTTCATGCTTTCCGCGTCTTTCATCTGCTGGCGGAGCTTGTTGAAGCGCAGGTTAAAGAATACCTGGGTCACCTGGCTGATGAACCAGTAGATGGCGAGGCCGGCCGGATAGGTTCTGGCTAACCAGACGATCATGATCGGGAAAACGAATTTCATCGCTTTACCGCCCATCGGGTTACCTGCCTGCTGCGGCATGCCCATCTGCGACATCGAGAAGGAAAGATAGGTAGCGATACCCGAGAGGATCGGCAGGATCCAAAGATCCGGCTGGCTCAGGTCTTTCATCCAAAGGAACGATTCGTGAACCGCGAAGACCATCTTGTCGTCCGTGCTGATGTAGTTAAGCGGATAACGAAGCAGAATGAATAAGCCGGAAATGACGATCAGCTGAATGATCATCGGCAGACATCCGGCCATCGGCGATCCGTTCTCTTTATAGAGTTCGGAAAGCTTCAGGTTCATCGTTTCTTTATCATTCGCGTATTTTTTCTGAATCTCCTGCTGCTTCTTCTGCAGTTCGGCCATATTGGAAGTCGACGTGATCTGCTTCTTATAGATCGGATACATCGCGAGACGGATCACCAGCGAAAGCAGGATGATCGAGATCCCGTAATTTCCAACAAGGCTATAGAGAAGTTCCAGCAGTAATCCAAAGGGTCTGGCTAAAAAAGCTCCCATTCATTTCCTCCCTTATACCAAAGGATCGTAGCCTCCCGGATTGCCCGGGTGGCACCTCAGGATTCTTCTGATTCCTAAATAGCTGCCCTTAAGGACACCATATTTCTGTAATGCCTGAATAAAATAGGTCGAGCAGGTGGGGTAGAACCGGCATTTGCTCGGAAATAGAGGTGAAATAAATATCTGATAAAAGCGGATCGCCAGGATCATGATCGTACTTATAATTCGATTTATATATTTCATCTATCTTAAAACGCCTATCCTTTTCAAGGCTTGTCGCATGGACCGCGTTACGTCCATGCATTTGACCCCGTTTATCGTGTTCCGCGCGATAAAAACGAGATCATGTCCGGTTCCGCAATCGCCCGCTATCTCTCTAAAGCTTTCCTTCATAAGGCGCCTGGCTCTGTTGCGGCGGACACTGTTGCCGACCTTCTTACTGGCAAGAAAGCCGGTACGGTTAAAGTCAAGACCGTTGGCACGACAAAAGACGACAACGTATTTATCGCCGGCCGATTTTCCTTTCTTATAAAGACGGTCAAAATCGGCTTTTTTCCGAAGCACATTGGGTCTTAACATTGGAAATTAAGCAGAGAGTCTCTTTCTGCCCTTTGCTCTTCTTCTCTTGAGAACGTTTCTGCCGTTGGCGGTGCTCATTCTCTTACGGAAGCCGTGTTCTTTCATTCTCTGTCTGTTCTTCGGCTGGAATGTCTGTTTCATTTCAATTACCTCCTGTCCCTGATACTTTATAAGCGGCGCCATCTGAATTTCAATGGCACACACTCTGATATTTTATAATGATATTAAGTTACTGTCAAGCTTGGTTTTTAAACTGTTGAAACTGATGATAATTTTATCAACAGCCTGTTAATAACTCTTTCGATAATTTCTTAATTTCTCTTTAGATTTTCCTCTTGCTTTATGATAACTAACTATGTACAATAGGCTTTAGCACTTATCAGGGAGTTTATTTTGGCATGGATAAAAATGATTTATGGCAGCGGGTTATGAAAGATATTAAGCCCAGTGTTACCGGGCCTACTTTTAATTCGTTCATTTCTCCGGTTCAATTATATGAAGTTACGGACAATCCGAAGATCGCCTATCTGGCTACGCCAAAGGATTTTGTCGCTAACGTGATAAAAAAGCGCTATATTCCGCTTTTAGAGAAAAGTTTCCAAAGCGTTACCGGTGAAAAATACCGGGTCGTCATTCAAACGAATAACGACTATAAAGAAAACCGCGAAAAGAACGAAGATAATAAAGCCTCGGAAGCATTTGACCTGAAGATCCGTTTTAAAAAGGAGAACATCTTCAATCCGAAGTTTACCTTCGATAATTTTGTCGTGGGGGAAAGCAATAAATACGCCAGTGCCGTCTGTAAAGCCGTAGCCCAGAATCCTTCCGACGTCTATAACCCGCTGTTCATTTATGGAAAATCCGGACTCGGAAAAACGCATCTTCTGAACGCGATCGGCATCTATATGCTGGAACATTTCGAAGATCTCAGAGTCCTTTACGTTTCTTCGGAGACCTTCCTCAACGATTTCATCAAATCGCTGATGGACGATAAGCCCCGGGAATTTAAGAATAAATACCGCAAGACGGACGTCCTTCTCATCGATGATATCCAGTTTTTAGAAGGAAAAGACCGCATGCAGGAGGAATTCTTCCATACCTTTGAAGACCTCTATGCGGATAATAAACAGATCATCCTCTCCGGCGACCGTCCGCCCAGCCGTCTGACTGCTCTGGATGAAAGGCTTCGTTCCCGTTTTGGCAGCAATATGGTCGCGGAGATTTTAACGCCGGATTATGAAACGCGCGTCGCCATCCTCATGAAAAAAGCCGAGAATATGAACGTGGCTGTAGATGAGAATATCTACCGTATTTTAAGTTATATCGCCGAAAACCTGGAAAACGTCCGGGATATGGAAGGCGCGCTTACCAGCATTCTTTCCCTTTCGCAGCTTATGAATGAAAAACCGGAACTTTCCCTGGCCAAGCGCATCGTGCGTGACCGTACAGCAGCCAATAACGTGACGCCGGAAAAAATCAAATCCGCAGTATGCCGTCATTATAAACTGAAGGTATCGGATCTGAACGCGCAGACCAGGAAGAAGAGCATTTCCTATCCCCGGCAGATCGCCATGTACCTCTGCCGCAGCATGACGGATCTTTCTCTTCCGCAAATTGCTTCTATTTTTTCCATGATGAACCACTCCACCGTGAAGTACGCATGTGATAAAATAGAGAGTGAACTGAAAAACGACGCCAATCTGAAAGCGGAAATCGATAAGATAAAGGAAGATATTTGCGATTAGTTCTTTTTAGAAAAACACTTAGGAATTCTTTATTTCTAAATATGTGTTCTTTCTACCCCTTTATCAAAAGCTTTCCGTGGACGATAAATCGGAAAAAGAAGCGCCTCATGGCACTTATCAACAGTATCAACAGGCCTTATTACTATTAATACTAAATAAAAAGATATAAAAGAAAGCCGTTTCGCTTCGCAAACGATCAAGTGGAGGTCATTATGAAATTTACCTGCTCCAGACAAGATTTAGCCAAATCCTTAAATATCGTCTCGAAAGCCGTCAGCGTACGCACGACCATTCCTTCTTTAAAAGGAATCATGATGGAAGTCAAGGACGGAGAACTCATCATGACCGCTTCGGATATGGATATCACCATTCAGGACCGCATTCAGGTCGAACAGGCGGAAGCAGGTTCGGTCATCGTACCGGCCAAGCTCTTTGGTGACGTCGTCCGCAAATTAGCCGGCGAAGAAATCGCGATCTCCGCGGATGAAAGCAGCACGATCGAAGTGAAATGCCTGAATTCCGATTTTGTCCTGACCGGGATCCAGGCTGATGAATTCGTCAACATTAAAAATACGGATGCCAACGCGACAGAACTGGTCCTGGACCGCCACGTCTTCAGTGAAATGGTAAAAAGCACTTCTTTCGCGGCCAGTATCGATCAGACAAAAGGCGTCATCACCGGTATTTTAACGGAACTGGATAACGATCACCTGCGCATGGTCGCGATCGACGGTTATCGCATGGCAATCGCGACGGCTCCGGCAGTCAGCCAGGAAGCAAAGAAGATCATCATCTCCGCCCGCATCATGAATGAGATCGTCAAGATCCTTGCCGATACGGAAGAACGCGCGGAAGAAGAGACGATGAAAATTACCGTCGATGCCAAGAGCGCGGTACTGGAGACCGGGAAGACGAAAGTGATCATGCGGCTGATCGCCGGTGACTTTATCCGCTATCAGGATATCATTCCGCACGAGAGCGCTATCCGCGTCTTCGTGAACCGGAAAGAGCTGGCCGAAAGCGTCGACCGCGCTTCGCTTCTTTCCAAAGAAGGCAGAAATAATCTGATCAAACTCGCCATCCGCGATAACGTCTTGACCATTACTTCCCGTTCGGAAGAAGGAAACGTGAAAGAAGACGTTCTGATCCAGAAGGAAGGCGATGACCTCGATATCGGTTTCAATGCCAAATATATGACCGATATGCTGCGGGCCATTAATGATGACGAGATCGTGATGAACTTTAATTCCAGCCGCACGCCCTGTCTGGTGACCCCGAAAGAAGGGGACGCTTACGAATATCTGGTGCTGCCGGTCCGCATCAGCAATATGTAAGAAAAGCGCTTTCCATTCGGACAGGGATCCTTTTCATGTACGTCTATAAGCTGGAACTGAATCAATTCAGAAATTATGAGGAGCTTTCTTTAAGCTTTGACCGCAACGTCAATCTCTTTTTGGGAAATAACGCGCAAGGCAAGACGAATCTCCTGGAAGCGATCTATCTCGCGGGGATGGGTCGCTCTTTTCGTACTTCTCACGATCATGAGCTGATCCGCTTCGGCAGCGATTTCGCGAAAGTAAAGGTTTACGCGCACCGCGATTATCTCGATACCCAGGTAGAGATCCGGATCAAAGCCCGGGGCAAGAGCGCCGCTGATAAATTCATCAAAAAAGACGGAAAACCGCTCAGCAAGACTTCCCAGCTTCTCTCCAATATCATGATCGTCATTTTTTCACCGGAAGACCTGAAGATCGTAAAAGATGAACCGGAAAAGCGGAGAAGGTTTATTGACCGGGAACTCTGCCAGATCTCGCCTCAATATTATAACTGCTATACGAATTACAAGAAGAGCTTACTACAGCGGAATACCTATCTGAAAGAAGAACGCATCGATCCGGAGATCATGGATATCTGGGACGTCCAGCTTTCCCGCTACGGCGCGGTGATGATCTTAATGCGCGACGCCTTTATAAAGGACCTTTCCCGGTACAGTTCTTCCATCCATGCCGGTATTACCGGAGGCAGCGAATTTCTGAAACTGGTCTATGAGCCAAGCGTTAAAGTGTGCGCGGAGGCAGAAGAACAGGAAGAGGCCTTCTATTCCGCTTTGAAAAAGTCTTATGACAGCGACGTGCGCACGCGGAATACCGGTGTCGGCCCGCACCGCGACGACGTCAGTTTCTATGTGAACGATATCGATATGCGCGCCTTCGGTTCCCAGGGGCAGCAGCGGACCTGCGCGCTGTCACTGAAGCTGGCGGAACTGAATCTGATCAAAGAGGAGACCGGCGAAGACGCGATCCTTCTCCTGGACGACGTGATGAGCGAACTGGATGCCAGCCGGCAGGAATTCCTGATCGATACCATGAAGAAAAACCAGCTTTTTATCACCACCACAGACATCGATCCCAAGATTTTGAACCGTTTTCAGGACGCTGCCGTTTTCCACGTGAAAGAGGGAAAAATCAGCAAGGAAAAAGTCTGAAAAATTGTCGGAAATCATATAGGGAAAAATTACATAGCTCAGAGAATTAAAAAACCGCCTTTCGGCGGTTTTTTTATGTTTTCCTGTTATTTTTAATATCGCGCCTAAAAACTTGAATTAAAGCCTTATTTATAGTAAAATAAACGTGATATATATTAAATAATAATGTAGAAAAAAGAAACGTAACGATAGAACACGAAAGGGGTAAGAATGAGCGCAGAAAACAGAGTAGAGAACCAGTATAACGCTGCGCAGCTTCAGGTCCTGGAAGGATTAGAACCGGTCCGTAAGAGCCCGGGTATGTATATCGGCTCCACCGGTCCCAGCGGACTTCATCATCTGGTCTATGAGATCGTCGATAACAGTGTCGATGAAGCCCTGGCCGGATATTGCGATCACATTCAGGTGATCATCAACGCTGACGGTTCGGTGACCGTGGAAGATAACGGCCGCGGTATGCCGGTCGATATCAATGAAGAACAGGGTATGTCCGGGGTGGAGATCATCCATACCAAGCTGAACGCCGGCGGAAAATTCGGTGGCGGCGGCTATAAGGTATCCGGCGGCCTGCACGGCGTCGGCGCGTCCGTCGTAAACGCGCTTTCGGCGCATATGGTCGTTGAGGTAAAGCGGAACGGGAATCTCTACCGGCAGGAATACGTGCGCGGGGAAGCCCAGGCTCCGCTGGCAGTCGTCGGCAAAGCCGAAGGCACCGGCTCACGGACGACGTTCTGGCCGGATCCGGAGATCTTTGAAGATACCCATTACGATTACAGCATCCTGCAGCACCGGCTGCGGGAAATGGCTTTCCTGAATCGCGGTTTGAAGATCAGCATCGCCGACGAGCGGGAAACGGATAAAGATCATAAACGGAAAGAAGTCTTCTATTATGAAGGCGGCCTTTCCGAATACGTGGCCTATTTAAATAAAAACAAAGAGCCGCTGCACGCGGAAGTCATCCATTTCCAGGTTTCCCGCGGGGATAATATGGAAGTGGAAGTGGCCATGCAGTATACGGATTCCTATAACGAACTGGTGCTGTCGTACGCCAATAATATCAATACCATTGAAGGAGGTACGCACCTCGCCGGTTTCCGGGCGGCGGTGACGCGCGCCATCAACGATTATGCCCGCAAGACGAAAGCCTTAAAGGATAACGATCCGCCGCTTTCCGGCGACGACGTACGGGAAGGCTTAACGGGCATCGTTTCCGTGAAACTGGAGCGGCCGCAGTTCGAAAGTCAGACTAAGATCAAGCTTGGCACCAGCGAGGTCCGCGGTTTCGTGGAATCGGCGACGAACGATAATCTCACCGCCTATCTGGATGAGCATCCGCGCGAAGCGAAAAATATCATCGAGAAATGCATGCAGGCCTCCCGCGCCCGGGAAGCGGCGCGGAAAGCCCGCGAACTCACCCGCCGCAAGACAGCGCTGGACAGCACCTCGCTGCCCGGAAAACTCGCCGATTGCTCGGAACGCGATCCGGCTCTCTCGGAGATCTTCCTGGTCGAGGGTGATTCCGCAGGCGGTTCCGCCAAACAGGGACGCGACCGCAAGCGCCAGGCTGTACTGCCGCTGCGCGGCAAGATCCTGAACGTGGAAAAAGCCCGTACCGATAAGATCCTGAATTCGGAAGAGATCAAGAATATGATCACGGCCTTCGGCTGCGGTATCGGCAACGAATTCGACGCCAGTAAGCTCCGTTACCACAAGATCATCATCATGACCGATGCGGACGTGGACGGCGCCCATATCCGGACGCTGCTCCTGACCTTCTTCTACCGGCACATGACGCCGCTCATCGAAGGCGGTTACGTTTACGCGGCTAAGCCGCCGCTCTTCATGACCAAACAGGGGAAGGACGTCTACTATACCTATTCAGAGATCGAGCAGGACCGCCTGGTCGCGCGCCTGCAGGAAAAGAAGACCAAGATCGACATCCAGCGCTATAAAGGTCTCGGTGAGATGGATTTCCATCAGCTTTGGGAGACGACCATGGATTACGACAACCGGACTTTGATCCAGATCACGGTCGACGACGCCGCGCAGGCCGATGAGATCTTCACGATCCTCATGGGCGATAAAGTACCGCCGCGCCGCGCCTTTATCGAAGAGAACGCCAGCTTAGCTGAGATCGACATGTAGGAAGGAGGGAAGAAGAATGGCAGACCAGTATGGAAACAACGTGACGCCCGGTGGCAAGCTCGAACAGCACGAGATCTACCATGAAATGAAAAAGTCGTATATCGACTACGCGATGAGCGTCATCGTCAGCCGCGCGCTTCCCGACGTCCGCGACGGATTGAAACCGGTGCACCGTCGCATTCTCTACGGTATGGGGAATTTAGGCGTGACGCCGGATAAACCGCATAAGAAATCGGCGCGTATCGTCGGCGAAGTCATGGGTAAATACCATCCCCACGGCGACGCTTCCATTTACGACGCCATGGTACGTATGGCGCAGGATTTCTCCATGCGTTATATGCTGGTGGACGGACACGGCAACTTCGGTTCCATCGACGGTGACGGCGCTGCCGCCCAGCGTTATACGGAAGCGAGAATGTCCCCCTTCGCCCTGGAAATGCTGCGCGATATCGATAAGGATACCGTAGATTTCCGCGATAATTTCGACGGCGAAGAACAGGAACCGGTCGTCCTCCCGAGTCGCTTCCCGCAGCTGCTGGTGAACGGCTCCAACGGCATCGCCGTCGGTATGGCGACGTCCATCCCGCCGCATAACCTCGGCGAGGTCATCGATGCCACCGTGCTGATGATCGACGAACCCGACAGCACCGTGGAAGATCTCATGAAGATCATCAAAGGGCCGGATTTCCCGACCGGTGCCGAAATTATAGGCCGCGCCGGCATGCGCGAAGCCTATCGTACCGGCCAGGGCAAGATCCAGGTCCGTTCCTGCTGCGAGATCGAGGAGACCAAGAGCGGCCGTACCCAGATCGTGGTCACCGAGATCCCCTATATGGTGAATAAAGCGCGCCTGATCGAGAAGATGGCTGACCTGGTAAAGGAAAAGAGAGTGGAAGGCGTCTCCGCCATCCGCGATGAATCCAACCGCGAAGGCATCCGCATCGTCATCGAGTTAAAGCGCGACGCCAATCCGCAGATCACGCTGAACCGCTTCTATAAACACACCCAGCTGCAGGACAGTGTCAGCATGATCATGCTGGCTTTGGTCGACGGGCATCCGAAACTCCTGTCCTTACGCGATTTCCTGGTTGAATACCTGGCGTTCCAGAAAGAAGTCGTCACCCGCCGTACCCAGTTTGACCTGAAGAAGGCGGAAGCCCGGGCGCACATCCTGGAAGGCCTGCGCATCGCGCTCGACCACATCGATGAGATCATCAAGACGATTCGCGAAAGCTATAACGACGCGAAGGAGCGTCTGATGGAGCGCTTCGGTCTTTCCGAGATCCAGGCGCAGGCTATCCTCGACATGCAGCTGCGCCGCCTCCAGGGTCTGGAACGCGACAAGATCGAGGCCGAATACGAAGAGCTCATGAAGCGCATCGCTTACTATAATTCGCTCCTGGCTGACGAGCACCTCCTGATGGGCGTCATTAAAGACGAACTGTTGGAGATCAAGAAGAAATATGCCGATCCCCGCCGGACCAAGATCGTCCGCGACGAGATGGAGATCGATGAAGAGGACCTGTTAGAAGAAGAGAACGTGGCGGTAACGCTGACGCACCTCGGCTATCTGAAGCGCGTCCCGGCGGACACCTACCGGGCGCAGAAGCGCGGCGGCAAGGGCATCACCGGCATCACCACCCGCGAGAACGACTTCGTTAAGGACATCATCACCACTTCCACGCACGACTATCTGATGTTCTTTACCAATACCGGCAAGGCGCATAAGATCAAAGCCTATACGATCCCGGAAGCGGGCCGTACCGCCAAGGGCACTCCGGCTATCAATTTCCTGAACCTGGAACAGCAGGAGCGCATCACGGCCATGATCCCGGTGAAGGAATTCTCGCCGGATAAATATCTCATCGCGGTGACCAAACGTGGACAGATCAAGAAAACGGCGCTCGATGAATTCGATACCCGCCGTTCGACGGGCCTGATCGCCATCAACCTCCAGGAAGGCGACGAGATGATCGGCATCCGCCAGAGCACCGGCGAAAACAACGTCATCATCGTGACCAGGAACGGCAAGTGTATCTGCTTCTCCGAGAAGGACGTACGGCCGATGGGCCGCATCGCTGGCGGCGTGCGGGCCATCCAGCTGGAAGACGACGATGAAGTCGTCGGTATGGAACTCGTCGAACCCGGACAGCAGCTGCTCGTGGTCACCGAAAAGGGCTACGGCAAGCGCACGCCGGTCGAGGACTATAAACTGCAGATCCGCGGCGGCAAGGGCATGCTGACCTATGATAAAGGAAAATTTGAGAAGACCGGTGCTTTGATCGGTTCCATGGTGGTGGATGAAGACGATGAAGCCTTCCTGATCAATTCCGACGGCGTCATCATCCGCATCCGGGCCAAGGAAGTTTCCGTGCTCGGCCGGGCCACCCAGGGCGTCCGCATCATGAAGGTGGAGGACGAGACCCGGATCGTGGCCATGACTAAAGCGATGAAGAGCGAAGGCGAAGAAACAGAGGAAGAATCTGAAGAGGAAGAAGGGGAAGCATAAATGGATACGCTGAAATTTGTCATTCCCGGAAAGCCGGAATACATGACGATGGTCCGTCTGGCGACCGGCGCGCTGGCCGCTAAGGCGGGATTTACGCTGGATGACGCGGAAGACGTGAAAATGGCGGTGGCGGAAGCCTGTAAGAACGTTTCCTGCCACGGCCAGGAGGGCTACAGCGATAAATACGAGATCGAATGCAATATCGACCACGGCTTTTTCGAAGTGACGGTCATCGACGCCTGCGACCATCATTCGCTGGAAAAAGTAAGCCCCCAGTGCCGCAACTGCCCGCAGGAAGGGGACATCGGTTTTATCATGCTCCGCTCGCTCATGACCTGCGTTGAACTCGGTCACGACGATCAGGGCCACAAGTTTATCACGATGGTGAAGAAAGAACAGAGATGACAGACCAGGAACTGTTTGAACGTTACAAACAAGATCCCTCGCCCGAGAACCGTAACGCCATCGTCGAGAAAAATCTCTATATGGTGGATATCCTGATTCGGAAATATCTCGGGAAGGGCGTGGATTACGACGATCTCTATCAGATCGGCGCGCTGGCTCTCGTCTCCGCGGTGGAACGCTTTGATCCGTCGAAAGGCTATGAGTTCAGCTCTTTTGCCACGCCTACCATCCTCGGGGAGATCAAGAAATATTTCCGCGACAAGCAGTGGAGCCTGAAGGTACCGCGGCGGCTGAAGGAGATCGCCGCCAAGGTACAGGAGGTCAGCGATAATTTCTACGCGGAAAACCAGAGGAGCGCGACGGTCGCCGAGATCGCCCAGCTCACCGGCTTCACGGAGGAGCAGATCATCGAGGCCATCGACGGCTCCCACGCCTACGGCACCTATTCGCTGGATAAGACTTTTGACGATGCCGGCGAAGACGGGGAGAACGCCTTTCTGGAAAAGTATACCGGTTTCGACGAGGCGGGTTATGCCGAAATCGAGACGGCGGAGATCATCGACAAAGTCGTCGGTAAGCTGAGCGATCAGCATAAGTATATTTTCCGGGAACGTTTCCTGAATAACCGGTCCCAGTCCGAGATCGCGAAAGAACTGGGCGTTTCCCAGATGACGGTTTCCCGGGCGGAAAAAAGCATCGTAGCCAAGTTCCGCGCGGAACTGGCCGGAAAGAGCGCCTAAACAGCTCCCGGAAGGAGCTTTGTTTTCCTGTGTGTGTGGCCCGGCGGGCCGGAAGGAGAATGTGATATGAGAACAGAAGACGTCAGGATCGGCTTCATCGGTTTTGGCAATATGGGCAGCGCCATCTGCGACGGCATGCTCGCCGCGGGCGTGATCCCGCCCGAGAACGTCAACGCCTGTGCCCACGATTGGGAGAAGCTCCTCGACAATACCGAGAAGCGCGGCATCAACGCCTGCATGACCGCCGGCGAAACGGCTGAGAATTCCGACCTGATCGTCGTGGCGGTCAAACCTTATATGGTACGGACCGTGCTGGAGCCGATCAAGGATAAGCTGATCGGAAAAGCCGTCGTCTCCATCGCCGCCGGCTGCGGGTTCGACTTCTATGAAGACTTCCTGATCGAAGGCACCAACCACATCTCGACGGTGCCGAACACGCCGGTCGCGATCGGCCGCGGCATCATCGTGACGGAAGAAAAGCACAGCCTGACCGACGAGCAGCTGGCCGTTTTCGAAGAGCTGTTCGGGGCCATCGGCGTCGTAGAATACGTGGATGCCGCGCACGTCTCCGTCGCCGGGACCCTGTCCGGCTGCGGCCCGGCCTTCGCCGCCATGTTCATCGAAGCCCTGGGCGATGCCGGAGTGAAATACGGCCTGAAGCGTCCCGTCGCTTACCGCCTGGCCGCGCAGATGATCGCCGGCACCGGCAGCCTCTACATGGAGACCGGCACCCATCCCGGCGCCATGAAGGACGCCGTCTGTTCACCCGGCGGCACCACCATCCGCGGCGTCTCCGCTCTGGAGGAGTACGGCTTCCGGAATGCCCTCATCAAAGCCATCGACGCCATCGAAGGAAAATAAAAGAAACCGGATATTATGAAAGGGGAGCTGCCGTCGCAGCTCCCTTTTTTTGTCGATCTGGCGGGATAACCGGAAAAACTATACTCTCGGCAGCAAAACAGTAAAGCGGGAGCCTTCGCCCACCTGGCTTTCGACGGAGACGCTGCCGCCGTGGGCTTCCGCGATCCAGCGCACCATAGAGAGACCGAGGCCGAAGCTTTCGTCGGGAGCGGCGACGGAATGATCGCGGGATTTATCCGCTTTATAGAAGCGTTCAAAGATGTGATCGAGATCACTTTCTGCGATGCCGATGCCGTTATCAGCGACTTCGATCCGGGCCTTTCCGTCTTCGCAGCTTAAGGCAAACGAGACGGAGGGCTCGTTTTTATTTGGATCGCGGTATTTGACCGCGTTATTGATCAGATTGATGAGCAGGCGCATGAGCAGCGTTTCATCACCGCGCACCAGGACGTCCGGCGCGATATCCCAGGTCAGCCGGACGCCTTTCCCGGCGGCGACGCCTTCCATTTCACAACAGATGCTCTCGCAGAGCAGGGAGAGGTCGAGTTCTTCCTCTTCGATCATGGAGGCTGCGTCGAGCTGGCGGGAGAGCTTCAGGAGCTGCTCGATCATGGACATGATACGGCGGCACTGGCTCTGAATGGTGGAGAGCGCTTCCCGGTATTCGGAAGGTGTCCGGTCCTGTTCCAGCTCGTGTTCACATTCGGCCAGGATGACCGAGACCGGCGTCCGCAGTTCGTGGGAAACGTCAGCGCTGAAATTCTTCTCGGCCAGGAAGGCGCCTTCCAGGCGGCCGATCATCTCATTCAGCGTTTCGGAGAGGTCGTAGAGTTCGTCTTTGTTTTCCGGAAGGGGCAGACGGCGCGAGAGATCGCCGCCGCCGGTGATCTGTTCGGCGGCCCGCGTGATGCCGGTCACCGGGTCCAGGGCCCGGCGGGCGATGAGGATGCCGCCGAGGATGGCCAAAAGCGCCAGGATCGGCAGTCCGGTCATGAGGATCCGGGCCGTCCGGGTCGTTTGCGAATAGTTCCGGTCGATGGTATAGATGCCGCGGATATACAGAGCCTGGCCATTTTCATAGGGGTTGCGCAGGTCGTAGAGGAGATATTCCCCGTCAGTTCCGGCAATCTGCTTAAAGGTGCCGCTTTCTAGCGGCAGGTTCTTCGGGAGATCCGCCGGCGGCGCGCCTTTCAGGCGGACCCCGCTCGCATCATAGAGGATGAGGGAGACGCCGCTGCGGTAAACGCTGAAGCCGGTCGGGATCTGCGGGTCGCCGGCGGGATCAGACGGGATCTCGCTGAAGCCGGCCTGCACGACCTGCAGGAGGTTTTCCCGGGCCCGGGCCTGCGAAAACTGCGAGGAATTGAAATAGATCAGCGCGCAGGAAGCCAGCACGATCACGGCGAGGACCGCGGTATAGTAGATGGTAAGCCTGGTTTTAATGGGACGGTTCTTCATCGTTTTCTATTCTTTGATCATTCTTTGATCGTATAGCCCATGCCGCGGACGGTCTCGATCCGCTTGCCGTAGCCGGGGGCGGCTTTCTCCAGTTTATTGCGCAGATTGCGGATATAGACGTCGACGATATTGCTGCTGCCTTCGTAATCGTAATTCCAGATGTGCTTTTCGATCTTCTCGCGGGACAGCACCGCGCCTTTATTCAGGAGCAGGAACTCGAGGATCGAAAACTCCCGCGCCGTAAAGCGGATCTCTTCGCCGCGGATGGTGACCACGCGTTTTTTCATATCCAGCACCAGGTCGCCGGTCACGAGCAGGTTGCCGGCGGTGCCGCTCCCCTGCCGGCGGATCAGTACCCGGATGCGGGCGTTCAGTTCCGCCAGCGCGAAAGGCTTGGTCAGATAGTCATCCGCACCGGAGTCGAGGCCGCGGATCTTGTCGGCGACCGTGTCTTTCGCGGTCAGCAGGATGACCGGGGTCTCGTTGCCGGCGCCACGCAGGGCCTTCAGCACGGCAATGCCGTCGCGTCCGGGCAGCATGACGTCCAGCACGATCACGTCGTACTCCGTACCGGCGGTGTAAGCGAGGGCATCGTTCCCGTCAAAGCAGACGTCGGTGGTAAATCCCTGTTCTTCCAGATATTTGGCTACGGTGCGCGCCAGGCGCTTTTCATCGTCTACGATCAGGATCTTCATAATGCCAGCAGGCCCCTTTCCGTTTCAGGCTTTTTCCCATCATAGCACAGGAAAGATAAATTTTTGATGAAAACGACCTATTTCGGGCGGCCTCATACTATAATATAACAGAAAACCAAAGCGGAGGGCAAATTTGAGCAATCAGGCAATCAAACGGATCATCGGCATCAGCGCGGCGGCACTTCTGGTAGTCGCCATCTTGGCGTTCCTCTATGCCGGCGCGGGCGTTTCCCGCAGCGAGGCTTTGGCGGCAGCCCGGGAACAGGTGCCGGCTGCCGCGGAAGAAACGGAGATCGAAAAGCGTGGCGGCCGCTACGAGGTCGGATTTTACGACGCGGAGGCGGCAATGCGTTATCTGGTCACCGTCGACGGCAAGAGCGGCGCGGTGATCCGTGTCACCGGCGAGCGCGAGCAGGCCCGGGGCAGCCGGTCCGTCCGTTTCAGCGAGGAAGACGCCTTGCGCGCGGTGCGGACAGCTTTTCCCGGCGCGGCGGATCTCCATACGGGTCTGATTTTCAATCAAAGCCGTTATTATTACCGTCTCACTTTCAGCGGGGATGGTTTCTATGGATATGCGGAGCTCGACGCGGAAGACGGCAAGCTCCTGTGTTATGGCATCTTCTACGGAAATGACGCGGTCATCCCGCTCGATGAGACCGTGATCGTGGCGGAAGACGCGGCAGGCGGGCAGGACGCGGCCGGGGATGAGGCGGCGTCGGCGGAAGCAGGGAATGAGCCGGCGGGAAACGATCCTTCTCAGGAGATCGCCCTGCTCACGGAAAAAGAAGCCCGGGCCGTGATTGCGAAAAAGGATGCCAAGGCCGAAGTGACGGAGATCCGCCTCGGGCAGCGTGAAGGCCGCAACGTCTACCAAGGCCAGGCGACTTCCGGGTCCCGGCTTTTCGCTTTTACCATCGATGCCGAAACCGGGAAGCTCCTGCAGTGGGAGGAAGTGGACTCTTCGTCCGGCGGGAGCACGTCCGGGGGGAACGCTTCCGGTTCCGGACCGGCGGGGACGTCCGGACAGGATAAAGACGCGGATGGCGATACGAAAGACGACACGGATGGCGACGGGAATGGCGACGCGTCCGATAAGGCCAGCGACGGTTCCGGCAGCAGCGGGGACGGGAATAACAGCGGCGGTGCCGATAGCAGTAGCGGGGACAGTAATAGCAGCGGCGGTTCCGATGATAGCGGATCCGGCAGTTCGTCCGGTGATTCCGGCGACAGCACCGGTGCCCGCCTGATCTCCGAAGGAGCGGCGATCGCCGCCGTCCAGGCGAAAGCTCCCGACGCGGTCATCACCCGGATCTATCTTTCGGAAGAAGACGGCAGCTATTTCTACCGCGGCACGGCCCGGCGCGGCAATTATATCTGTTATTTCGGGGTCAATGCGGTGACCGGCGTCCTGGTGATCTGGGATGAGGAACCGGCTGACCAAACCGACCCGGAGGATCCTGCCGACCCGGAGGATCCTGCCGACCCGGAGGAGCCAACGGATCCGGATGACCCGTCTGATCCTTCCAACCCGGATGAGCCTGTGGATCCTGGCGAGCCTGTGGACCCGATTGATCCTGTTGATCCTGGCGAGCCGACTGATCCGGACGATCCGGTTGATCCCAACGAACCGTCTGACCCCTCCGAACCGTCTGACCCGTCCGACCCGGATGAGCCAACAGATCCTTCTGAACCGTCTGACCCCTCCAATCCGGGTGATCCGGCCGTCCCGACTGAGCCGGTCGATCCCTCCGATCCTTCCGACCCGACCGACCAGACCTTTCCGTCCAATTCTTAGACGTCACCGGATGTGGCATAGCCGAATCATACGACGGTCCCGCCGGGTTCAGGCACGGGCTGTTCCAGATTTTCTGATAATGGCGTTTTAGTGCCGCTTTCTTGGACAAAACAGGTAACAAAAGCATAAAATCAAAAAA
>JAFRYQ010000061.1 GCA_017437565.1 Bacillota bacterium
GACGCTTTGGATCCGAAGCAGAAACGTTAAAGAGAGGACGGCGATACCATGAGTTTATTGGAAGTAAAAAACCTGAATACAACCTTTAACATCCACGTCGGCCAGGTCAAAGCGGTCCGCGGCATCGACCTCCATCTGGAAGCCGGTGAAACGCTGGGTATCGTCGGCGAATCCGGCTCCGGAAAGAGCGTCACCATGCTCTCCGTCATGAAACTGTTGCCGGACTACGCCAAGATCACTGCCGATAAGATCGAATTTGACAGCGAGGACATCCTCAATCCGAAATATAAGATGTCGTCCATCTCCGGCGACAAGATCGGCATGGTCTTCCAGGATCCGATGACCTCCCTGAACCCGCTGTATAAGGTGGGCAACCAGCTGATCGAGCCCTACGTCATCCATAAGAAAGTGAGTAAAGAAGTCGCCCGGCAGCGGGTCCTGGACGTGCTCCGCCTGGTGGAGATGCCGGACCCTGAACGGCGTCTGAAACAATATCCGCACGAGCTCTCCGGCGGCATGCGCCAAAGGGTCATGATCGCCATGGCCTTAATGTGCGACCCCAAACTGATCATCGCCGACGAGCCCACTACCGCTCTGGACGTAACGATCCAGGCGCAGATTCTGGACCTTTTCCGCGATCTGCGTACCCGTTTGAACTCCTCTGTCATCATGATCACCCACGATCTGGGCGTCATCGCCGGGCTCTGTGACCGCGTCATGGTTCTTTACGGCGGCCTGATCGTCGAGGAAGGCACTGTTGACGAGATCTTCTACGAACCGCGGCATCCCTATACCTGGGGCCTCCTGAAATCCATTCCGCAGAAGAGCGGCGTGAAAGAAAAACTGCAACCGATCGCCGGCTCACCGCCTGACCTGCTGGCCCCGCCGGCCGGATGCCCCTTCGCCCCGCGCTGCCAGTACTGCATGCACATCTGCGATACGGAACTCCCGGAGCTGGCTCCCCTTTCCGAAACCCACCGCTGCCGCTGCCATCTGCTGGATGAGAGGGCGCCGAAAGTTGAATGGGAGGGCATTGGATTATGAGCACATTGATCGAAGTCAAAGACTTAAAAATGTATTTTCCGGTTGCCGCAAACTGGAAAGGGCATTACAAGCACGTACTGAAGGCTGTAGATGGCGTTTCCTTCTCCATCGAGAAAGGAAAAACGTTCGGTCTGGTCGGAGAATCCGGCTGCGGCAAGACGACAGTCGGCCGCTGCCTGGTCCGCCTGTATAAACCGACGGGTGGCCAGATCCTCTATGAGGGTACCGACATTACCAATCTGACGGAGAAAGAACTCCAACCGCACCGGAAAAAACTGCAGATGATCTTCCAGGACCCCTACTCGTCCCTGGATCCGCGTATGACGGTCAATTCCATCATCGCCGAGCCCTTGCTGAAGACCGATCTCACCAAGCAGCAGATCGCCGCCCGCGTCGCCGAACTGATCCGCACCGTCGGTCTAAAGCCGGACCACGGACTCCGTTACGCGCACGAGTTCTCTGGCGGCCAGAGACAGCGTATCGGCATCGCCCGCTCGCTGGCCACCAATCCGGAATTCATCGTCTGCGACGAGCCGATCTCGGCCTTGGACGTCTCCATTCAGGCGCAGATGATCAATAAACTGGAAGAACTGCAGGAGGAACTGGGACTGACTTATATGTTCGTTTCCCATGACCTCTCCATGGTCCGCCACATCTCGCACACCGTTGGCGTCATGTATCTGGGCTGCCTCGTGGAAATGGCCCCGGTCAACGAGCTCTACAGCAATATGCAACATCCTTATACGAAAGCCCTGATGAGCGCGGTCCAGGTCGCCGACCCCAAGCAGGCCCGCGCCAATAAGCGGATCCTGCTGGAAGGCGACGTTCCTACCCCGATCGATCCGCCGCCCGGCTGCCGTTTCAAAGGACGCTGCCGCTACGCGACCGAACTCTGTGGTCAGGAGACCCCGCCCTTACGGGATCTCGGCGGCGGACATTTTGTCGCCTGCCACAACGTATAAGCATAATTACGCGGTCAAGCAAAGCAGGGGCTGCTTCCAAACGTTTGGAAGCAGCCCCTTTTACGTGCCGGGATGAATGCCCGAGCGGCTTATTGAAAGCTCTGCTAAAAACCGCTATTTTCATTGTATATTCATTGAAATCAAACCCATTTTCAATAAACGGATGCTGCCGGCTGCCGCTGGGTGCCGCCGGATGCCATAGCCTACTGGTTGACCAGTTCCTGCAGCACGGCATTGACGATTGGCGCCGCGGTCACGATCCCTTCCCCGGCGTTCTCCACGTAACAGCAGAAAGCCAGCGGGTGATCGGGGTCGTCCAGGAAGCCGCAGAACCAGCCGGTCGGATCCTGGCCGCTGATCTCCGCGGTCCCGGTCTTGGCACAGAGCGCGAGTCCGGGGAAATTTCCTTCCCCATACCCTTCCGTCACGTCCCGGCGCATCATCTCCGTGAGCTTAGCGGCAGTCCTGGCCTCCAACAGCTGATCCGTGTATTTTTTCAGGAGCCGTGGCTTCTCCAGCAAGTGCGGAAGCGCCGCTTTGCCACCATTGGCGATCGCCCCCATATAGATCATCATGGCACAGGGATTCACCTGGTCGTGATACTGGCCGATTCCCGCCCAACCGAGGTTGAGCGCGGAATCCGTCGGGAAATCAAAACTGCCCGGTACGGTCTCGATGCCGTCGACGGAGTAAGAAGCGGTCATGCCCGTCCGCGCCGCGTAGATCTTCATCGTTTCCGCGCCGAGCCGCTCGGTCAACACCGAATAGGCACCGTTGCAGGAACTGATCAAAGCTCCTTCGAAATCGACCTCCCCGTGCACGTGCATGCAGTTCAGGTCTTCATCCCCCACCCAACGAGTACCTTCGCAATAATAGTTGAAGTCCTCATAATCCGGCAGGTTTTCGATCACGGCGGCCGAAGTCACGGTCTTAAAAGTCGACCCGGGCACCATCGTCGCCGAAAGGAAACGGTTCAGGTAAAGTCCATCCTCTCCTTCTTCCCCGGCTGCCGGCGGATCCGCCGGATCAAAAGCCGGTGTGCTCACCATACAGAGGATCTCTCCCGTTTTATAGTTATAGACACCGATGCAGCCGGCCTGATAAGCCGCCAGGTATTCATAAGCCGTGCGGCAGGCTTCGGCATCGAGGGTGAGGTGGCAGTCCCCTTCTCCCGTGCGCATCCGGTAAGTCCCAAAGACGGGGCTGTACCCGATCATACTGTCACGGAAGGAAGCCAGCGCCCCGGTGGCGATATTGCCATCCGGATCGCCGACCGCGTGTACGGTGGCACAGCGGATCTCCCAGTCGTCGTTATAATAGATCGTCCCATCCCCGCAGGCGGCGAGCAGACGGTCCCCCCGGTCGTAGACTCTCCCGCTCTTCAGGATCCCTTCATCGTAGACGTTGCCGTTCCCGTAATAAGTCGCCCATTCCCGGCCATAGCGGAAGAAGCGGTAGGCGAATACGCCGGTTCCCAGGATGAGTACGGCGGCGAGCAACAGGCAGATCACCGCTCTTCGTTCCAGTTTACGCATCGCGGTCCCTCCTCTCCTGCTCGTAGTATTCCAGCAGATCCTCGATCGTCAGTTCCGATGGTTCTTCTTCCCGGATCCGGCCCAGGTCGCGCGGCGTGCTGCCGCTCCGCAGGCTGGCCAGTTCCTCCGCCCGGCGTTCTTCACGGGCCAGTTCTTCCAGCTGGTCCGTATAATCCGCGGTCCGGCTGGAAACCCGCCGCCGCTTGCCGGCACGCCGGCGCGCCGGTTCCGTTCCTTCATCCGGTGGCAGGAGTTCTTCCGCGGTCAGAATGCCCTTATTGCGGTTGCTGACCGCCAAACTGGCATTCATCCGCGTATCCGCCGCCTTCAGGAAAGCCAGCATGCCCCAGGAAGACACCATACTGGTACCGCCGCAGGAGACGAAGGGAAAGGTCACCCCGGTCAGCGGGAAGAGATCGATCGACCCGAAGACGTTCAGCATCGTCTGGAAAAGGAAGAGCGACATCGCCGAACACGCCGCGATGGTATAGAAGGTAGAACGTCCGGCCCAGATGGAACGGACCGCGAATACGGAAAGCGTGATGATGGCCACGATGGCCAGAATGGCGATGATCAGGCCCCATTCTTCGGTCACCATGCCGAAGACGAGATCCGTCTCCGAAGCAGCCACGTTCTTCAGCCAGCCGTTCCCGGCACCCAGGCCGAAAAGCCCGCCGCTCGCGGAAGCGGCCATGGTGCGCGTCTGTTGGTAACCCATGCCGTCGGCCTGTTCCCAGACGTGGCCCCAGGCCGAAAAGCGCAGCGCGATATAGGATTTAAAGCGGATGACCATGAGGCCGCCGACGGCCGCGACGCCGAGGATGAGGATCAGTTTCGTCAGGTCGCCGCTGCGCAGGAAGGAGATGACCAGGAAGGATACGAAGAAAATCAAAGCCGTCCCGAAATCGCCCATGAGCGCCAGGCAAATGAAACAGAAGCCGGAGAAGATCATGAAGATGATGGAATTCCGCCGCTCCAACAACTCATCCAGGGTGGCGGCGCCGGCCCAGATAAAGGCCAGCTTGACCAGCTCGGAAGGCTGTATGGAGAGTCCGCCGATGGTGATCCAGTTCGTTGCCCCGAAGGTCTCCGTTCCGAAGAGCAGGTTCACGATCAGCGCGGCTGCCGCCACCCCGATCAGGATCTTGCGTACGGCTTTGCTATACTCCAGATTGCGCAGGAAGGTGCACATGAAGAAAAACAGGAAGAGTCCGATGGCCACCGCAATGAACTGCTTCAGGACCCCGCTGGGGAATTTGCTGGCCGTGACGGCCAGGCTGAGCGTAGACAGAAAGAAGGCGATGAGCTCCATCTCGAAGCCGCGGCGACGCAATATCCGTAGTAAGAACGCATAACCCCACATCAACAAGATCATACCCAGGAAAGACATCGTAATCCGCGGTGAATAGGCTTCTCCCAGCGCGCAGACCAGTTGCACCACCGTCAGGACCTGGAAGACCGTCAGGGCGATCAAGGACGTCCAGGGCGAGAGCAGGAAAGTCTCCGCCCGCCGCATCTTCAGGTTATTGCGGCGCTCCTCCAAACTGATCGGAAAGAGCGTGCAGACGCTTTCGCCGATCTCGATGCGGTCGCCCGGTTCGATATAGATGCTGTCTCCCCGCCGCAGACGTTCCCCGTTCACATAGGTCCCGTTGCTGGAGCCCAGGTCCTTATATTTCCAACGCCCCTGGTCGTCCCGGTTCAGGCAGCCGTGCGTACGCGAAACCGTCGGGTCAGAAAGAACCAGATCGCACCGTTTGGAACGGCCGATGGCATTCTCCCAATGCGTGATGGGATTGCTGTCACCCCCGGCTACGCTAAAATAGCCCCACACTTCCGCGGGACTGGAATTCATGAGAAGCGACGCGATCGCCTTTCCCAGCACGAAAAGAGAAAGCGCGATAAAGAGAAAGCGCGCCACGGTCGTAAATGCCGTATGAACGTCCGGCGGCGCGTCCTGGATCACCAGCACGATCCGGTCGATCTCGCTGAAGATCCGGTCCAGGACGGCCATGCCTTTTTGCCAGAATTCAGTCATCCCTACTCCCCTGCGCCGGCCCTCCCCGGCCGGCGGCTATTCTATCTGATCAGATCCCGAAACCGCCGTCGATACCCAGGACTTGACCGGTAATAAAAGAAGCCCCGCTGCCGCAAAGGAAGAGCGCTGCTTCGGCCACCTCCCGCGGTTCCCCGAGCCGCATAAGAGGCGTTTTCCCGGCCAGATCCTTTAAGGTCTCCGGCGTGTGTTCGGCATTCATATCCGTATCGATCACTCCCGGGCAGAGCAGATTCACCCGGATCCCCGATGGGCCCAGTTCCGCGGCCAGGCTCTTTCCAAAGCCGATCAGACCGGCTTTAGCCGCCGCGTAAACCGTCTCTCCCGCTGCCGCCCGCTGTCCCCAAACGGACGAAAGCAGGACGATCGCCCCCTCCTTCCGCTCGATCATGCGCGGAATGACCGTCCGGCAGGTCAGGATCGCGCCGACTAGATCGACGTTGATGACGCGTCGCAACCGTTCTTCCGGCATGCGGTCCAGCAGTTCCGTGCCGCTGATCCCGGCGTTGGCCACGCAAGCATCAAAGCCCGGGGCGCCAAAATAGATGAGCGCCTGCCGCGCGGTTTCCCGAAGCGCGGCGCCAGCATCCTCCTTCCCCAGATCGAGAGGCAAAGCCAGGATCCGTTCCTGCGGATGCGGGAACCCGGCATCCAGAAGCTGCGCCTGCACGCGCGCGGCGGTCGCCATAGCGGCGCTTTGATGGCGGTTATAGGTGAAGGCTACCCGGTAACCGGCCAGCGCGAATGTCTCTACACAGGCGGTGCCGATGCCCCGGGAACCGCCGGTAATCAATACGGTTTTCTCCATGTTATCCTTTAAATCGATTCGTTTCTCCGAAATCCAAAGCGGCCAGAAACGCCGCCTGGAAGTCCGCGGATCCGGCCAGTTCGACCGGGCGAATGGCTTTTTTCAGGTCATTCAGCCTGGCAAGTCCATTTTCACCGCGCGCGTAACCGATCGCGCCGGCCAGCGCCGCGTTCCCGACCGTTTCCACCCGTCCCCGCAGTTCAGGCGGGAAAAGCCCGATGGTAAAGGCGTCTTCCGGATCGATATGCCGACCAAACCCGCCAGCCACGAGCAGCCGCGCGATCTCATTTTCACCGATGCCATAAGCCTGGCACAGCATCTGTAAGCCCGCCCGGATCGCCGCCTTCGCGGTCTGGACCTTACGCACGTCTTCCTGGGTAAACAGGACGTCTTTTGCAAGCGGGTAACCGTCGGCGAAATACTCTTCTGTCAGTTTCCCGTCAGCGGCGGCAATGCCATTTTTCAGCAGGCCGCTCATACAGGAAAGCACGCCGCTTCCGCAAAGCCCGCGCGCTACCGTACCCGCTTCACCGAGGACCTCGGCGTGACAGAAACGCCCGGCGATCTCCACCCGGAAGACCGCGCCCGGTATCGCCGGCATGCCACAGCGGATCCCCGCTCCTTCCAAGGCCGGCCCGGCTGCGGTCGAGCAGGCATAGATCCCGGCCGGCCCGGCCAACAGCATCTCCCCGTTGGTACCGAGATCCACATAAGCCGTGATCCGGCCGTCGTTCCCGCTGCCGATGCCGCAAACCGCCGCGCCCGCCAACAGATCCGCCCCCAGGAAGGGCCCGATCCCCGGCAAAAAGACGTCATGATCCTGCCGGACCAGATCCGTACAGACCGCTTGGTAAGGCGCCTTCGCCAGTCCCCCTACGTCCCAGCCGTAATAGAGGTGCTCCATAGCGGGATTGCCGCAAAAGACAGTCGGCAGGTCTTCGGCAGTGCCGATTGGCGTGCTCGGAACCTGTTGCCGGCAGATTTCTTGCAGTTGCCGTATGTCCTGCCGGACCGCTGTCTTCAGCTCTTCGCTGCCGCCGTTTAAAGCGTATTCCACGCGGGCGATCACGTCGGCCCCGTAGCGCCGCTGCGAATTGGCGCAGCCGGCTTCATACAGGATCCGGCCGTCCTCATCCAGCAACGCCGCGGCGATCGTCGTCGTGCCGAGGTCCACACAGAAGGCAGCCGGCTTACCGCCTACGGCAGTAACCGGGCTCTGACCGGTCAGCTCGACGCGCATGTCACGCTCAGCGTTTTCTCCGGGGACTGTCTTCCCCAGTCCGGTTTGTACTTCGACTTCCCGCGTCGGAACGAAGCGACACGCCAAAACTTCCCTGCCGTCTACGTTTACCCGGCACTTCCCGCAGATCCCTTTCCCCCCGCATTCTGCCGGCAGGGCGATTCCCTGTTCCCGCAGCAACGTGAGGAGGTCTTTTTTCCCGTCAGGCCGGATCCGATACTTACTCATGCCATTTTGGCGATCGCGCCGGTGATCAGCGTCTCAAAGGTCTGGGCGATGCGATTCGCCGTTTCCTGTACTTCTTCGTGATTCAACGGCTGATCCAGAATGCCGGCCGCCATATTGGAAATGCAGGACACGCCGCAAACTCTCATTCCCATATGCCGGGCCGCGATCGCTTCGACTGCCGTACTCATGCCGACCGCGGAAGCGCCAAGCGTCCGGAACATACGGATCTCCGCCGGTGTCTCGAACTGCGGCCCAGTCGTCTGCAGATAGACGCCTTCCTGTACCTTGATCCCGTTTTCCGCCGCCGCTTCTCGGATGGAAGCGACCAGCTGCGGATCGTAGATCCGGCTCATATCCGGGAAGCGGGTGCCGAGTTCCTCGATATTCGGCCCCACCAGCGGGCTCAGCGCGAAACTCACGATCTGGTCGGTGATCACCATCAGATCGCCCGGATTAAAGGAAAGATCGACCCCGCCGGCGGCATTGGTCAGGATCAGGATCTCCGCGCCCAGCATGCCCATGATCCGGATCGGCAGCACCACGTCTTCGATCGCGTAGCCTTCATAGAAATGGACCCGGCCTTTCATGGCCACGACCGGGACTTCACCCACGTATCCGAAAAGAAAACGTCCGTCGTGTCCCGGAACGGTCGAGACCGGGAATCCTTCAATATCGCCATAAGGGATTTCCGCCTCTACCCGCATATTCCGCGCGTACCCGCCCAGGCCGGAGCCGAGCACCAGGGCCACCCGCGGTTGGAACTCCGTAATCGAGCGGATATAGTTTACACAATCCTGGATCTTTACATATGCAGCGTTCATTTCCCTTCCCTCCTTTTTTATATTATCCTTTATTTTACCACAGTGGGCCTGGAAAATCCACCGGGCAGCCGGCTCCGTCCGGGAGCGGCGGAAAGCGGCCGGAAGAACAGATGAAAAGGCAAGCCGGAAACCCGCAAATGAAAGCGTTTCCCTTGCCGCGGCCCGCGAGTTGCGGTAAAATCTTGATAGGCGCGGACAGCGCCGGTTCTGATAAGGAGGATGTGTGAACTATGGAAACCAAAAACCTCTGGAAGTCCTATACGGCTTCCGAATTGAAGAAACTGGAAGCGCTCTGCGAGCGGTATAAGGAGTATCTCTCCACCAGTAAGACGGAACGTCTCTGCGTAAAGAACGCGATCCGGGAGGCGGAAACCGCCGGATTCCGCGATCTGGAAGCGCTGATCAAAGCCGGTAAGAAACTGGTACCCGGCGACCGCTTCTATGCGCAGTATATGGGAAAGACCCTGCTTCTCGGTGTGATAGGCAAAGAGCCGCTGGCAAACGGCACCAATATCCTCGGCGCGCACATCGACTCGCCCCGTCTGGACGTCAAGCAGAATCCGCTTTATGAAACAAATGAGCTGGCTTATCTCGATACGCATTATTATGGTGGCATTAAAAAATACCAGTGGGTTGCGATCCCGCTCGCCATCTACGGAGTGATCGCCAAAAAAGATGGCAGTGTCCTTGACGTGGCAATCGGCGATGAGGAAGGTGATCCGGTCTTCTGCGTAAGCGACCTGCTGCCCCATCTGGCCCGGAACCAAATGAGTAAGACCGCTGACGTCGTCGTCGAAGGCGAAGCACTGGATCTCCTGATCGGCTCCCGCCCAGCCGCTGAAAAAAAGGCCAAGGGAAAAGATGCCAAGGCCGACGAAGAAAAAGCAAAAGCAGCTAAAGAAGCGGTCAAAGCGAACATCCTGACGCTTCTGAAAGAGAAATCCAGCATGGAAGAAGAGGATTTCCTCTCCGCTGAACTGGAGATCGTCCCGGCCGGCAAAGCCCGTGACCTCGGCTTTGACCGTAGCATGATCTTGGCTTACGGGCATGACGACCGCGTCTGTGCTTATACGAGCCTGGCGGCGATCCTCGATTGCAAAGCCCCTGCCCGTACGGCCCTCTGCATCCTCTCCGATAAGGAAGAAGTCGGCAGCATCGGTGCTACCGGCATGGAATCCCGTTTCTTTGAGAACACGATCGCGGAAGTGATGGAACTGGCCGGCTGCTATTCCGAGTTGAACCTGCGCCGCGCGCTGGCCCGCTCCTGCGTATTGAGCTCCGACGTCAGCGCCGGCTTTGATCCCCTCTATCCCTTTGCTTTCGAAGCGAAGAACTCAGCCTATCTCGGTCACGGCGTCTGCTTCAACAAGTTCACCGGCGCCCGCGGCAAAGGCGGCTCCAACGACGCTAACGCCGAATACATCGGGAAACTGCGCGGCGTCATGGAAGCAGGCAAGGTCGGCTTCCAGACCGCCGAACTGGGCAAGGTCGACGAAGGCGGCGGCGGCACCATCGCCCTGATCCTGGCCAATTATGGCATGAACGTCATCGACAGCGGGGTCGCCGTGCTGGGCATGCACGCGCCTTGGGAAGCCGTCAGCAAAGCCGACGTTCACGAAGCCTATAAAGCTTACGTTGCCTTCCTGGAGAAGATGGCGATGTAAAGCCTCCTTCCACAATTCCTAAGAAGACCAATAATAGAGAAAGCGCTTCCCCAGATTTCTACGGCGAAGCGCTTTTTATTATAGCTCTAATATCTCATTCACTCTGAGCCAACCGATTTCTTACATAGGCCAGCAGTGCTTCCTGCTCGTTCGGCAGGCGGCCGTCGATCACGCGATCCACCAGTTCATCCAGGATCGCGCCCAACTCCGGACCGGCCGGAAATCCGAGCGCCAGTAAGTCACTCCCGTTTACCGCCAGCTGCCGGCGGCTGAAGCATTGCTCCTGGACAAGTATCTCCCGGGCCAGCCGTTCCATTTCCGCATAGTCCGCCAGCCGCGCGCTTTCCGCCGGGGCCTGCGCCTTCGTATCCGCGCGCAGCAGGGCAAGGAGCTCAAAGAAGGCTTCCTCCCCGGTCCTGGCCAACAAGCGCTTCACCATGGGCACCGTCCCGTTCCAGCGGATGTCGTGCATCTCCACGAGCAGCCGCACCCGTTCACAGGTGCAGCGGTCGAGTTTCAAGCGGCTCGTAACAGCCTCCGCAATCGCCGCGCTGCGCGCGGCATGGCCGTGGAAATGGCCGATACCCTCTTCATCTTCAGCATAACAATATGGTTTCCCGCTGTCGTGGAGCAAAGCCGCCAGCCGCAGGTGGAAGGCCGGCGGTACATAGCCGCAAGAGAGGATGCTGTGCTCATAGACGGAATAGACGTGGTGCGGATTGTTCTGCGAAAAGCCGAAAGCCGGCCGCAGCTCTGGGATCACCTGAAATAAGATCTCCGGAAACGCCGCCAGCACCGGGACCACCTGGCTGCCGCAGAGCAGTTTGGCGAGCTCCTGCGCCACCCGTTCCGCGCTGATCCGGGAGAGAAGTGCCCGCGTCTCTTTCGCCGCGCGCGCCGTCTCTTCTTCGATCCGGAACCCGGGCAGCACCGCCGCGAAACGGATCGCCCGCAGAATGCGCAGGCCGTCTTCCCGGAAACGGGCGGCGGCTTCCCCGACAGCGCGGATGAGGCCAGCCTTCACGTCCGCCCTGCCGTCAAAAGGATCGGCAAAGCCCCGGACCGGACTGTAAGCGATGGCATTCATCGTAAAATCACGACGGGCCAGATCCTCCCCGATCCGCTTCGTAAAAGAAACGGCATCGGGATGGCGCCCATCCGAATAGCTGCCCTCCGTGCGGAAAGTCGTGACCTCCACCGGGACGCGTGCCCCGTCTTCCCCTTCCGGGCTCAGGACGGTCACCGTCCCGTGTTTCAAGCCGGTCTCGAGCACGGTAAAGGCACGGAAGACCTGCTCCACCTGTTGCGGCGCGGCGTCCGTCGTCACGTCAAAATCGTGCGGTTCCATGCCCAGCAGGGCATCCCGCACACAGCCGCCGACGATATAGGCTTGGAATCCCGCTGCCTCCAGCCCTTCTAGGATCGTGGCCACCGCCGCCGGGATCCGGATCTTCACTTCGCTTTTCCCGCTTTCAGACATACTGGCTTTTCTCTCCTTTCCGCCTTTTGATTGTAGCACAAGGCCGCCTTTTGGTCATCCCCAATTGTCAGGGGCGAACATATGTGCTATAATGAAAAGGCAGCTGACAGGAGGTGTTAATATGAAACTCAGGTTCCATACCAAGCTGTCTTATGGAATCGGAGGTGCAGCTGATAACGCGTTTTATACACTGTTCGCCACTTATCAATTGTTCTTTCTGACAACCGTCGCCGGGGTAAATCCGGTGGCTGCCGGCACGATCTCCGCCGCCGGCTCGATCTTCGAAGTATTTTGCGGACCGGTCGTCGGTACGCTTTCCGACCGCACCCGCCACCGGCTTGGCAAACGCCGCCCCTTCCTGCTCGCGGCCGCCCTGCCGACAGTGCTCAGCATCACGTTTTTCTTCACCCGGGTCGATCTGCCGGCCACGCTGAGATTCTTCTATTATTTCTTCATGTCCCTCCTCGTGTGGTTTAGTTTCTCGCTCTTTTACGTGCCCTATATCACTCTGGGAGCGGATCTGACCGAGGATTATGAGGAACGGACCGCGCTGCGTTCTTTCGCTTACGTCGGGAATCAGTTCGGTATGATCATGGGCATGGTGGCGCCGTCTTTCTTAGCCGGTTTTCTGGCGTCCCGCGGTGTCGGGCCCGGGCGTACGTGGTCGCTGATCGGTCTGCTGATCGGCGCTGTCTGCAGCCTGGCGCTCCTCATCTGCGCATTGACTGTAAAAGCGCCTTCCAGCCTTCTGCCGCCAGGCCGGAAAGCTCTCGCCCGCACACATCTCTCGGTGCGCGGCGTGCTGCGGGATTATATCGCAATCGGCCGTTTGCGGCCGGTCATCTTCATCATCGGGGCCAGCCTGCTTTTCCTGATCGCGAACACCTTCTTTGATTCCGCGCTTGTCTATTATCTGACCTATAATCTCTTGTTCTCGGAATCAAAGCGGGCCCTCGTCCTGCTGCTCTTCGCGGTTTCCGGCATCCTGTTCGTGCCCCTGATCGCCCGTCGGGCCGCGGCCACTGATAAGACGGCCACTTTCTGGCACGGGATGTTCGCCAGCGGCCTCCTGGCAGCTTTGCTCTTTCTTCCCGGCTTAGGGAACCTGGGAACTTTCAGCCTGCTCTTCACCGCCGGCATCATCCTCGCCTACTCTTACGGCGCCAGCTGTTACTGGCAGTTGATGCCCTCCATGCTCTACGACGTCTGCGAGGCGGAAGAACTGGCTTCCGGCAAGAGCCACGCCGGTTCCGTCATCTCCCTGCAGGCGCTTTCCGAATCCATCGCCTGCGCTGCCGGCGCCCAGCTGCTGGGCATCTTCCTGGAGCTTGCCGACTTTGATGAACTGCTGGCCGTGCAGACAGACACGACCCTTACCTGCATCCGCGCCTGCGTCACGCTGATCCCCGGCCTGCTCCTGGTCGCGGTCGCCGGCATCGCGCGGCTCCATCCCATCAATAAGAATTCCTACGCGCGCATCATCGGCGCGCTGGAAAAGCAACGTGCCGGGGAACCGGTCGACCTCACCGAATTTGCGGATATCTACGGGAGAAAGAAACATGATTGACCTTCTGGCCGGGCTGAACGAAGCCCAGAAACAGGCCGTCACCACCACCGAGGGCATCGTCCGCGTCATCGCCGGCGCCGGCTCCGGGAAGACCCGCGCCCTCACCCACCGCTGCGCCTACCTCGTCGAATATGCCGGCATCAGTCCCGGCCACATTCTCTG
The DNA here is from genome assembly GCA_017437565.1 of Bacillota bacterium. GTDB lineage: Bacteria > Bacillota > Clostridia > Peptostreptococcales > Anaerovoracaceae > Eubacterium_B. Next base: position 13,568 of record JAFRYQ010000061.1, read on the forward strand.
TGTCACCTTTACCAACAAAGCCGCGGCCGAGATGCGCACCCGTATCCACCGCCTGACCGGTGACAACGATACCGGCTATATCAACACCTTTCACGGTTTTTGCGTTTCCGTCCTGCAGGAGGAGAGTTTTGCCGTGCGCTATCCGAAGAGTTTCCTGGTCCTCGATAATTCCGACATTGACCAGATGCTGGGGATCATCTATGAAGAGCGAGGCCTGACCCTTTCCGATATGACCTTTGGCGATGCCCGTGATATGATCGAAATGAAAAAGCTGCGGGACGACCCCTCCTATTACCTCCGTCTGATCGAATGGAGCGCGGAAGACCTGCGCGCGATGTATCTGGAGGCGACCGGGGTAAAGGAGATCATCTTCTACGGCTATCTCTACCAGCAGAAGAAATGCTTCGGTCTCGACTATAACGACCTGCTCCTCTTCACCCTCTATATCTTCCATGAGAACGAGGACATCCGCCTGAAATGGCAGCAGCGCCTGGAATACATTATGATCGACGAATTCCAGGATATCGACCAGCCGCAGTACGAGCTGATGCGGGTCCTGGCCGGCTATCACCGCAACCTCTTCATCGTCGGCGACCCGGACCAGACCATCTACACCTGGCGCGGCGCCTCGGTGAAATTCCTTTTGGATTTTGACCGCGAGTACCCGGACTGCCAGACGATCATGATGATGGAAAACTACCGTTCCACCCCGGAGATCATCGCCGTCTGCAATTCGCTCATCGCCGCCAATAAAGACCGCCTGCATAAAGATCTCATCCCGCGCCTGCCGTCCGGGGCACGCGTGCTTTGCCATTACGCAAAAGACGCGGCCGCGGAGGCCGCCTGGATCCGGGAGAAGATCCAGGCCCTGCACGAGAGCGGCATTCCCTATCGCCACATTACCTGCCTCTACCGGGCCCACTATATGACGCGCAGCCTGGAAGACGCCTTCCGGGAGGATAAGCTGCCCTATGAGATCTATAGCGGCCTGCGCTTCTTTGACCGCGCCGAGATCAAGGATTCCCTGGCCTATCTGCGCTTGATCGCCCTGCAGGATGACCTTTCCTTCCTGCGGGTGGTCAACGTGCCGCGCCGCAACATCGGCAAGAAACGCGTCGCCTATTTACGTGAATACGCGGAGGAAAACAGCTGTACGCTTTATGAAGCCCTCCTCTCCTGCGCCGACGACGAACTCTTCCGCGGCACCGGCGCGCACGCCTTCCTGGAGCTGGTGCGCCGCTTCAAGAACGCCTGGCAGGGACAACCCATCTCAGAAGTGCTGACCGCCCTCCTCGATCAAAGCGGTTATGAGCGTATGCTGCGCACGGAAGGCAGCCAGGAACGGCTCGATAACATCGCCGAGCTCAAGCAGTCCATTTACGAATTTGAAACCTCCTGCGGGGAAGAATGTGATCTTCCCTATTATCTGTCTCACGTTGCCATGTTCACCAACAGCGATGCCTATGGAACGGGCGAAGAGGCGACCGGAGCGGACGCTGCCGGTGAGGAAGCCGGTGCCGCTGCCCCCGATGCTTCGGTGGCGGCCGATAAGGTCAAGCTCATGACCATCCACGCGGCCAAAGGTTTGGAATTTCCTTACGTCTTCCTCTGCTGCCTAAACGAAGGCGCTTTCCCGACCCGCAAGACCATCACCCTGGAAGGGATGGAAGAGGAACGGCGCCTGGCCTTCGTGGCCATGACGCGGGCGGAAAAGGCGCTCTACCTTTCCACCGCCGAAGGACGCGACCTCGACGGCGCGCCGCGCTATCCCAGCCGCTTCCTTTTGGATATCGATGAATCGCTCCTCGACCTCACCCATAAACCGCGGGAAGGCCTGATCCAGGACGCGCGCGCCTATATCGAAGCCAGCGCGCGGCGTCTTCCTTCCGCTGCCCAGTCGCGGGATCTCCTGGACGCCGGTACCCGGATCTCGCATCTGATCTTCGGGGAAGGAACCATACTGGCCGCTGACCCGGATGCCCGCACCTATCTCATCCAGTTCGATCAGCTCGATACGCCCCGCGCCATCAGCTTCCGCGTGAAACTGGAGCGGATCTGACTTCTGGATATCCTGAAATCTCCTTGCCATTTTCGCGGAAGTTCTTGATTCTCACTTCCGAATTGTTATAATATATTATGATATTTTGCAAAAAGGAGGTTTATATATGTATGATTTGATTCTTCGTGGAGGGCTGGTCGCGGACGGTACCGGTGAAAAACCCTATCCGGCCGATGTTGCCGTAAAGGATGGCAAGATCGTAAAGATCGGAGAGATTAGCCAAGACGCTGCCAAGATCATCGACGCGTCCGGGAAATACGTTACCCCCGGATTTATCGATATGCACAATCACGCGGACCTCACCGCCATGCTTTGCCCAGATATGGAAGGTATGCTCGGACAGGGCATCACCTCCGCTTTCTGCGGACACTGCGGCATGACGATGGCCCCGATCGGCGATTATTTCATGGGCATGCTGGAGGACGTAAAGGCCTTTGAGGAGATCATTCCGCTCAGCTCCTATGGCGTGCACCCGGGCGGTTATCCGGCCGTCGATTCGCCTTCCTTCCGCAAGGCATTCAAAAAGCGCTTTGGCGTTGACATCACCTGGACCACCTTCGGTGAATATCGCGACTGGCTACGTCAGACCGGCGTAGGCTGCAATCTGTATATGCTGGTCGGCCATGCCCAGATCCGCATGTGCGCGATGGGTCTGGACTATAAGCGGACCGCTACCCAGGAAGAGATCGACCGTATGAAAGAACTGCTGCGAAAAGAAATGGAAAGCGGCGCGCTTGGCATGAGCTACGGCCTCGACTACGCGCCGGGCATCTACGCGGACGATAACGAAATGCTCCAGCTCGCGGAAGTGCTCGTACCCTATCATGGCATCCTGGCCGCGCATACACGCCACGGTGGCAAGAAGCCGAACGATCCGGACGAAAAAGAATATGAGCCGATCGATGGTTTGAGAGATCTCATGGAGATCGGCCTCAAGACCGGGCTCCACGTCCATATCAGCCATATTCCGAACGGGTTTACCGAACGTCCGGACGACCAGTATATGTATGATGCGGCGGCGATCCGCACCCTGCAGATCATCAGCGAATACCGTGAGAAAGGTTGCTACGTCACCTGGGATCACCTGGTTCCGGACTATATCCCCTGGTTCTTCTTCCCGGAGCTCTGCGGTATGTTCAAATACTATATCGAGCTCTGTGGCGGTAAGAAGTCCTTCTGCGAAAAGCTGGAGAGCCCCGTTTACCGCGCCTATCTTAAACAGGAAACGGAAGCCGGCCATAACCGTTCCTTCTCTTGGTGGCGCGACGACATCGAGATCATCAAGTGCAAGAACGAGAGCTATCTCGGGAAACGTCTCGCGGACATCGCGAAGGAGCAGGGAAAATCGTCGCTGGACATGGCGCTCGACATGATCCTGGAGGATCCTGATACCTGCTACCATCAGCCGCCGCTCGGTCGGCCGCGGCGCTACGACACGAAAGTCTTTGACGACGCGGAAGACGTGACGCTCGGTCTCGACAACTGTGCTTACAATTACGATTTCGAAGGCGAACGTCCGGATTTCCCGGCCGATCGCAGCACGCCCACCAGTTACTGCGGAATGATCACCTTCTTTGAGAAGCGCTCCGACATCCCGTTCGAGAAGATCATCCAGAAGATGACCGGCAATGCCGCCATCGCCCTGGAACTGCCCGACCGCGGTTTCGTCCGCGAAGGACTTGCGGCAGACCTCCTGGTCATCGACCGCGACAACCTCCGCAGCAACGCGAACTTCGCCGATCCGCGCCAGAAGCCGGACGGCATCGACTATGTCATCGTGGGGGGCAAGATCGCCGTTGACCATAAGACCCATAACCACCTGCGGAACGGACAGATCCCCGACCGCTGGATGTAAGCCTATAACCCCTGGCGTAGGGAGGCCCTGACGGAAGCACGTTGCGACAAGCTGCCGGTAATGGCCAGAGAAACAAAAGAGGGACTTTCGCTGCTGTTTGGAGTGTTTTCTCCAAA
>JAFRYQ010000062.1 GCA_017437565.1 Bacillota bacterium
ACATGAAGGGCGGCGTGGCGATTGCCATGTGCCTGGTGGAAAAATACGCGGCACTGGCCCAGAAAGGAGAGCTGGAGGGTTCCATCCTCTTCTCAGCGGTCGCGGATGAGGAGTGCTATTCCGCGGGCATGCGCGCCATCATGCCGGTCTATCTCAAGCTGCGTGAGCAGTACGGCCTGAACTTCAAACTCCTGGTCGATCCGGAACCGGCCTCCGAACAGGGACCCAAGCAGGTCCTCTCCCTCGGTTCCGTCGGCAAGACCATGCCGGTCTTCGCGACGCAGGGCGTTCTGGCCCATACCGGCCACATCTACAACGGCATCTCGGCGCTGAACATGATGACCGGCCTGTATAAGAGAACCAACGGCTCGCTGAAATTCGTCGACGCCTATGAAGGTGAGTCCTCCATGCCGCCGGGCTGGTTCAAGCTGCGCGACAATAAGGTCCTCTATGACGTATCGCTGCCCTTCCGCAGCTTCGGTTATATGTCGGTCCTGAGCTTTGACCGCACCCTGGACCGCATCCTGGCGGAGACCAAGCAGATCGCCATCGAGGTCTTTGAAGAAGAAGTCAAGCGCCTGAACGACGAATACCAGGAATTCAAGAAACTGAATAAATTCGAAACGAAAGAGAAGATCGATTATCCGACGACGGTCTATACGGTCAACGAACTGCGTGACGAACTCCTGGCCAAAGACGGCGAGAAGTTTGAAACCTTCTATGAGAACCTGAAAGAAGAAGCCGGCAAGCGCGTAGGTGAAGGCGAAGCTTTCCCGGATGCCACGGTCTGGATGCTGGATCAGCTCCTGAATTACGCCGACTTTAAGACCCCGGTCATCCTGATCGGCGTGGCGCCGCCTTACTATCCGGCGACCCACAGCGATATGATCCCGGGCCGGGAAGGCTATGGGACGAAAGTCTACGAATTCGCCAAGAAGCTCTCGGAAGAGAAGTTCGGCCAGGAACTGACTTACGAACACTATTTCACGGGCATCTCCGACAACAGCTACACCTCGCTGCCGGAAATGGATTACGAAGCCCTGGCGGCCAACTATCCGATGTGGGGTAAGTCCTACAGCCTGGATCTGGAAGCCATTAAGGAGATCTCCGTCCCGTCGATCCTCTACGGACCGATCGGCCGCGAATACCATCAGTGGACCGAGCGTGTGAATAAGCGGAGCCTGCTGGAAGTCATGCCGGAGATGATCCAGAGCGTGACCGAATTCGCCTGGGAGAATTGATCGACAGCGAAGAGCATATCTTCTGCCGCGGCCCGGCAAGAAACGTGGCCGCGGCAGTTTTCACGAAGCTGTCTCAGTCTATAACGAAGGGAGGCGCCATGACAGAAAACAGAGTAGAACGGGAAGCATTCATCGAACTGCTGCGCGGGCTGGTTCGCTGCAAGAGCCCCTATTTCCACGAGGAAGAGGCGATGGCTTTTACCTTGGACTGGCTTAAGAAAAATGATCTGCCGGGCCGCCTCTATGAGTATTATGAAGCTAAAGAAACGCAGTTTCACGGTCAGAACGTGGTCGGCGTGCTGGACAGCGGCCGGCCGGGCCCGGTCATCTATCTGGGCGGTCACCTCGATACGGTGAACCTTTGCGAAGGCTGGACCTACCCGCCCTATGAAGGGGTCGTGGAAGGCGATTATCTGTACGGAGTCGGCGCGCTGGACATGAAGGCGGGCGACGCTGCTATCCTCTTGGCTTTGAAACGCTTTGCCGAAAAACACCGGCTCACGGCCTCACTTGGCGCGGATGCGCCGGATAACGGCTTTACCGGTAAGATCATCTACCAGTTCGTCTCCGATGAAGAGGGACCTTTTGGTCTCGGCACCTTCGCGCTGATCCGCGATAACGTGGACGGTGTGCGGGACGGCGCGGATTTCGCTATCATCTGTGAACCCTCGGCCGGCTTTACCGGAGCCCCGCATCCCTGCATCTGTCCGGGCGCCAAGGGTGGATATAATTTCACCATCCGCCTGAAGGGACGTTCTTCCCACGCGGCGACACCACATTTGGGGATCAACGCTTTGACCGATGCCGGCGCTGTCATGGTGGAACTGGAGAAGCTGGAACCAGTCGTCGACCCCAAGCTCGGACCGTCGGCGCTCTGCGTGATCAACTTGACCACGGACGGCAACGCCTGCAGCGTTCCGGATCACGCGGCGGTCGAGGTCTTCTATCATTCGGTGCGCGGCGAGACGGTCCCCAGCATCAAAGCGCGGGTCGAGGAAGCGGTGGCGCGGGCTAACGTCCGCAGCAAAACGGAAGTCGTCTTCCGGGGAGCGTTGGCGGAAGGCTTTGACGGCGGCTTCATGCCCTATTGCACGGACGAGGAGGACCCCCACATCCGGGTATTGGCCGATTCGATTCGCGACGTCTGCGGCTGCGAGCCGAACTACAGTTATTTTCAGAGCATAGGCGATTTCAATCACATCGGCGGGCTCCTGGCGATCCCGACCGTGCTTCTCGGGGCAGACGGCGACCGTTTCCACGGCGCCGACGAGAGGGTGAATCTGAAATCCGCTTGTGAGATATCGGATATCGTTTATGATTTCCTGGAACGGATCTATTATTAAGGAGGAGAAAATGAAACCGGAAGTAAGTAAGCGCATTAAAGAAATGGCTCTCGACTTCACCTCTCAGATCAGCGTCGTAGAGACGCCGGGCGAGATCGCGATGGCCCAGAAAATGTATGACACCATCGCCGGGCTGGACTATTACAAAAAACACCCCGAACTCGTCTACCAGCTGGACTGCGTCGGCGATCAGTACGGCCGCCGCATCGTCGTCGCGGAGATGAACGGGGAGAGGGCGCCGTCGGCGAAGACCATCGTCATGATCGGGCACTTTGACACTGTCGGCATCTCGGACTACGGCCTTCTGAAAGAATATGCCGGTTCCCCGGATATCCTGGCGGAAGAATTTAAGAAGATCAAACTGCCGCCGGAAGCCAAAGCGGACCTGGAATCCGGAAAATATCTCTTCGGCCGCGGCCTCTTTGATATGAAGTCCGGCGACGCCGCCGTCATCGGTATCATGGAAGAGATCTCCAAGGATATCGAGGACTTCGAAGGGAACCTCATCTTCTGCGGCGTCTGCGACGAAGAGAGCAACTCCACCGGTATGCTGAATTTCGTCCCGCATCTCATCAAACTGAAAAAGGAAAAAGGCTACGAATATCTGGCCATGATCGATCCGGACTATATGGCGCCGGCTTACCCGGGCGACCCGGTCAAATACGTCTACGTCGGCACCGTCGGCAAGATCATGCCGACCTTCTACATCGTCGGTAAAGAGACGCACGTCGGCGAATCCTTCGACGGTCTCGATCCGAACCAGATCGCGGCTCAGCTGACCTGCCGCATCAACCTGAATCCCGAATTCAGCGACGTCGTGGACGGCGAAGTTACCCTGCCGCCGGTCACCCTGAAGCAGCGCGACCTGAAGACCGAGTATTCAGTCCAGACAGCGACGAAAGCCATCCTGATGTTCAACTACGCCACGCACTGTTCGGAACCGGATGCGGTCCTGGCTAAGATGAAAGCAGCGGCGCAGGAAGAATTCCAGAAAGTCGTCGATACCCTGAACGAGCGCTATAAGATCTTCTGCGAGATGTACAAGCGCGAATTCCGTCCGCAGCCCTGGGTAGCCCGTACCATGACCTATCAGGAAATGTACAACGCGGTGAAGGAAGAGATGGGCGACGAGCTCGATGCCAAGATCGCGGCCTATACGCAGCAGCTTCGTGACGATCATTCCATCGACGTCCGTGAGAAATCCTATCGCCTGGTCGACTACGTCCACGACCTCTGGTCCGACCGCGACCCGGTCGTCATCGTCTACTTCACGCCGCCTTACTATCCGCACATCGCCGTCAAGGACGACGATCCGCGTGACCGCGTGCTGATCGACGCCGTCCGTGCCGCCATCGAGACGGTAAAGGCGGATCCGGAATTCGATTATCCGCTCGTCGAGAAGCGCTTCCTGCCCTGCATCTCCGACCTCAGCTACGGCGCCGCCCCGACCGATCCGGAAGCGCTGGAGAAATACCAGATGAATACGCCGGGCTATGGCAAGGACGGTATCTATTACCTGCCGCTGGAGATGATGGCTGAACTCGACCTGCCGGTCACCGATATCGGTACCGTCGGTAAGGACGCGCATAAGTACACCGAGCGCATCGATCCGCGCTTCACGTTCCAGTACACGCCGGAACTGATCTATCAGACGATCAAGAATATCCTGAAATAACCAATGCTTAAGGAACCTGTATCTGACGCTTAAGTACTCGGGCGGGAGCCCTGCGGAAGCCGCTGACGGACACAGGTTCCTTAACCACGCCGCTATGCCGGTGTTTTACCAAACAGAAGTGAGAGGAAATTGTTTATCATGAAAGAAAAAGCGGATAAGTTATTCATCAACGGAAAAATCTACACGATGGTCTGCGAGGGCGACTGCGCGGAAGCGTTAGCCGTCCGCGACGGCAAGATCGTTTTCGTCGGGACGACGGAAGCGGGACTGGCAGGCTTTGATGCCGCGGAAGTGATCGACCTTGCCGGCAAGACGATGCTGCCGGGCATGGGCGACGCGCACCTGCATTTCTACGCCTATTGCCAGACGCTGACGACCGTCGACCTGGGTATCGCGACCTCCAAGGCACAGGCGCTCCAGCTGCTCCGTGACAAAGCTGCCGAGACGCCGGAAGGCGAGTGGATCCGCGGCAATAATTTCGACCAGTCGAAATGGGAAGACAGCGAAGACGTCATCCCGACCCGCCACGATCTGGATCTGGCGAGCGAGAAGCACCCGATCTTCATCAAACGCGTCGACCTGCACAGCGGTGTCTGCAATACGAAGGCGCTGGAAGTCGCGGGCATCGGCAAGAATTACGAGTTCGGACCGGGCGGAGTCGTCGAACTGGAAGCGGACGGCACGCCGAACGGTATCTTCCGGGAACAGGCGACGGGTATCTTTGATAAGATCATCCCGGATCCCTCCAAGATTCCTGAAGTGAAAGAGCAGCTGATGCTGAAGGCGCTGGCTAAGGCCTCCCACGACGGCATCACCAGCATCCACACCTATGCGGCGGACATCTGGAAATATACCGAGGATTTCGATGACTACCTCGCCTTGGACCGTCAGGGCAAACTGCCGCTCCGCGTCAGCATCTATCTCGACACCTATTACGAGAAACCCTATATCACCAAGAAGGAGATGGAAGACCCGTATCGCAAGGTGCAGTACGGCGGCTTCAAGAGCTTCTGCGACGGCGCCCTTGGTTCCCGTTCCGCGAAACTGTTCGAGCCCTATGACGACGATCCGAATACGACCGGTATCCTGGTCGCGCCGCCGGAAGAGCTGAACGAGCGCGTGCTGAAGGCCTATGAAATGGGCTTGCAGCCGGCAACACACTGCATTGGCGACCAGGGACTGGACGTCGTGCTGGGATCGATTGAATACGCGCTGGCCAAGAGCCGCGAGCACGGCATGACCGAACGGGAACAGGCCGACCGCCTGCCTTTCCGCATCATCCATGCCCAGATGGCCAACGACGAGATGATCGAACGCATGAGTAAACTCCCGGTCGTCGTCGACATCCAGCCGACCTTCTACTGCACGGACCTGCATTGGATCGAAGACCGCGTCGGGGCTGAACGCGCCGCGCACAGCTACCAGTGGAAGACCTATCAGGAGCACGGGCTCCGCCTGCTCGGCAGTTCTGACTGCCCGGTCGAGGACTTCTCGCCGTGGATCGGCATCTACGCTGCCGTTACGCGTTGTGACACGAAGGGATATCCGGAAGGCGGCTGTCATCCGGAGGAGAAGGTCAGCGTTTATGACGCGGTGGCCATGTACAGCAAGAACATTCCTTACGGCACGGGCGATGAGGATTACCTCGGCACCCTGGAGGAAGGAAAGTTCGCCGACCTGATCGTGATCGACCGCAACGTGTTCGAAATTCCGGAAGCGGACATCATCAACGTCCAGGTTGAAAAGACCTATCTGGCCGGCCAGGAAGTCTACAGCCGCGCTTAATAGAAAGAAACAAACCTAATCGGCGCCGCGGACCCAGTCCGCGGCGTATTTCATAAAGGTACGCGCCGCAGCGGAGAGGGTCTCTTCCGATTTGGCGATGAGACCGTAAGTCCAGAGCAGCGGCGGATCGAGCGGGGCATAACGGAGCGAAAAAGGATGATCCTCCAGCATGAGGCCGGTATAGATCGTATAGCCCAGGTTCTGGCTGACGAGCGCCAGCCGGGCGTCGTCGTTCTCGGTCGTAAAAGCAGTTTTGAGCGTAACTTCATGTTCCTGCAGATAAGCCATCAGCGAGGGATCGAAGGCCAGGGGCGGCCCGATATAGGGATAGTTCCCAAGCGCCGCCGCCGGGATGGAGCTGAGTTGGGCAAAGGGGTGCTCGGGGGGAAATGCCGCGAGCACGGGTTGCTCCGATAGCGGCAGCTGATAGAGGTTCCGTTCCGCCGGCAGGACGATAAAGCCGAGGTCGGCATCGCCCCGGTCGATCAAAGCTTCCGTTTCGCGGAAACGCTCACAGGAGACAAGTTCGATCTCGATCTCCGGATAATCCCGGTGGAAACGGCGGATGATACCGGGCAGCCATTTGACCTGGACACTGTTGAAGCTGATCACGCGGATGCGGCCGGAATCGAGGTGGGTGAGCTCCCGCACCCGCTCGGACAGAGCCTGTTCGCTGTTATACAGCTGCCTGACCCAGGGCAGCAGGTTTTCCCCGTCCACCGTCAGATGGACGCCGCCGTATTCGCGGGCAAACAGTTTCAGCCCGGTCTCCTTTTCCATGGCGTTTATGATGTAGCTGATACCGGCCTGGGTAAAGCCGAGCTTATCGGCGGCTTTCCGGTAACTGCCGAGTTCGGCGACCGTCAGAAAGACTTCGGCATTCACGCGTTCGCTCATGGGAACCTCCTTTTCCGGTTGTACCGCGGTGCCTTGCCGGCACCTCCGGAAATAAAAGAATACTTTCAAGTTTTGCAAGTAATCCCCGTTTTACTTTGGATTTATCAGGAATTATACTACAGGGGAAAAAGAAAGGAAAGCTTTATCGGAAAGGGTCTGAATACGGAGCGGATGCCGCCCGTTTCTGATAGAAAACCGCAATACAGGATCGGAAAAGATCAAAAAGAAAGGCAAGGAGAAAAAGTATGCGTTTAGATTGCTACGAAGAAGTGAAACGTCTTACCGAAGAAATGGTCAATATCCCCAGCATCAATAAGGAACCCGGCGGTGAGACCAAGGTCGCTGAGTACGTGGGCAACTATTACCGGAGCCTGCCGTATTTCCAGGAGCATCCGGATCACGTGAAGGTATTCCAGACCAAGGACGATTTCGTCGTACGGCACAGCACGCTGGCTTATGTGAAGGGCACCAAGGGGACGTCCAAGAAAGCAGTCATCGTGATCGGCCATATCGATACGGTCGGCGTCGATGATTATACGCCGATCCAGGAGTACGCCTTCAAACCGGCGGAACTGCCGCAGAAACTGATGGAGACCTTTGATCTCCCGCAGGAAGTGATCGACGACATCAACTCCGGCGAGTATATGTTCGGCCGCGGCGCCCTGGATATGAAGTCCGGCGTGGCAGGCCATATGGTGATCCTGCGCTATTTCTCCGAGCATCCGGAACTGCTGGACGGCAGCATCGTGCAGATCGCCGAATGCGATGAAGAGGATAATTCCAAGGGCATCATTACCGGCATCGACGAGCTGGTCGCGCTGAAAGAAAAAGAAGGCTTTGAATACGTCGCCTGCATCAACGCCGACTATTCCACCAACTATAACCCCGGTGACGAAAACCGCTACATCTATTACGGGTCCATCGGCAAACTCCTGCCCTGTTTCTGCGCTTTCGGCAAGGAAGCGCACGTCGGGCAGGCTTTCAGTGCTTTTGATCCGAACCTGCTGATCGCGGAAGTGACGCGCAATATGAGCCTGAACACGGATCTCTGCGATATCGCGCAGGGTGAAGTGGCCATCCCGCCGATCTCGCTGAAGCAGATGGATACCAAGGGCCCCTATACCGTGCAGACGGCACTTGTCGGCTTCTCTTATTACAATTTCTTCACCCACGGCTGGAGCCCGGCCGACGTGCTGGAAAAATGCTACCAGGTCGGCGTGAGATCCATGAACAGCGTGATCGAAATGCTGAATACGCAGTACGAGCGTTTCTGCCGGCTGTCGCGCGTACCGTTTACGCCGCTGCCCTGGAAGACCCGCGTCTACACCTGGAAGACGTTTATCGAGGAGCTGGAAGAAAAATACGGTCAGGAATTTAAGGACAGCCTGCACGATTTCACCGTGAAACTGCATCAGGAAGAGCCCGAGCTCGATCTGCGTCTCTTCAGCCTCCGCGTCGCCGAAGAAGCCTGGAAATGGCATGAAGACAAGTCGCCGGCACTGGTCATCTTCTTCGGGTCCGTGCACAGCGCCCGCATCGAGATGACGCGTAAGACCGAGAAGGAATGCGCGCTGCTCGACGCCGTAGAAGAAGCGGTCGAGATCGTCCGTCCGGAGGCGGAACGCCAGATCAAGACCCGCATGTTCTATCCGTATATCTCCGACTCCAGCTTCATGACCATCTGCGACGAGCCGGAAGCCTTCAACGCGCTGGGTGAGAACATGCCGTCCTGGAAGGTGAAGTATTTCCACGACGTGGATAAGATCATGCAGATCAACGTCCCGGTCGTAAACATCGGTACCTTCGGACGCGACGGGCATATGGTGACGGAACGCGTGGATATGAAGCAGACTTTCCGCAATATTCCTAATATCACTTGCGAAACCATCTTGAAACTGTTACAATAGCTGTGTATCGTTATTTTGTTCACATTCATGCCGGAAATGGCACAAATTGAACATCCGCGCGGCGCGCTGGGTTTTCCGGCACGCCGCATGTTGTCGGTATGAATCCGGGTCTACCCTGACCGGGTGCATATAAGAGCGCATTCTGCATATCCGTTATTATCTATCTATTAAGAAAGGAGAACCAAATGGTCATTGTTGATGCATTAATCGCATTTGCAAACTGGTTCTGGGGCATTCCTCTTCTGCTGCTCTGCGGCGTAGGCGGTATCGTAATCGGTGTATACTGCGGATTCCCGTGGTTCAAACACTTTGGTTATGTTATGAGCCAGACCTTCGGCAAGATGTTCAGCAAATCTTCTGGTGAAGGTACCGTCAGCGCTTTCGCGGCGGCCTGCTCGGCACTGGCATCCGCTATCGGTGCTTCCAACATCGTTGGTGTACCGGTTGCTATCGCCCTTGGCGGTCCGGGCGCAGTATTCTGGATCGAAATCATGGCTTTCATCGGCATGGGCACCAAGTTCAACGAAGTAGTTAACGCGGTTGCTTACAGACATCAGAACGATGAAGGCGAATACGTCGGCGGCCCGTTCTACTATCTGCGTCAGGTCGGTAAGGAAGGTTCCGTCCTGCGTAAGATCGGCGCTATCTGCGGCTCCTTCTTCGCTTTCATGCTGATGATCGAACTGATCCCGTCCCTGGCTGCTCAGGCTGCTTCCGCAACCCAGCAGGGCGTAGCGATCGGCATCCCGCAGATCGCGATCGCGATCGTCGTAGCGGCCATCACCGCTTTCACCGTTATCGGCGGTGCCAAGCGTGTCGGTGAAGTCTGCGATAAGCTCGTTCCGATCATGGCGGCCTTCTACCTCGTCGGCGCCCTGATCGTTATCATCAAGAACGCAGCGATGATTCCGGCGGCGATCGGCTCCATCTTCCGTTATGCCTTCACCGGCCATGCGGCAATGGGCGGCTTCGCCGGTGCTGCTGTCAGCGCCACGCTCCGTTGGGGTCTTGCCAGAGGCCTGTATTCCAACGAAGCCGGTTTCGGTACCACCTGCGCGTCCCACGCCGGTGCTGTCGTTGACCATCCGGTCCGTCAGGGCTCCTGGGGCGTCTTCGAAGTATTCATGGATACTACCGTCGTCTGCACGATGACCGCTCTCGTAATCCTGACCTCCGGTGTTTGGACGGAAGAAGGCATCGAGACTGGTGCTCTTGCTCAGGCAGCGTACAACAGCGTATTCGGATCCTTCGGGCTTTACTTCGTAGCCATCTGCGTATTCCTCTTCGTACTTTCGACGATGTTAGCTTGCGCGTTCTACGGCATGAAGCAGGCTGAGTTCCTCTTCGGCGTCAAGTTCTCTAGGGTCTGGGTATGGGTCTACATCGCGGCGTGCATCGTCGGTGGTATGGGCATCGACCTCGGCGTTCTGTACAGCTTGACCGACGCATTCCTCGGAGTGATCATCATCCCGAATATGATCGGTCTGTTCCTGCTCCTCCCGAAGACCAAGAAGCTGGTCAACGAATACTACAATACGCCGGGTAAGTACTATCTGGCTGACATGGCGGCAAAGAAGGGCAAAAAGTAGTTAAAGCTGTTATCACTCACACTCTACACTTAAAATGATCCGGTGAGTTTATCTCCCGGCGCGAAAAATGATATGCAGCGCTCATTTACGGCAGAGCGGGCTTCACGGCCCCTCTGCCGTTTGTAATTGTAATGCTGTTTGGCGACTGCTCGCGGTCCCTCGTTTGCTAAGGACTGCGATTCCGCTCTGTAAACCGCGGGCGGATTGTGTTATACTGGAAAAAGGCTGGGAAACAGCCACTAAAGGAGATAAGAGATGCTTTTTTTTCAAGTTATGATCTTTCTCTGCGCTTTGTTCGCCGGGACCCTCTTTTCCACATTCGTGCTGACTGCTTTAGAAGCGAAATTCATCGGATTCCAAAACTTCCTGGGACGCGTGCATAATCTTCTCCCGAAGACGTTCTGGACGGTGCTGACCGTTACCGCGCTCGGTGGGTTTTCACTCCTCTTCCTGTTTGTCCTGCACGTCGATTACGTGCGGGCGGCAATCTTTGCCGGTATCTGCTCCGGTTTCGTCGTCGCCTTCCGGCACGGCCCCAATATCGATCGCAAGGATATGGAGAAAGCGGCCAAAGCCTTTGAGCAGGAACAGCGCGAAAAACGGCAGAAGCACGATAAGAAGCGGCGTGATTACGTGAACGGCGGCAAGAAGGGCAGTAAGGGTAATGCCAAAGCTTCCGGGGCCAGATCCGGCGGTTCGAAATCCGGCGGTTCCGGTCACGGCAATACGCAGGACTCCGAAAAACGTACGATCCGGGGCGGCGGGCCGCGGCTCGGTCCGCACTAGGCTTCGGCAAGCTGCTTGACCTGTTGGCAACAACCGCTCATCGCGAAGGGCGTATCGGAAGAAGACATTATGGAAGAACGGAAACAAGAAAAACTGTCATATACCATCCGGCAGGCAAGGGCGGAAGACGTGCCGGCCTGCTATGAAGTGTACCGGTCTCTCTATCGGACGCCGGGTTGCACCTGGGATGAAAACTATCCTTGCCCGGAAGATCCCCGGCTTGATTTCGAGGCCGGCGGCCTCTATCTGGCGGAACTGCCATCGGGTGAAGTGATCGGCTGTATTACCGGGATCCCACCGGAGACCTGGGAAGAGGATGAGATCTGGACGACCTTGGACTGTTGGGATCCGCGCATCCAGAATCCCGTTGACCTGGCCCGGCTCGGCGTGAAGCAGGAGTATCAGGGGCAGGGAATTGCCCGGGCTTTGATCGGTTACGCGTTGGAAGCGTCGCGGGAAAAAGGCTTTGACGGCGGCATTTTCCTGGTCAGCAAGGAGAACCCGCACGCGATCGAGCTCTACCGGTCGCTGGGCACGCATTTTTGCGGGGAGGCCGAACAGTGGGACGAGCACTGGTACTGCTGCGAGATCGTCTTCCCGGAAAAGAAAGACGCAAGATAAGGGAGAACAGGTTTGGATAAGACGCTCTGGACCCGTAAGAATTATTACGGGAACCGCAAACTCAGCTCTGAGCAGCGGGAATTCCTCACCACCTGCATGGTGGAGAATCTCAACCACGCCCGGCACGTGGAGAATGAACGGATCACCTTCAACTCCATCTATATGGCGGTGGTGGCCGGTTCTTTAGCCTTTATTTTCAGCATGCAGCACAGCTGGCTGCCGGCGATCCTGTCGCTGGTTTTGATCGTGCTGGGCTTGGTAGCGATGCTGCTCACCCGTCGCTGGAACAATACCTTTAAACGGCATCTTACTTTCGCGAAGATGAATTACCTGATGCTGCACGAGGACCTGTTCCCGGAAGCGGCCGGTGAGGATTATGACAATAAGGATCTGGAAGATCTTGACGAACGGGAAATGATCCCGGGCTTGAACGAGCTGCCGGCTTACTGCTTCAGCCCGCGCGACCCGGAAACGAAAAGCGAAATCGGTCATTGGATCATGAAAAATCTGCGCACACAGCTGCTCTTTGATCTCTTTTACGGGTTGATCGAAGTGGTGCTGCTCGGCTCATTTCTTTATTTCGTACAGGATATGCTGGGCTGATGACCAGCAGATAAGATACATTTAAGGAGGTCAACATGAAGGTTTATATCAGCGCGGATATTGAAGGCGTCACCAACGTAACGCATTGGGACGAAACGGAACTCGGGCATCACACGCACGCGGCGGCAGCCGCGCAGATGCGGCGCGAGGTCCTGGCGGCCTGCCGGGGCGCCATCAAAGCCGGAGCCACCGAGATCTATGTGAAGGACGCCCATGACAGCGCCCGGAATATTCCCTTTGAAAATATGCCGGAAGAAGTCACCCTGATCCGGGGTTGGACCAATACGCCGGAATCGATGATGGCCGGCGTGGACGCCAGCTTTGATGCCGTCATTTATATCGGCTACCACAGCGCTGCCTATATGAACGGAAATCCTCTGGCCCATACCATGAACACAGGAAATAATTACGTTAAGATCAACGGGGAATACGCGGCGGAATTCGACCTGAATTCCATCATCGCCGAGCATTACGGTGTTCCGGTCGTCTTCCTCTCCGGCGACCGGGCCCTCTGCGAACATGCGCAGGAAAAGGTGCCGGCGATGGAGACCGTTGGCGTGAAATGGGGTTGGGGCAACGCCACCTTCAATATGAGCACCGATAAGGCGGAGCAGCTGATTGAAGAAGGCGTGGAAAAGGCATTGGCCAAGCGCGCGGAATGCCATTATCCGACCTACGACCGCTATGAAATGGAGATCAACTATAAGGAACACGTTCCGGCGACCCGCGCGTCTTTCTACCCGGGCGTGGAACAGCTCGATCAGCGCACGGTCCGCTTCGCGAGCAGCGATCCCATGGCCATGGTCACCGCCAGGATGTTTATTCTGTAATCCTATACGCACCTGCTGATAAGGCCTTCCGGACCGTTCCGGCAGGCTTTTTTTATAGTTTTTAGCAGAAAAAACGCTTAGCTAAGATAACAGTGCTTGTTATTCCTACATAACTCATGCTAATATTAAAATAGAATATGTGCCAAGTAATAGCACTTATTCATGATTTTCATTCTTGGTTTTCATCAAACAGGCTTCCTAAGTAATTCTCGATTGACTAAAGATTGAACGTGTCAGGACCACGCAGTGGGTCACGTTCTGTATCCTCGCAGATTTATAGGAGATGAAAATGGACCAGAGAGCAAGAATTGCGCGACGAACGTCCAACAGAAGATGGCTTAGTCTTTTGTTGGTATTTTTCATGCTGTTTAGCCTTTTTGCTGCCGACTTGGCAGCTGCAGGCGCTGTTTATGCTGACGACAGCGCTGCCAGCGAAGAGGCGGAACTGGCAGAGGCTGAGGCCCAGCCTGGCGACGCAGGGGAGGCTGTCGCCGAAGGAGAGGAGGAATCTCCGCCACCGGAAGAAGGCGAGACAGCCGCAGGAGAAACGCCCGATGAGGACGACCTGCCGGCTGAGGAAGCGATAACGGAAAAAGAACCTGAGGAAGCTGCAGAACCTAATAGAGTTCAGGCAGAAGAGGCCGCGGAGGAAGAGATTGCGGAGGGTCAGCTGGAAGCAGAGGAAGGCGAGGCAAACGGCGAGCCGGACGAACCGGAAACCGACGCGGACGTTCCAACGATCCTGAATGTTGAAGTGCCTGAGGATGAGGCGGCGACCGAAGCCTTTGAATCTGAGGTGACCGCGGAGGATGAATCGGGGGCTAACGAGATAAGAGCCGGGCCAGCCAAAGCTGGTGGGAAGACGGTTCTGACTTTTACTTCGGATGTTCATGACAGAAATGGAAATCCGGCATCGACCCGTCTCAACACGTGGATCGACAATGTCTATAATGATTATGGTCAGATCAGCTGCATGGGATTCTGCGGCGACATGGGCGATGCTGGCGCCAGTGAGAGCAATTTCTGGACATATACCGGCGCAGTCATGACGACGGTTGACTCTAAAATAACAGAAGGAAAACTTCTTAAAGCCTGTTATACGACGGGTAATCACGAGTATAGCCCTGGCAACTTTTCTCCCAATAAAAATGAATGGACGAGGAGATATATCATCGACGGTGAAGGAGATGAAGGCAGTAACTACCGACTGTATTGTTTAGGTAGTGAAAGCGGGGACGGTACCGGGCACTATTCAACCACTCAGATCGGGTCCCTGACAAGTTATCTGAATAGGGTCGGTAATAGCAAACCGATCTTTATCATCACGCATTTTCCCCTTCACGCCTTTAGCTGGCGCACAATTGGCAATGCCGAGCAGGTGATTAACGCATTAAACAATGCTGCTAATAATAACGGACAAAAGATCGTTTTTATCTGGGGACACAATCATTCGCAAGGTGACCCCAATTATGATCAGATCTTTGCACCTGGAGACAGCATAACCTATGCTTCCAACTCCAGCAAGACGATCCAATTCTACTATGCTGCCGCCGGCTGTATGAGCGATAGCGAAAACGGTCAGAGTGCTAGCGTGAAAGGCAAAGGATTGGTCATTACGATCGATGATAGCAATAAACTGTCTTTCACGTATTTAAGTGAGAGAAACACAGACGCTACCGAAGGCGGTACCTTTACGGAGCAGGATCCGGTAGCGGTAACCGGGGTGACCATTAATCAGTCTGATGTATCCGTGGAAGTCGGCAGGACCGTCCAGCTCTCCGTTACGATCGAACCGGCGGATGCTACGAATAAATCCGTGACTTGGAGCAGCAGTGATACGTCAGTCGCAACCGTTGATTCCAGCGGAAAGGTTAAGGGGATCGGGGTTGGGACCACGGTCATTACCGCTACGTCGAATGACACGACGAACTGGGCCGTGCCTTCGGACAGCATCGAAGTGGAAGTCATTCCGCGCAGCAGCAGCGAGCCGATGTACGTCCTCACCAATACCCTTGAGCCGGATACGAATTACATCATTGCCAACAAAAACACCGGTGAAGCTTATGCGCTGACAAACAACAATGGTTCTGTTGCGCTGACGACGGTTGAGATCGACGGGGACGTTATCTACACAGAGAACGAAAACATTGTATTCACGGCAAACGGAAGCGGGACAACCGTGACCAGTATGGAGAACAACGGACTCTTCCTTTCCGCAAGTAACAGTTCCCTCACGCTCGCAACTTCGGAGCCGACCAACAGGACGATTGTGTATGGCACGGATAACAAACTAACTATGAGAAGCGGCAACAGCATCTATTATATCTACTATAGTACATATAATGGTGGACGTTATACGGCTTCGACATCCGCGAGTTCACCTAGCAGCCCACGGGAAGTTTATCTGTTCGCCGAGGTTCAGCAACAGGTCCCCGTAACGAGCGTTTCGGTCAGCCCTGCGGAGGCAACGATCGATCCCAGACAGACGGTCCAGCTGACCGCGACGGTTTCCCCTGCTGAGGCGACAAATAAGAAAGTTAACTGGAGCAGCAGTGATCCGGCTGTGGCGACAGTCGATGAAAATGGCCGCGTGAGAGGGGTTGCGCAAGGAACGGCAATCATCACGGCTGCGTCAGCTGCGGATGGAAGCAAGAAAGGAACTGCAACCATCACGGTAACGGACAATGTCCCAACGGAACCGAATTATGTGATCACGATCAACGGCTACGCTCTGAGTAACGAGAAATCGCCGAATACGGCTAATGGCGGCACCAACAGCTACACGTATAGGGGCCTCACCGGAGTGCCTTATACAGCGGGAGAAGGTGCTGCTGACAATATCCGCTGGATCATAGAGGCGACGGACGGCGGTTACTATATCATGGATCTGGACGGCAATTATCTGAATGCCACCTATGAATCCGGAAACAATTCCGGTCATGGTGATCTTAGCGTTGGCGATACTCTGGATGTCTGGGTACTCGATACGGGATATTCCTTTGATGAGAACGGAGAGGTGGACGGAAGCAAACTAAAGAGCACCAACGCATCCACCACAGCTTCCAGCGACAAATATCTCGGCTATGAAGAAAGCCCGGCGAACCTGTTTACCGTCCGCTCTGAGAGCAATGCGGATGAAGTTACTGTTATAGAGGTAGACGAACCGGTAGCGGTTACCGGGGTTACGGTCGCTCCTGCCGAGGAGACGATCGAAGTCAGACAGACGGTTCAATTAACCGCTACGGTTACTCCGTCTGACGCAACGAACAAGAATATTGTATGGAGCAGCAGCGATCCGGCAGTTGCAACAGTGGATGAAACCGGTAAAGTGCGCGGTATTGCGGTAGGTGAAGTGACCATCACCGCGACATCTGCCGCAGACAGCAGCAAGACAGGTTCTGCTTTGATCACGGTAAATCCGAGTACTGCTTCAGAACCGACCTATGTCATAACGGTCGGGAACTTTGCGCTGAGCACGGAGACGACGACAGACCAGCTTGTTAACAACAACGGCGCTTACATCTATACCGGCCTTGCCGGAGCCGCTTTTGATCCTGCGGGAGTTCCTGACAATAATATCCGGTGGATTCTCGAAGAGACGTCTACCGCTAATGGCTATTATATTAAGAGCCTGGATGGCAGATATCTGAATGCTACCTATACTGCCGCGACGAATCCGTCCGCGTCAAACCCGACCAGAGGTGTCCTGAAACTGGATGATACGCCAGACATCTGGGTCATGGATGGGTCTTTAGACTCTTGGGAAGTTGATGGGAGCATGCTGAAGAGCACTAATGCATCCGGGACAGCATCCAGTGACAAGTACCTTGCTTACGAAGAAGGCAGCCCGGCAGGCTCCATCAATCTGTTTACTGTCCGTTCGGAAGGTAACGCGGATGAAACTCATTTAGTAGAGGCTACCGATCCGGTCGCTGTTACCGGGGTAACCGTTGCGCCGTCTGAAGCCACCGTCGAAGCCGGGAAGATGGTTCAGCTTACAGCCACCGTGGAACCGGAAGACGCGACAGACCGTACTGTGACCTGGACCAGCAGTGATACATCTGTAGCAACAGTCGATGAAACCGGTAAGGTGAAAGGTATTGCGGAGGGCATAGCTGTAATCACTGTGACCACGACGGACGGAGGGAAATCCGCAACCAGTACGATCACCGTTATAGCAGCAACCTTCCAGCAGACCTATGTGATCACGATCGACGGATATGCCCTGAGTACGGCAACCTCTACAGATCGCCTGGAAAACAGCGGAAGCGGTTCACAGAGATACTATTATACCGGTCTGTCCGGCGTGCCTTACGAGGCTGGTGATGACGCGTCGGACGAGATCCGTTGGATCCTGACGGAGACGGACGGTGGCTACTATATCATGAGTTTAGACGGCCGGTACCTGAACGCCACCTATACCAACAACAACACGGGCGGCTATTCAGGCGATCTGAAACTGGATAATACCCCGGATGTTTGGGTCCTGGAAGGGACTTTGGAAGACTGGGAGATCGACGGGAGCACGCTAAAGAGCAGCAACGCTTCCAGTACTGCTTCCAGCGATAAATATATGACGCATGAAGAAGGCACTTCCAGTGCTCCGCTAAACTTCTTCACTGTACGTTCTACGGGAGAAACCAGTTTGCTGGTGGACCCGACGGCTACCATCGAAACCAGATATATCGAAACAGACAGCCTCCAGGATGGCAAGGAATACATTATCGCCGTCACCAAGAGTGATAATTCTGTATATGCGGTTAAAAAAGTCACCACGGGTTCGGGCAATACCGGAAGCATTGAATTAAGCGTTGTCCCCGCAACCTCAACGGACGCCGCTTACATCATGACGGATGATGAAGGTGTGGCATGGGAATATGCAAGCAGAAATCAGTATATGTCCAACACGTCTTCATATCTCAGCTATGAAAGCGGTACCTATTTACCAAGGGCATCCGGTTCTGGCCGCGCTATCACCTATACCGGTGGAAAGCTTCGGATCGATTCCAACAGATATCTGACTTGCGACAGCGAAGGCACCTTTAATACCACGACAAGTTCCGGGAGTGCTTCAGCGGTTAGGATCTTTGTTAAAACGAAGGTGGTTATTACTTGCGAACATAGCTATGGAGAACCTTCTTGGACCTGGGAAGGTAACGACGAAAGTGGTTATACCGCTGCGACAGCAACCTTCATCTGCTCTAAGTGTGGCGATGAGCGGACCGTCAGTGCAACTGTAACACCAGTTACGACGGAGGCGACCTGTACGGCAGCAGGTTCTACGGTCTATACGGCGACCGTCAGCGCGGCGAACAGCCCTGACGGGACGGAGCATAATGACAGTAAGACCGTAGTGATCGCGGCGACGGGCCATACGGAAGAAGTGATTCCGGCAGTCGCGCCGACCTGCACGACGACAGGTCTGACGGAAGGCAAGAAGTGTTCGGTCTGCGGTGAGATCCTGGTAGCGCAGGAAGTGATCCCGGCAACGGGCCATACGGAAGAGATCCTGGCAGCGGTCGATCCGACCTGCACGGAGACCGGTCTGACAGAAGGCAAGAAGTGCTCGGTCTGCGGGGAGATCCTGGTAGCCCAGGAAGTGATCCCAGCGACCGGTCATACGGAAGAGATCCTGGCAGCGGTCGATCCGACCTGCACGGAGACCGGTCTGACAGAAGGCAAGAAGTGCTCGGTCTGCGGGGAGATCCTGGTAGCCCAGGAAGTGATCCCAGCGACC